>NZ_VWSD01000329.1 GCF_009829685.1 Cellulomonas citrea
ATGGCCCGGCGCCGGGCGGCCGCCGCGGCGAGCAGGCCACGCAGCTCGTCCACTCCCTCGCCGGTCCGGGCGCTCACGGCCAGCACAGGCACCCGGCCCAGACCGTCCGCCGCGGCCAGTCGACGCAGGTCCTGCAGGCACGCGGCACGTTCGTCGGGGGTGAGCCGGTCCGCCTGGTTGAGCACGAGCACCATGACCGGTGCGAGGGCGGACAACGGACGCAGGTACCGCTCGTGCAGCACGCCGTCGGCGTACTTCTGCGGGTCCAGCACCCAGACGAGCAGGTCGACCCGTTGGTAGAGCCGCTCGGCGACCTCGCGATGGGCCACGGCGACCGAGTCGTGGTCGGGCAGGTCGAGGAGCACGAGGTCGGCGGGCAGCCCGTCGCGCGGTGGCAGGACGTGGCGCACCCCGACGTCGAGCCAACCGAGCAGCTCGTGGGCCACCTCCGGGTCGCTCGCCCACAGCGCCGCGGCGGCCTCGCCCGTCGTCGGCCGGGTCGGGCCGGCCGGTGCCAGTGCACTACCGGCCAGGGCGTTGAACAGGCTCGACTTGCCCGATCCGGTGGCACCGGCGAGGGCGACGACGGTCGCCTCACCGGCCAGCCCGAGGCGTTCGCGCGCCGTCGCCAGCAGCTGGTCACCCTCGTCGAGGAGTGCGGGCGGCAACGCGCCTCGACCGGCCTCGAGCGCCTCACCGAGCAGGTCGAGCCGTTCGGTGAGCCCCGGCGAGCGGCTCATCGACGTCCGCCCCGGCCGGTGAGCCGCCGCCACCAGCCGCGCAGCCCCGCTCCCCCGG
>NZ_VWSD01000330.1 GCF_009829685.1 Cellulomonas citrea
GCCGCGTCGGGCGGGGCGGCCGCGCCGGCGCCCCAGACGCAGGGCGCGGACGAGCCCACGCACCGGCAGGGCACCCGGGTCGCGCTGGCGTTCGGGGCGCTCGGCGTGGTCTTCGGGGACATCGGGACCAGCCCGCTGTACTCGCTGCAGACCGTGTTCAGCATCGACCACAACAGCGTGCAGCCCACCCCGGTGGACGTCTTCGGCGTCATCTCGATGGTGTTCTGGGCGATCACGATCGTCGTGTCGATCAAGTACGTCGCGCTCATCATGCGGGCCGACAACGACGGCGAGGGCGGCATCCTCGCGCTCGTCGCGCTGCTGCGGGACAAGCTCACCGACCGACGGCCGCTCGCCGCGGTGCTCGCGCTGGGCATGGTCGGTGCGGCGCTGTTCTACGGCGACAGCCTCATCACCCCGGCGATCTCCGTGATGTCCTCGATCGAGGGTGTCGTCGTCGTCGACCCGGGGTTCGAGAAGCTCGTGCTGCCGCTGTCCGTCGTCGTGCTCACGGCACTGTTCGCCATCCAGCGGTGGGGCACCGAGAGCGTCGGGCGGGCGTTCGGGCCGGTGATGGCGCTGTGGTTCGTCGTGCTCGCCGGGCTGGGGGTGCCGCACATCGTGGCGAACCCGTCCGTGCTGGCGGCGCTGTCGCCCACCTACGCGGTCGGGTTCGTCGTCGAGCACCCGTTCATCGCGTTCGTCGCGATGGGCGCCGTCGTGCTCACCATCACGGGGGCCGAGGCGCTCTACGCCGACATGGGGCACTTCGGCCCCTCGCCGATCCGGCG
>NZ_VWSD01000331.1 GCF_009829685.1 Cellulomonas citrea
ATCAAGCCGAAATGCCTCCCCTTCGGCGCCCTTGTAACCGGGGGCATCACATTTGACCCCAAAATAAATGTAGATAAACATATACATTATTTCTCGGAGGAACGAATGCGCGCACCCTTACCTGTCATAACGTTGAGTCTCGTTCTGTCGGCATGCTCTACGATTGAGCAAACCGCTCCGCGCGCGCCCTTGATGCAAGAGAATTCGGTACCGAGAGTTTATGCAGGCGGGGTATCTTCGGTCGTCGAAATATCCAGAGATCACATGGGCGTCCCGCACATATCTGGAGATCGTTCTACGGATATATTGTTCGCTGTGGGCTACACACAGATGCAAGATCGGATGTTTCAGTTCGAAATGCTTAGGCGGTTTGGGGCAGGAGAACTGTCGGCATTGCTCGGGCCGAATATGCTGGAGGCCGACAAATACGCCAGGACGGCTGCCTATTCCAACGAGCAAGTCGATAAGATGATTCTTGCCATGGAGCCTGACCATCGCGCCCATTTTGAGGCGATGCTGGCAGGAATAAATTTTTACGTCGATCAAGCGCTCCAAAATCCAGAGAAATATCTGCCATTGGAGTTCGCTTATCAAAGCTTGCCGGTTCGGCGTTACACAGCAAAAGACCTGATCGATGCGATGAGCGTAACCGGCCGCGCATACAGCACCTCTGGCGGGCACGAAGTCAAAAATCTACAACTCTTGACCGACCTGATCGAGCGCCATGGAGAATCCAACGGGCGGGCCATCTTCGACGATATCATCGTTCTGAATGACCCCGATGCAT
>NZ_VWSD01000332.1 GCF_009829685.1 Cellulomonas citrea
CGCCGGCATGACGAGCGCGTCGGACCGGCCGGGTCGGCTCGGCATCGGAGTGGTCGGCACCGGGCGGGTCGGTGCCGCCCTGGGCAGTGCGCTGCGCGCGGCCGGGCACCCGGTGGTCGCGTGCAGCGCCATCTCGCAGGCGTCCCGCGAACGTGCTGAGGTCATGCTGCCGGGGGTCCCCGTGCTCGATGTGCCCGAGGTGGTGCGTCGTGCCGAGCTCGTGCTGCTCACGGTGCCCGATGACGAGCTGGCGCCGCTGGTCGCCGGCCTGGCCGAGGTGGGCGCCTGGCAGCTGGGGCAGCTCGTCGTGCACACCGCCGGTCGGTTCGGGGTCGACGTGCTGGCCCCGGCGCGGGCTGCCGGTGCGATCGGGCTGGCGATCCATCCGGCGATGACGTTCACCGGGACCTCGCTCGACGTGGCGCACCTGGAGGGTGCGACGTTCGCGGTCACCGCGCAGGCGCCGTTCCTGCCGATCGCGCAGGCGCTCGTGGTCGAGCTCGGCGGTGAGCCCGTCGTGGTCGCCGAGGAGGCCCGGGGGCTCTACCACGCGGCCCTCGCGCACGGGGCGAACCACCTCGTGGTCCTCGTCGCGCAGGCCGCGCAGGCGCTCGCCGCCGCCGGTGTCGCCGACCCGGGCCGCACGCTGCGCCCGTTGCTCGACGCGGCCCTCGAGGGCGCGTTGCGGGCCCAGTCGCCGCCGGGTGCGGGGGAGCGGCCCGGACCGGGCGCGATCCTGGCCCTCACCGGGCCGGTGCGCCGGGGTGACCCGGACGCGG
>NZ_VWSD01000333.1 GCF_009829685.1 Cellulomonas citrea
GAGCGCCGGCAGCGGGTGCCGCCCGTCCGCCGCGGTGGGCGGGGCGGCCAGCTCGCGGTCCAGGTCGACGAACACCGCCCCCGGCAGGTGCGCGGCCAGGTACTGCTCGTGCCCGTCGGTGCGTCCCAGAGCCCAGCGCACGTCGAGCAGCACGGGGGCCTGGCCGGCGGTCAGCTCGGCCGCGAGCGCCGCCGGGGTGACGAGCACCTGGTCACGGGCGCTCATGCGGTCAGCTCCAGTCGCATCGTCCATGCGTCCACGTCCTCCGGCTGGTAGTAGCGGCGGCGGCGGCCGAGGCGTTCGAACCCCTCGGACTCGTACAGGTGCACGGCCGGGTCGTTGTCGACCCGCACCTCCAGGAACAGCTGGGTGGCGCCCTGGGCGCGGGCCTGCGCGGCCAGCTCCCGCAGCAGCGCACGGCCCACACCGCGGTTCTGCCGCCGGGTGTCGGTGCCGATCGTCATCACCTGCGCGTCACGTCCGTCGAACCACAGCCCGGCGTAGCCGATGAGCACCCCGTCCTCGTCGGCGCCCAGGTACGTCCGGCCCGGGCCGGTGAGCTCGTCGGCCAGCGACTGGGGCGACCACGCGGCGGCGCCGAACAGCTCCCCCTCGAGACGCACCAGGTCCGGCAGATCGGCGGCGACCAGCGGACGCAGCGTCCAGGTCACCCCAGCACCCGCTTGGCGCCCGCGGACGGGACGGCGTCGGGGCGGCGCAGGTACAGGGGCTCGACCGGGGTCGGCACCCCGTGCGCCCGCCGGGCCAGCGCGAGGGT
>NZ_VWSD01000334.1 GCF_009829685.1 Cellulomonas citrea
CTGGGCAGCGATTTCGGCGCCTCGGAAGGTCGCATCGCGCTGACCGTAGGCGACCTGCGTCAGTGGGCCGGTGGCGCCGCAGGTGGCAAAGGTGTCGGTGCAGAAATTTCCGGTGACCTGCTTGAAGATGAAGTCCTTGTAGAAGGTGTAGTAGACGCTGGTCTCGAACCGCAATTGACCCTTGGCGCGCTTGAGGCCGATCTCGGCGGTCTGCGCGGTCTCGATCTTCAGATTGGGATTTCCGATCACGAACGTGCCCGATGCGCCATCAGATCCGCGCGAGAACAACTCGGGCGCCGCAGGCGCACGCTGAACGTATTGGGCATTCAGCGTCGCCACCATGTCCCATGGCAGGTTCTTCAGCAGGCCGACGCTGGTGCTTTTCGGCGTGAAGGTGCGCCGCGCAGGCTCCTCCGAAAACGTATTGGGCGGCGGCAGAAAGTCCGCCGGGAAGGTCGGCGCCAGCCCCTTGACGATATGGTTCTCGATGCGGCCCGCGCCCTGCATGCGCAGCGTGTCGGTGAGTTGAATCTGTTCGAACGCGAACACCGCGGCGGTGTTGGTGTTCGTCTGCGCCAGCAGGCCGCCGAGACTGCCGTCGGTGCCGAGTTCGCGATGGCCGAACTGCGCGCCCCATGTTCCGGTCAGTGCGCCGATGCCGGTCGCGACCGCCGCATGGTCGAACTCGAAGCGGCCTTCCAGTTCGCGGTTCCTGATGATGTTTTTCAAGGTGTCGACGCCGTTGGCGT
>NZ_VWSD01000335.1 GCF_009829685.1 Cellulomonas citrea
CGTCGCCGTCGTGCGCGAGGGGTTGTCGAACGTGGCCGCGCTCGTCGTCGACCAGCAAGAAGCAGACGTCGTCGGGCAGCGCCGCGGCGGCCGCACCGGCACCCGCAGCCGCCGCACCCGCGGCCCAGGCGGCCGCCCCCGCCCCGGCCCCCGCGGCCCCGGCCCCCGCCCCGCCGGTCAACACGACGACCAAGGCGTCCGGATGAGTGCGGTCACCGCGACCCGCGAGCTCACCCGCACGTTCCGTTCGATGGCCAGCGACATCGAGCTGCGGGTCGTCGACCCGCGGCCCGGTGCGGACGAGGCGCTGGACCGGGCCGTCGAGGTGATCCGTGCCGTGGCCACGCACCTCACCCGGTTCGAGGAGACCTCGGCGCTCAGCCGCGCCAACCGTGCCCCGCAGGCCTGGCACCGGGTGCCGGCCGAGCTCACGGAGGCCGTGGCCGCCGCGGAGCTGGCGTACCGGACCACCGGCGGGCTGTTCGACCCCCGGGTGCTCGAGGTGCTGCTCGGCTGGGGGTACGACCGGACGTTCGCCGAGGTGATCGCCTCCCCGTCGGACCCTGCTGGGCTGTGCGCGGGCGGGTCCGAGGCGGCGACCCCGACGGCGTCCGCCGCATCCCAGGCCGGGCCGTGGCAGCCGGCGGTGCTGCCCGCCGCGCGCGGGCTCGGTCTGCTCCACCTGGGCGGGGTCGCGATCGACCTCGGCGGGATCGGCAAGGGCCTCGCGGTGCGCCGGGCCGCGACC
>NZ_VWSD01000336.1 GCF_009829685.1 Cellulomonas citrea
CAGTCACCCACCCGCCGGCCGAGCTGCACCGCACCCGCGAGGGCGTGCGCGGACTCGATCGCCGGGATGATGCCCTCGGTCCGGCACAGCGACGAGAACGCCTCCATCGCCTCCTCGTCGGTGACCGGCAGGTAGTCCACCCGGCCGAGCTCGTGCAACCAGGCGTGCTCGGGTCCCACGCTCGGGTAGTCCAGACCCGCCGAGACCGAGTGCGACGGGAGCGTCTGGCCGTCCTCGTCCTGCAGCACGAACGACCGTGCGCCCTGCAGCACGCCCTGCTCGCCGCCGGAGAACCGGGCCGCGTGCCGCCCGGAGTCGATGCCCTCGCCACCTGCCTCGAAGCCGTACAGGTTGACCGAGGGCTCGTCGAGGAACGCGTTGAAGATGCCCATCGCGTTGGAGCCGCCCCCCACGCACGCCGCGACAGCGTCGGGCAGCCGGCCGATCTCCTGCGCGAGCTGGGCGCGGGCCTCCTCGCCGATGATCTTGTGGAAGTCGCGGACCATCGACGGGAACGGGTGCGGCCCGGTCACCGTGCCCAGCAGGTAGTGCGTGGTCTCGACATTGGCCACCCAGTCCCGCAGCGCCTCGTTGATCGCGTCCTTGAGGGTGCGTGAGCCGATCTTCACCGGCACGACCTCGGCACCCAGCAGCCGCATCCGAGCGACGTTGAGCGCCTGGCGGCGGGTGTCCTCCTCACCCATGTAGACCGTGCAGTCCAGGTCCATGAGCGCGGCG
>NZ_VWSD01000337.1 GCF_009829685.1 Cellulomonas citrea
TGCGGCGCGTGCGCTGGTCCAGGCCATGGCGGCGCTCGGGGTGCGGGACGTCGTGCTGTGCCCCGGGTCGCGCAGCGCACCGTTGGCGCTCGCGCTGGCCGACGCCGCGTCCGACGACCGGCCGGCTGGTGCGCCGCAGCTGCGGCTGCATGTGCGGATCGATGAGCGGTCGGCGGCGTTCCTCGCGCTCGGCCTGGCCCGTGCGGCCGCCGAGTCCGGTGAGCTGCGACCGGTCGCGGTCGTGACCACGTCGGGCACGGCGGTGGCGAACCTGCACCCGGCGGTGCTCGAGGCGCACCACAGCGGCATCCCCCTGCTGCTGCTCACGGCCGACCGGCCGCACGAGCTGCGCGGTGTGGGCGCCAACCAGACCACCGACCAGCCCGCGATGTTCGGCCCGGCCTGCCGGCTGATCGTCGACGTCCCGGCGCCGAGCGGTCTGCCCGGTGAGCTGCGCGACGTGCGTCAGCTCGTCTCGCGCGCGGTGGCCGCGGCGACGGGCGCCCGAACCGGGTCGCCCGGTCCGGTGCACCTCAACCTGGGCTACCGCCCGCCGCTGGTCCCCGGTCCTGGGCCGTGGCCGGAGCCGTCGGTGGAGGGTCTCTCGGTGGTGAGCCCGCGTGGGTCGTTCGCAGCCGATGCCACGCCGTACCCTGCGGCGGGCGGGGTGCGGCACGCCCGGCACCAGCCGACGGTGCTGCTGGCGGGCGACGGCGCCGGTCCGCTGGCTCG
>NZ_VWSD01000338.1 GCF_009829685.1 Cellulomonas citrea
GCTGTTTGAAATACCTGAAGGCGCATATCCCACGCTTTCTGTATTGCCGTTATAGATATACTTTACTGGCGACATCCTGTCGAGAGACTGATAGGGAGACAAGGCCGTATTTCCTGTAATACCATAGCTTGCCCGCAGTTTAAGGTTGTCAATAAACTTTACGTTTTCTCTCATGAAGCGCTCTTCAGAAACTCTCCATGCTAAAGCTCCTGAGGGGAATATTCCCCACTTATTCTCTTTGCCAAACCTCGAAGATCCGTCTGAACGAAGGCTGGCAGTAACGTAATATTTATCCCAAATAGAATAATTCACTCTGCCAAGACCTGAAACCAACTGCCATTCGGAGATGCCTGAAGATGGAGGATTAATGGTTTCTGCAGAGCCGAGATTGTAGTTTTCGGTAATATTGTTTGTAAATCCTGAAACAGAAATGCCGGAACTCCTGGCCATATATGTTTGATAGGTAAATCCACCGGTAACGGTTAATCGCTGCGAATGGTCAAAGTGCTTTGAATACGTAAGTACGTTTTCATTCAGGAATGAATTCCAGTATGTATTGCTGTTAGAGGCGCCACCACGGTCGTTGGCATAAATAATGGGGCTGAAGCCGTCGTTTATCGAACTTTCATATTCAAGTCCGAGCCTTGTGGTAAAAGATAAGTCGCTGGTAATTTTTATGTTCAGCGCATTATTCAGTAGTATAGTGTTTGCCAATGTTTTGTTTTTG
>NZ_VWSD01000033.1 GCF_009829685.1 Cellulomonas citrea
GGCGTCCGCGGGGTCCGTCGGACGACGCACCGCCACCGCGCGCACCCGCAGCGCCCCGACCAGGCCCAGCACCATGGCCGCCACCGCGCAGCCGATCGCCCAGGACGTGGCCTGCGCGAACCCGTGCTCGAGCACCGCGGTCACCTGCGGCCCGGCAGCGCCGAGCTGACCGCCGGCGCCCTGGGCCCGCAGCCCCACGAGGGCCGACCCGGCCGAGTCACGCACCGCGGCCACGACCCGCTCGGCGGTGCCGGCGTCCATCCCCGGCACGGCCGCGACCTGGCTGACCAGACCCGCACCGAGCCGGGAGGCGAGCACCGTGCCCGCCACGGCGGTGCCCAGCGCCGAGCCGAGCTGACGCACGGTGCTCTGGGTGGCCGACGCCGCACCCGAGGCCGCCGGCGGCACATCGGCCAGCACCGTGGAGGTGAGCTGCGCCGAGGCCAGGCCGAGCCCGACGCCGTAGACCACGAGCACCGCCGCGACGAGCGCCGGAGCCGTCGACGGCCCGATGAGCAGCGCCACCGCACCCGCGCCGAGCACCTCGAGGGTGAGGCCCAGCACGACGACGGCGGGCGGCCCGAGCCGGGCGGACAGGTGCCGGGCGCTGGCCCCGGAGAAGAACGCGCCGATCGCCATCGCCGCGAGCACCCAGCCGGCGCCCATCACCGAGAGCCCGAGCACGTTCATGAGGTAGAGCGGCAGCGCGAAGACCAGGGCGAACTCGCCGGCGGCCACCGTCATCGCGGTGATGTTGCCCCAGCTGAAGGTCGGCACCCGGAACAGCTCGAGGTCCAGGAGCGCGTCGCGCTGCACGCGGGCCCGGTGCCGCTCCCACACGACGAACAGCGCGACGAACGCCGTCCCGAGGCCGAGGGCCACCGGCACGACGGACACGGGGGCGTCCGCCGGCCAGGTCAGCCCGAGCGCGCTGAACGGCCCCTTGGGCGCCCACCAGCCGAGCGAGTTCCCCTCGATGAGGCCGAACACGACGAGACCGAAGCCCAGGCCGCTCGTGAGCAGCCCGTCGACGTCCATCCCGCGCCGCCGCACCCCGCCGCGGCTCTCGTCCACGAGGAGCAGGGCGCCGACGGCGACGAGCACCCCGATCGGGAGGTTGACCCCGAAGATCCAGCGCCAGCCGAAGCTTGAGGTGAGCCAGCCGCCGAGCAGCGGGCCGACGGCGGCAGCCCCCGCCATCACGGCACCCCAGATGCCGAAGGCGACCGCGCGGTCGCGTCCGCGGAAGGTCGCGTTGACCGTCGAGAGGCTGGACGGCAGCACCATCGCACCGCCGAGGCCCTGGACGGCTCGTGCCGCGATGAGCGAGGTGGCGTCCCCGGCCACCCCCGCCAGGGCGCTGCCGGCGACGAAGACCGCGACCCCGAGCACGAACATCGAGCGACGACCCCAGCGGTCCCCGAGGCTGCCGGCGGTGAGCAGGAGCGCGGCGAACACGACCGAGTACAGCGCGTTCACCCACTGCGCATCGGTGAGGTCGAGGTGCAGGTCGGTGATGATCGTCGGCAGCGCGACGCCGACGATCGTGCCGTCGAGCACGATCATGGCCAGCCCGAGCGCGAGCACGACGAGACCGAGCCACTGACGCCGACCTGTGAGGTTTTCTGACACGAGTGTCATATAACCCCCCGGTGCGCCCGGGAGCCAACCCGGCGCACGGTCCTCTCAGGAGGACTTCAGGGTCCAGACCGCCAGGTCGACCGCCGTCGCGGCGAGCGCAGCCAGCCCCACCAGGACTCCGAGCAGCATGCCGAGGGCGCCCAGCGCCACCCCCGCGAGCCGACCGGGCCGGGGCCGCTCGTCGTGCACCCAGGCGGACGTCGCCACCATGTCGCCGTCCTGCGACGTCACCGGCACAGCCGCAGCACGTGCGTCGGGACGCGCCGCGGCGCCCCCGGCGGGAGGCGCGTCGACGACGGGCGCGGAGACGGGCCGGTGCGTGACCTGCGTTGCGGTGCTCATGACCTCAGCGTGCGCGCGAGCGGCGGCGCACCGCATCGCCCCGGCGACGGTCCCCGGACAGGTCCGCACCCCCCGCCCGGCGGACGGCGGGTCAGCCCTGAGACGGACCCGGCAGGTGCAGGGACCGACCCGACCGGTCAGGAGATGGCGACCGCACCGCTGCCGGTCGGCACGAGCTCGACCCAGGTGTTGCCCGGCGCGAGCTTGATGGGGCTGCCGTCGGCGGCCGTGAGCGTCACCGGGTCGAGCTCGGCACCCTTGGTCCAGGTCGCGGTGACCGTCTTGCCTCCCGTGGCCACGAGCGCCTCGCCGGTGCCGTCGAGCAGGGTCTCCGGGATCGGGTTGCCGGCCGGGTCGACGCCGTCCGTGTTCTGCACCTTGACGCGCAGCACCACGACGTTCGTCGCCGCGATCCGGACGCCGGAGCGGGACGTGGACGCCGTGGAGCCCTCCGAACGCAGCCACGTCGAGGAGGCCGCATCCCACGCCCACTGCGGGTGCGAGACGCCGGACATCGTGATGGCGAGGTTGGCCGCCGGTGTCCCGGAGGCGACGGCGCTCGACTGGGCGGCGGTCAGGGCGTGCACGAACTGCTCCGGCGGGCTCGCCTGGTGGGTCGGATCGGCCGCCGCCCACCAGGTGGCCGGCGTCCCGTACACGTTGTGCGGTGCGGCCGCCACACCCTTCTTGCGGTAGAAGCCGGGAGCTCCCTTGTCCTGGCTGAAGATCTGCAGACCCGCCTGGCTGAGCATGTCGACGTAGTCCGGCTGACCGCCGGAGAATGCGATGAGGCCCTTGAGCGGGCCGACGATCTTGGGGTCCATCGGCCGCACCGAACGGATCGGGCCGACCTCCTCGGGGACCTGGCTGTGGAACACGGCGACGAACCGGGTGATGCCGCCCTCGACGACCTCCTCCCAGACCATGTCGGTCTGGTCCAGGCCGGTCTGCGGACGGGCAGGTGCCGAGTTCTCGATCTTCACGGCCAGCGCGGGGCGCTGGGCGGCGCCCCCGCTCGCGGCCACGCCGGTGAGCGGCCACGTGGCCGGCAGCGTCGGCGTCGGCACCGGGGACTTCGAGGCGGCGATGTTCGCCTGGGAGGTCTGCACGGACGTCGAGCCCGAGGAGCCGCAGCCCGCCAGCGCCACGACGCCCAGCACGGCGGCGGCCGCGACGACAGGGCGCAGGCGGGAAGGACGGGAAGCACTGGCTCGCTGGACCACGAGAACTCCTCAGAACGGGACGCCGGACACTGTACGGGCCGGGCACTGCCGGCCGCGGGCAGCCGCCCGGCGTTGCGCACCTAGGCTGGTCCGGTGCCCCGACCGTTGTGCGCCGTACCGCAGCGCGACCTGCTCGCCGCGCTCACCGGCGCCCTCGCCGGTACCGGGCCGGCCGTCCGGATCGGCACCGGCCCCGCGCCGACCTCGGTCCCCGACCAGGTCGCGGTCGTCGTGGCCACCTCCGGCTCGACCGGCGAACCACGGCAGGTCGCGTTGGGTCGCGACGCGCTCACCGCCTCGGCGGAGGCCACCGCGCAGCGCCTCTCCGGCCCCGGCCGCTGGCTGCTCGCGCTGCCGACCGACCATGTGGCCGGTCTGCAGGTGCTGGTCCGCTCGGTGCTGGCCGGCACCCGTCCCGTGGCGACGGAACCGGGGCCGTTCCGCCCCGACGCGTTCGTCGCCGCGACCGCCGAGCTCACCGGGGAGGGCGCCCGCTACACCTCGCTGGTCCCCACCCAGGTCGTCCGGCTGCTCGCCGACCCGGCCGCGACGCGCGCGCTGGCCCGCTTCGACGCGGTGCTCGTCGGCGGCGCGGCCCTCGCTGCCGACCTGCACGAGCGCGCACTGGCGGCCGGCGTCCGGGTGGTCACCACCTACGGCGCCACCGAGACCTGCGGCGGCGCGGTCTACGACGGGGTGCCGCTGCCCGGTGTGCAGGTCGCGCTCGACCCGGACGGCCGGGTCCGGCTGTGCGGACCGGTGCTCGCGGAGGGATACCTCGACCGACCCGACCTGGACGCGCAGACGTTCACCGAGGCCGACGGCCGCCGCTGGTTCGTCACCTCCGACCTGGGCCGGCTGGACGGCGACGGCCGGCTGCAGGTGCTCGGCCGGGCCGACGACGTGCTCCTCACCGGCGGGGTCAACGTGGCCCCCGCCGCCGTCGAGGACGTGCTCGCGGGGCTGCCCGGGGTCCAGGAGGTCTGCGTCGTCGGGGTGCCGGACGCCCAGTGGGGGCAGGCCGTCACGGCCGTCGTCGTCCCGGCGCCCGGCCGCCCGCCGGAGCTGGGCCAGCTGCGGGTCGCGGCCACGCAGGCGCTCGGCGCCCCCTGGGCACCACGCCATCTCGTCCTGGTCGACGCGCTGCCGCTGCGCGGACCGGGCAAACCCGACCGCCAGGCCGCGACCAGGCTGGCCCGCGACCTGATCGACCCGACGGAGGTGGCCCATGGCCGACACGCGTGAATGGCTGGCGGCCGCCCGCCCCCGCACCCTGCCCGCCGCGGCCGCACCGGTGGCGGTCGGCACGGGGGCGGCCGCCCAGCTCGGGTCCCTCGACGTGGGGCGGGCGGCTCTCGCCCTCGGGGTCGCCCTGGCGCTGCAGGTCGGGGTCAACTACGCGAACGACTACTCCGACGGCGTGCGCGGCACCGACCTGGACCGGGTGGGGCCGATGCGGCTGACCGCCTCCGGCGCGGCGGCACCGACCCGGGTGCGCGCCGCGGCTTCGCGTGCGTTCGCCGTCGCCGCGGTGCTGGGGCTGGTGCTCGTCGCGCTGTCCGGCGCGTGGTGGCTGCTGGCCGTGGGTGCGCTCGCCGTCGTGGCGGCCTGGACGTACACCGGCGGCCGGCACCCGTACGGCTACGCCGGGCTCGGCGAGGTCGGCGTGTTCGTGTTCTTCGGCCTGGTCGCCGTGCTCGGGACGACGTTCACCCAGGCAGGCACGGTGTCCTGGCCCTCGGTCGCCGGTGCGGTCGCGGTGGGGCTGCTGGCGTGCGCCCTGCTCATGGCCAACAACCTGCGGGACGTGCCGACCGACGCGCTCGTCGGCAAGCGCACGCTCGCGGTGCGGCTCGGCGAACGGCGCGCGCGCTGGCTCTATGCCGGGTTCGTGGTGATCCCGGTGCTGCTCGGCGCCGCGTGCGCGTTCGCGGCTCCGTGGTCGCTGCTCGTCGTGCTGTGCCTGGGACCGGCGGTGGCGCTGGCCGTCGTCGTGCTGCTCGGCGCCCGGGGTGCGGCACTCATCAAGGTGCTCGGCTTCACCGGTCAGCTGGAGCTGGTGTTCGGCGTGCTGCTGGGGGTCGGGCTGGCGCTGTAGCGCGGCGGGGTCAGCCGCCGTCGGCTGTCGGCAGGGCCTCGTCGTCACCCGACGGTGCAGTGCCGTCAGCGGCGGCCGCTCGCGCTGCCTCGTCCGCGGCGTCCTCGGCGTCGGCGTCCTCGCGGGCGCGACCGGTGAGCTCGGTGCGTCCCTGCCGGGCGCGGCGGGCCTCGGCGCGCTCGGCGACCTGCAGCGCGGCGGCGTCGCGCGGGCCGGCGAGCAGCACGTACGACAGCCCCCAGGCGACGAACGCCGCGAGCAGCGGGGACAGCCACGGGTTCATCCCGGCCCACAGCAGGGCGACCAGCGCCACCACGAACAGCCCGAGCCGCAGCACGGAGTAGCGGATCACGGCCATGCCGCAAGCCTACGGGGGCCCCGTTCGACAAGGACGCCTACCCTGGGGCGATGCTGCGCAACCTTGCCGTCCTGCTCGCGATCGGGCTCGTCGTGTACGCCGCCTTCGACGCCGCACGCAGCTCCGACGAGGAGCGGCACGGCGTGCCCGCCGCGCTGTGGGTCGTGCTCATCCTCGTGTTCCCCGTGGTCGGCGCCGTCATCTGGCTGCTGACCTCGCGCGCGGTCGTGAGCACGCAGGGCCGTCGGGGTCCGACCGCCCCCGACGACGACCCGGACTTCCTGCGCAGCCTCGACGACCGCCCGCGCCCCCCGCACGGCGGGCCGGGCGAGGGCGGCACCCCCGGCGCCTGACGGACGCGGCACGCCAGACGCCCGCCCGCCGCTCAGTACTCCGCGCCCCGCTCCCCCAGCCACGGCGCCAGCACGTCCTCCCGACCCAGCCACGGTGCCAGGCCGTCGGCCAGCTCGTCCTGGGTGAGCAGCGCATCGGTGAACGCGGCCCGGACCCGGGCGTCCTCGTCACCGACCCCGGTGACGAGCAGCTCGGTGCGCGGGGCGTCCAGGCCCCACGGCCCGAGGTCGCCGATCGAGACCTGACCGCCCGACCCCTCCCAGCCGCACAGCGAGTCGGGCCGGGTGGGCACCCAGAAGACCCCGCGTGAGCGGACACGGCCGCCGCCGAGCCGCTCGATGTGCTCCAGGACGCGGTCCGGGTGGAACGGCCGGTGGGTGCGCAGCGCGATCGTCCAGACCCCGTGCCGGCTGCGCCGACGGGCCGACGGCACCCGTCGCGGGTCGGTGCGCCGCTCGGCGCGCACGACGTCGTGCACCGAGCCGAAGAGCAGCTCGCCGCCGCCGACGTCACCTTCCTGGGACCGGGTGCCGTCGCCGGCGCGGACGTGGTCGAGCAGGTCGGAGGCGACGGGGTGGTCCACCGGCCGTGAGCTCACCTGGACGACGTCGGCGTGCGCGAGCTGGGCGGCCATGGCCTCGCCGACGCTGCGGCGGTCCTCGTCCCCGAAGCCCAGACCGCGTTCGTCGAGCAGGTCGTCGCCGAGCAGGTCGTCGACGAGGCTCTCCAGGTCGACCGAGGTGACGACCGAGCTCACCCGCAGCCGTTCGAGCAGGTCGCCGCGCTCGGTCCGGGCGGCCAGAGCCCGGGTGACGGGCAGCGAGTCGGCGGTGACCGGCAGTGCGAGCAGGACGGCGTCCCAGCGGCCGTCGGCGGCGAGCCGGGCGAGCGTCGGCACGGCGTCCTCGCGGATCGCGCACGAGACGCAGCTGTGCTCGAGCGGCACGACGACGTCGTCGACCACGCCGCCCGCGTCCATCACGAGCCGGTGCAGCCCGTCGGCGTCCTCGCCCAGGTCGTGCCGCAGGACGACGGTGCGGGGGTGGTCCAGCAGCGTGCTCATGATCGCGGCGTCCCGACGCACCGGGTCGACGGTGGCCAGCACGGCCAGGGGGGTGGGCGAGCTCTCGGGCATGACGGGCCTTCCGGGGACGAGTCACGGCCTCGTGGGCCGATTGGTGCGAACGATTCTCATTATCTATGATGGCACGACCTCGTCGCCTCCACGAAAGCCCGCCATGTCCCGCAGATGTCAGGTGCTCGGCACCGAACCCGCCTTCGGCCGCTCGGTCTCGCACTCCCACGTGCGCAGCCACCGCCGGTTCGACCCCAACGTGCAGCACAAGCGGTACTGGGTGCCCTCGCTGCGCCGGTACGTGCGCCTCACCGTGAGCGCCCGCGGCATCAAGACCATCGACCGGCTCGGCATCGAGGCCGTCGTCGCCCAGATCCAGGCCCGCGGGGAGAAGCTCTGATGGCCCGCGCCCAGGAGCTGCGCCCCGTCATCAAGCTGCGCTCCACCGCCGGCACCGGCGTCACCTACGTGACCCGCAAGAACCGGCGCAACGACCCCGACCGGCTCGTGCTGCGCAAGTACGACCCCGTCATCCGCCGCCACGTCGACTTCAAGGAGGAGCGCTGAGATGGCCAAGGCCAGCAAGATCGCCAAGAACGAGCAGCGCCGGGCGCTCGTCGCCCGGTACGCCACACGGCGCGCCGAGCTCAAGGCCGCGAGCGTGAGCCCCCTGCTCACCCCGCGTGAACGCGCCGAGGCGATGGCCGCGCTGCACGCCCTGCCGCGGGACGCGAGCCCCACCCGGGTGCGCAACCGCGACGTCGTGGACGGACGCCCGCGCGGGCACCTGCGCACCTTCGGGCTGTCCCGCATCCGGATGCGGCAGATGGCGCTGCGCGGCGAGCTGCCCGGCGTCACCACGTCGAGCTGGTGAGGCGGCCATGAAGAAGGGCATCCACCCCGACTACCACCCGGTCGTGTTCCGCGACACGTCGAGCGACTTCGCGTTCCTCACCCGGTCCACCGCCACGTCCACCCGCACCATCGAGTGGTCGGACGGGCGCACCTACCCCGTCATCGACATCGAGGTGTCCAGCGCCTCGCACCCGTTCTGGACCGGGCGGGCCACCGTGCTCGACACCGCCGGACGCGTCGAGAAGTTCCGCCGCCGCTACGGCGCCGCCCCGACCACCCCGCAGGAGCCCCGATGAAGGTCCGCGCGTCCCTCGCCTCGCTCAAGAAGAAGCCCGGCTCGATCGTCGTGCGCCGCCGCGGCAAGGTCTTCGTCATCAACAAGAAGAACCCGCGCTGGAAGGGACGGCAGGGCTGATGGCCGTCCCCAAGCGCCGGATGTCCCGGTCCCGGACCCGTTCGCGCCGCGCGCAGTGGAAGGCCGAGGCACCCGTGCTCGTCCCGCTCGTCGTCGGCGGGCAGCGGGTGCTCGTCCCGCCTCGCCTGGTGCGCGCGGTGCAGCGCGGTCTGGTCGACCCGCGGGACTGAGCCCGAGCCGCCCCGGGACGAGGGGTCGTCACCCGGGGTCGAGGGGTGCGGGGTCGGTCGGGTGCTCGGGTGCCCCGGACCGGCCCCGCACCAGGGGGCGGACACGTCAGCCCTCGACGGCGCGCACCCGCAGCAGCACGAGCATGTCCGGGTCGAGCAGCGGTGCGGCCAGTCCGACGGTGCCGAGCACGCGCCCCGGCAGCTCGACGCCGTCCCGCACCCACCCCGGCAGCACCTGGCCGACCGGGACGGCCGGGGGCAGCACCTGCACCTCGTAGCGGCGGTCCGGGTCGAGACCGGGCAGCGTCACGCGCCCCGGCGGCCAGGTGAGCGTGTGCTCGACGGCCGCCAGGCGGTACACCGCCTCGCTGCGGTCGGGCGCGACCACACCCTCGAGCCACAGCGCGGGGTTCGTCGGGTCGGCGTGCACCACGTCACCGCTGTGCAGCAGCGGACGCAGCTCCTTGTGCAGCCGCACCCAGCCGGCGAGCGCCGCGAGCTGCTCCGCCGAGGTGGCCGACAGGTCCCACTCGATGCCCAGGTGGCCCCACAGCGCGGTCCCGGCCCGGTACGTGAGGTCGAGCACCCGGCCGGTGCTGTGGTCCTTGTCGGCGCCGATGTGGGTGCCGAGCATCTCCGGCGGCAGCAGCAGCGACGTCCAGCGCTGCAGCCGCTGCCGCTCGTGCGCGTCGATGCAGTCCGAGACCCACACCCGGTCGCAGCGGTCCATCACACCCAGGTCGACCCGGGCACCGCCGGCCGCGCACGACTCGATCTCCAGCCCCGGGAACCGGCCCTTGAGCTCGTCCATGAGCCGGTAGGCCGCGAGCGTCTGGGCGTGCACCCCGGGGGTCCGGTCCGGGCCGTGCCCGGCGTCGAGCAGCGGCCGGTTGTGGTCCCACTTGAGGTAGTCGACCCCGGTGCCGGCGATCACCGCGACCATGCGGTCCCGGACGTGGGCGTAGGCGTCCGGGTGGCCCAGGTCGAGCACGTGCTGCTGACGCGAGGGCAGCCCGGGGCCGTGCGACGTGCCGAGCACCCAGTCCGGGTGCGCGCGGGCCACGTCGGAGTCGAGGTTGACCATCTCCGGCTCGAACCACAGCCCGAACTGCATGCCGAGGGCGTGCACCCGGTCGGCCAGCGGGGCCAGCCCCTGCGGCCAGACGTCGGGGTCGACCTCCCAGTCCCCCAGCCCGGCGCGGTCGTGACGACGGCCGCGGAACCAGCCGTCGTCCAGCACGAACCGTTCGACGCCGAGCGCCGCCGCCTTGTCCGCGAGGTCGAGCAGATGCGGCAGGTCGTGGTCGAAGTAGACCGCCTCCCACGTGTTGAGCAGCACGGGGCGGGGCGTGCGCGGGTGCGTCGGACGCGCCCGCCAGGTGCGGTGGATGCGCGCGGCGAGCGCGTCGAGCCCCTCCCCCCAGGAGCCGACCAGCCACGGCGAGGTGTACTGCTCACCGCTCGCCAGCCGCACCTCGCCGGGCAGCAGCAGCTCACCGCCGCGCAGCAGCCGCCAGCCCGACGGCAGCTGCTCGGCGGCCACCGCACCGTTGCCGGACCACGCCAGGTGCACCCCCCAGACGCGACCGGCACGGAACCCGAACGAGGGCCGGCCGGCACACAGCACCGTCGCGCTGTCGTGCCCGGGGCGCCCGCCCCAGGACTCGCGCACCCAGGTGCCCTGGTCGAACGGACGCCGCTGCGGGCTGCGCTCGTGCGAGTAGCGGCCGGTGAGGTCGAGCAGCTCGCCGGCCTCGGCGGGCACCGGCAGAGCCGGTTCGAGCGCCCGGACCTCGTAGCCGTCGGCACCGTCGTTCCGCACGGCCGCGCGCAGCCGCACGAGGCCCGAGGGGTGCAGCTCGAGCTCGGTGGTGACCGTGAGGGCGTCCGGCCCGTCGGTGCCCACGCTGCGTAGCCGCACCGCACCCGACGCACCGTCCGGCCAGGCGGCGGTGCCGGCCTCGTCCAGCTCGTGCTCGACGTGGTCGAAGGCGACCGACCAGGCCTGCCCCGCGCGGCTGCCGAGCAGCCCGGGCCGTCCGAGCCACCCGCTGGACTGCTGCGGCAGCACCGAGACGACCGGGGCCGCGGTGGCCACCGAGTCCCCGACGGGCACCGCCAGCGCGGTGAGCATCCCGGTGACGTCGCCCTCGCCGAGGTCGGGACCCCAGTGCAGGACGGCCGGCAGCACGTCGTCGTCGAGCCGGAGCACGAGGCTGGTACCGCCCCGTCGCAGGTGCAGCAGGCGGGCGGTGGCGTCCATGCGGTCATTCTCACCGACGCGCCTGGGTGCGCTGCGCACCCGCCCGGCCGCGCTTCCCGACGCGCCCAGGTGCCCGCAGGTCACCCGTCGGCGCGGGCGGCCTACCGGGGGCCGGAGAAGCGGCCGGTCTACCCGAGGCCGGAGTAGGAGTGCTTGCCGGTGACGACGAGGTTGATCACGGTGAAGTTGGCGAGCACGACGGCGTAGCCGACCCACACGATGAAGGCCGCGCGCCGTCCGCTCCAGCCCCGCGTGGTGCGGGCGTGCAGGTAGGCGGCGTACACCACCCAGGCGATGAAGGTACCGACCTCCTTGGGGTCCCAGCCCCAGTACCGGCCCCAGGCGTGCTCGGCCCAGATCGCCCCGCCGATGAGGGTGAAGGTCCACAGCACGAAGCCCACCGAGAGCAGCCGGAAGGTGAGCGACTCCAGCGCGCGGGCCGTCGGGACCTGGTCGAGCCAGGCGAAGCGCGGCCCGGTGACCTTCCAGCCGGCCAGGGCCCGACGCACCGGGTCGGCCGCACCCCAGGAGCGGTCCAGGTGCGAGCGGCCGGCCTCGCGGCCCTCGCGCAGCACCTGGAGCACCGAGGAGGCGAAGCCCACGGTGAACACCCCGGTGGCGATGATGGCGACGCCCACGTGCAGCACGAGCCAGTAGCTCTGCAGTGCGGGCTGCACGGCCTCGGCCTGCACGTAGAACACGAGCAGCGCGAGGGCCAGGGCGAGCACCGAGATGCCGGTGACGACGACGGCGACGAACGGCAGCGCACGCCGGCGCTGCACGACGGTGAGCACACCCATCGCGACGAGCACGCCGACGAGGGTGAACTCGTACATGTTGGCGGTCGGCCAGCGCCCCGCCGCGATGCCGCGCGCCACGACACCGGCGAGCAGCAGCAGCACGCCGAGCGTGCCGGTGGACCGGCCGATGCCTTCCGCCCGGGCCGAGCGCAGCGGCGACGGCGGGGTCGCGGCGGCGCGGTCGCCCCCACCGGACCCGGCGCGGGTGCCGACGGCGGCGCCCACGGCGACGGGCTCGGCCACGGGTGCGGCGGACGCCCGGCGCGTGGTGGACCGTTCGGCGATCCTGGCCAGGTCGGTGGTCCAGGCCAGCAGCGCGATCGTGAACGCCGTCGTCGCGAACCACACGAGCAGCGTCGACAGGTCGGCTGCGCTCATCCTCGGGCCTCCTGGGCACTCACCTCGTCGGACGTCCCGGCGGGCGGGTCGTCGTCGGGAGCAGGTGCGCGGCCCAGCGTGGCTGCCAGCACCCGGTCCAGCTCGTCGTCCAGGCCGAGGTCGTCACCGCGGGCCAGACCCGCAGCGGTCACCACTGTAGGACCTTGGTCCTGGTCTGTCGTCGACTGCGCCCGGATCCAGATCCGTCGACGCGGGGCGAACAGCGACGCCGCCAGCCCCGCGAGCGCCGTGAGGGCGAACGCCAGCACCCAGCCGGTGGCCGGGTCGTCCCGCAGGTCCAGCGCGACGTACCGGGGCAGGGCCTTGAAGGTCACCTGGCCCAGACCGTCCGGCAGCTGCACCGTGTCGCCGGGGTGCAGCAGGATCGTCACCGGTCGGCCGTCGTCCGTACGCGACTGGGTGAGCTTCGCGGTGTCCAGCGTGTAGACGTTCTGCGGCACCCCGGTGTCCAGCCCCAGGTCACCGGACCAGACCGTGAGCACGAGCAACGGGTCCTTCGGCTGCGGGTCGACCGAGCGCCACCCGGCGCCCATCTGCACCGCGGTCGGCAGCAGGTAGCCGGTGAGCCCGATCTGCCGCTGCCCGCCGGACACGTCCGGCACCTTGACGACCCCGCGCGAGGTGTAGACGGAGTCCTGCGGGAGGAACGGCACCGGCCCGGAGAACGCGACCTGACCAGCGGCGTCGGTCACCTGCAGGTCCGGGGCGTACCCGTTGCCCTGCAGGTAGACGAGCGCACCGCCGGCCGTCAGGGGGTGGTTCACCTTGATGGTGGCCGGCTGCGGCGCCCCTCCCGGCTCGGTGAGCGTGACGTGCGCGGTGAAGTCGCGCGCCGCCAGCGTCGTCGGGTCGAACGCCGAGTCGAAGGAGTCCAGCGCGAGGGTGAACGGCACGAGCGAGGACGGGTCGAACGCCGAGCCGCTCTCGAACGTGTCGTACTGGGACTGGGCGTTGGCGAACCCGTGCCCGGCCACCACGAGCACCTGCCCGCGGTAGTGCAGCAGCTGCCCGGTGGCCACCGCCACGAGCAGCCCGACGAGCGCCAGGTGGAACACCAGGTTGCCGGTCTCGCGCAGGTAGCCACGCTCGGCCGAGACCGACCAGGTGCCCGCCCCCTCGTCGTGCACGTCGACCCGGTACGAGCGCACCAGCGGCACCCGGTACGGCGCCCGCAGCACGGCGGCGGCCCGTTCCACGACGGCCCTCGGCTCGTCGTCGCTGCGCCCGGCCCCCTGCGCGGGGAACCGGCCGAACCGCGCGGGCGTGCGGGGCGGGCGTCCGCGCAGCGCCCCGGCGTGCAGCCGCACCCGCGGCACGATGCAGCCGACCAGCGAGACGAACAGCAGCAGGTAGATCGCCGAGAACCAGACCGAGGTGTAGACGGAGAAGAACCCCAGCCGGTCCAGCCAGGGACCGAGCGTGGTGTGCGCGGCGAGGAAGGCGGTGACCTTCTCCGGGCTCTGCGCGCGCTGCGGCACCATCGTGCCCGGCACGGCCGCCACGGCCAGCAGCATGAGCAGCAGCAGCGCGACCCGCATGCTGGTGAGCTGCCGCCAGGCCCAGCGCGCCCAGCCGACCAGCCCGATGGCCGGCACCGTCGGTTCGGCCGGACCGTCGGTGAACGCGTCGTCGAGCCCCTCGGGGCGCCGGGTGACGTTCACAGCGCCGGCACGAACGTGAGCAGGGACTGCAGGCGTGCGGCGAGCTCGCCCCACACCCCCGCGACCATCGCGATCCCGAGCAGCACGAGCAGCCCACCACCGGCCCGCTGCACGCCGAGCCGGTGCTGGCGCAGCCAGTGCATGACCCGCTGCGACCGGGACAGGCCGAGTGCGAGGGCCACGAACGGCAGACCGAGGCCGAGGCAGAACACCGCCGCGAGCAGCCCACCGCGTGCGGCGGACCCGTCGGAGAGCGCAAGGGTGAGGATGGCAGCCAGCGTCGGGCCGATGCAGGGCGTCCAGCCCAGCCCGAACGTGATGCCCAGCAGCGGCGCCCCCCACAGCCCGGCCCGCGGGGCCAGGTGCAGCCGACGTTCGGCGGACAGCGCGGGCACCAGCCCGACGAAGGCGAGCCCGAGCAGCACGACGAGCACGCCGAGCACCCGCGTGATCGGGTCCTGCCAGCGCGCGACCGTCACACCGAGCCCCCCGGCGAGCACCCCGAGCACGACGAACACCGAGGAGAACCCGGCGACGAACAGCCCGACCCCGAGCAGCAGCCGGCGCCGGTCGGCCACCTCACCGGTCGTGGACCGGGGTGCGGCCACCCCGACGGCGACCGGCAGCGCGGCCACCCCGGAGGTCCTGGCGGGGGCCGTGGCCTCGGCACGGGCGCCGACCCCCTCGGGGCGAGCGCCGCTCCCCACGGTGCCCGCGCCCATCCCCCCGAGGTAGCCCAGGTACCCGGGCACGAGCGGCAGCACGCACGGCGAGGCGAACGAGACCAGCCCGGCGAGCAGCGCCACCGGCATCGCGAGCAGCAGCGAGCCGGAGGCGACGGTCTGGGCCACCGAGGCGATCACGGCGTGGGCCCGGGCGCCGGTTCGGCGAGCACGTCCTCGACGAGCGCGCGCAACGTCGTCGCGTCCGCCGCCCCGAGGATCCGCGCGTAGACCCGGCCCTCGCGGTCGAGCACGACGGTCGTGGGTGTGGCGTTGACCGGCACCACGCCCTGCAGCGCCGCGACGGCACTGCTCGTGGTGTCCTGGATCGAGGGGTACGGCACGGAGAACGACCGCGCGAAGGCCTGCGCGGTCCCCGCGTCGTCGACGGTGTTGATGCCGAGCACGTGCACGCCACGGTCGGCGTCGTCCCTGGCCAGCGCGGCGAGGTCGGCCGCCTCGGCGCGGCACGGCGGGCAGCCCGCGTACCAGGTGTTGAGCACGACGACGTCGCCCCGCCAGGCCGCGGTGTCCTGGTCCGCACCGTCGTAGTCGGTGCCGCTCACCTCGACCGGACCGGTGCGACGGCCGACGGGCCAGGTGGTGGTGGTCCCGTCGACGGAGGTGTAGCCCTGCTCGGCGGCACCGCTCGTGCTGGTGCCTGACGGCGTGGCCCCCACCCCGCAGCCGGTGAGCAGCCCGACGGCGAGCACGAGGACGGCGGCCCGCCGCACCCGCGCGCCGGCCGAGACCCTGGTGACCCTCATGCGCCGGGCACCGTCGTGGCCCCCGCGAGCAGGGCGGCCGCCGGTTCGCGGTACCCGACCCCGACGAGCGTGTCCCCCTCGAACCGCAACGAGGTGAGCGAGGCCAGCGAGCACTGACGGCGGCGCGGGTCGTGCCACAGCCGCCGCCCCTCGGCCGCCAGGCGGGTCACCCAGATCGGCAGCTGGTGGCTCACGACGACGGCCTCGTGCCCGCGGGCCTGCCGCCGGGCGTCGTCGACCGCGGCGCGCATCCGCGCCACCTGCTCGACGTACGGCTCACCCCAGGACGGCTGCCACGGGTTGCGCAGGGACCACCAGTGCCGCGGGTTGAGCAGCGAGCCGGATCCGGACCCGAACCGCAGCCCCTCGAAGTGGTTCGCCGCCTCGATGACGCGTTCGTCGGTGCCCACCGTGAGGCCGAACGCCTCGGCGATCGGCGCGGCGGTCTGCTGCGCGCGGCGCAGCGGTGAGGCGATGACGGCGACGACGTCCGCACGCGGCCCGGCCGTCTCGCCGGCCAGGTCGGCCGCGACCATCTCGGCCATCACCAGCCCGCGTTCGCTCAGCGGGTAGCCGGGCAGCCGCCCGTACAGCACACCCGCAGGGTTGTGGACCTCGCCGTGGCGCAGGAGGTGGACCGTCGTGGCGACCATGCCCCCATCCTCGCAAACGGCGTGGGTCTTTCGTCACCGGAGCCGACGACGGCGGCCCGGCTCAGGCCTCGCGCGCGCTCAGGTGGTCGTAGACGGCGGTCATCGCCTCGCCGAGCGCGGCGAGCTGGGCGTCGGTGAGGACGTCCACCAGGTGGGCACGCACGGCCCGCACATGCCCGGGCGCGGCTCCCTCGATGGCGCGCCAGCCGTGGTCGGTCATCGTGCACAGCACACCGCGCGCATCGGAGGCGCACCGGCTGCGGGCCACCAGCCCGGACCGCTCCATGCGCCCGACGGCGTGCGAGAGCCGGCTGCGCGAGTGCGCGAGCCCGGCGGCGAGCTCGCTCATCCGCAACGTGCGCCCGGGCGCCTCGGAGAGCCGCACGAGCACCTCGTACTCGGCGAGGGACAGCCCGGACTCGTCGCCGAGCTGGCGGTCGAGCACGTCGTTGAGCATCTGGGTGGCCACCAGGAAGGCACGCCAGTGGCGCTGCTGGTCGACGTCCAGCCAGCGCACGTCGTCGGCCGCGGGCGCGACGGGCTCCCCGGTCACCTGGTCGGCCAGCGGGTCGGACGACTCGTCGGTCACCGGTGCGGTCGTCATGCTGGTCTCCTCGTCCTGGGCGCGGCTGGTGGCCGGCGCCCTATCTCATTGCCTCTTGCGCTCGTGAGTCCAGTGTAGTAGAAATGTCAACGATCTAGTTGAAGCGACAACTACAGGAGACTGCGATGAGCACCATCACCGACCTGCTGCCCGGCCTGACCGCTGGCACCTGGACCATCGACCCCTCGCACACCGAGGCGAGCTTCACCGTGCGCCACGCCGGCATCTCCAAGGTCCGCGGCACCGTCGCGGTCACCGAGGGCGCCCTGTCCATCGGCGAGGACCTCGCCGCCTCGTCCGTCACCGCCGTGCTGGACGCCACCAAGGTCACCACCGGCGACGCCAACCGCGACGGCCACCTGCAGTCCGGCGACTTCTTCGACGTCGAGAACTTCCCGACCTGGACCTTCACCTCCACCTCGGTGAGCGGCACCGGTGCCAGCTTCGTCGCCGTCGGCGACCTCACCATCCACGGCGTGACCCAGTCGGTCGAGCTCGAGGTCACCTACAACGGCTCGGCGGTCGACCCGTTCGGCAACACCCGCGCCGGGTTCGAGGCCACCACCACGATCTCCCGCAAGGAGTTCGGCCTCACCTGGAACGCGGCCCTCGAGGCCGGCGGCGTCCTCGTGGCCGACAAGGTCAAGATCGAGCTCGACGTCTCGGCCATCAAGGCCTGACACCCGCAGCCGACCGAAGGGCCCCGTCGTACGACGGGGCCCTTCGCCATGTCCGGAGCAGACCGGCGCTCGCGCCGGGACGCTGCGGCCCACACCGGCGCGCCGCGACCCCGCGCCGGCGTGCCTCTGACTCACGCCGGGGCGGCGCCCCCACGGGCCAGCGCACGCCGCAGCCGCTCCGGGTCGATCCGCCAGTGCCCGACCTGCGCCCCGTCCACCAGCACGACGGGTACCAGGTCCCCGAGCTCGTCGGCCGGCACGTGGCCGTCGGCGTCCGGGGTGTCGACGTCCAGCTCACGCCAGGCGACACCCTCCTGCTCGCACACGGCGCGCACCACGTCCCGCGCATCGCCGCACAGGTGGCAGTCCACCCGGTTGTAGAGGGTCACCCGAGGCTCGTCCACGGTCCCCACCGTAGGTGACCGCGCCCGACGAACCCAGCCCGCCACCTAGACTCCCGGGGCCATGAGCGTCGTGCTGCGCACCGCCGGACCCGCCGATGCCGAGCCGCTCGCCGAGCTCGCCGCGATCACGTTCCCGCTCGCCTGCCCGCCGACCACGACGTCGGCCGACCAGCAGGCGTTCCTGGTCGCGCACCTGAGCGCCGCACGGTTCGCCCAGCACCTGGCCGACCCGGCCCGCACGGTGCTCGTCGGCGAGGACGAGGGCCGGCTGCTCGGGTACGTGATGACCGTCGACGGCGACCCGGCCGACCCGCACGTCGCGGCGAGCGTGCACCTGCGGCCCACCGTCGAGCTGTCCAAGTGCTACGCCCACCCGGACGCGCACGGCACGGGGCTGGCCGCCCGGCTGGTCGCCGCGGCGCTGGAGCAGGCCGCACGACGTGGGGCGGCCGGGATGTGGCTCGGGGTCAACGTGCACAACGAAAGAGCCCGCCGGTTCTACACCAAGGCGGGCTTCGAGGTGGTCGGCACCAAGCAGTTCCAGGTCGGCAGCCGGACCGAGGACGACGTCGTCATGGAGCGCGCCATCAGCTGACGGCGCGCCCCACGAGCGACGGCTACTTCTTGTTGCGACGCTGGTGACGCGTCTTGCGCAGCAGCTTGCGGTGCTTCTTCTTTGCCATCCGCTTGCGGCGCTTCTTGATGACGGAGCCCATGGGACCTCACTAATGGACGGGGCGACCCGAGGGTCGCACGGGGTGGATCGTCGCGAGCAGCGGCGTCACGCCCACGCCCGGCACAGTCCGACGGGCGATTCTACGCGATGGAACCCTGGGGCGACGACCCGGGCACCGTTCGGGGCACCCGCACAGGCCCAGGTCACGACGTGAGGCGGTCGCCCTCGACCGTGGTCGCCGAGCGCAGGTAGGTGGTGAGCGCGTCGGCCGGCACCCGGAACGACTTGCCGACCCGGATCCCCGGCAGCTCCCCGGCGTGCAGCAACCGGTACACGGTCATCTTGGACACGCGCATCACCGCGGCGACCTCGGCGACCGTGAGGTACTGCTGGCGGGGTCCCTGCTCGCTCATCTGCCTGCTCCGGATCGGCCCGGCGCGCACCGGGATCGCACGACCCCGCGTACGACGAGGCGTGAGATGTCACGGTAGTGGCGCGTGGGACTCATGGGAAAGATGTGGCACCCGTCCAGGTGCCTGCCGGCCCGGGTGAATCCCTGGGTGGGCGCCCCGCCGGCGCTACGGGTGGGCCAGCGGGTCGTCGACCAGCTCCACCCGCTCACCGCGGCCGAGCCGGCTGTGCCGGTAGGAGTACGTCGCGTACACCACGGCACCGAGCACCAGCCAGACCGCGAACCGCAGCCAGGTGAGCGTCGTGAGGTTGAGCATGAGCCACAGGCACGCGACACCGGACAGGATCGGCAGCACCGGCGACCACGGCACCCGGAACCCACGGCGCAGGTCGGGGCGGCTGCGGCGCAGCAGCGGCACCCCGAAGCTGACCAGCACGAACGCCGACAGCGTGCCGATGTTGATCATCTCCTCCAGCAGGTGCACCGCCGACAGGCCCGCGATGAGCGCGACGAGCACCCCGGCGCCCACCTGCAGCCGCACCGGCGTGCCGAACCGCGGCGAGGTGCGCGACAGCCCGCGCGGCAGCAGACCGTCGCGGCTCATCGCGAACACCACCCGGGTGAGCCCCAGCAGCAGCACCATGAGCACGCTCGTGAGCCCCAGCAGGATGCCGACCGAGATCACCTTCCCGGCCCACGTCGCGCCCACCAGGATGAAGGCCGTCGTCAACGACGGGTCGTCGCTGGCCGCGAGCGCGGTGTACGGCACCATCCCGGTGACCACGACCGTGACCAGCACGTAGAGCACGGTCACCACGGCCAGCCCGCCGAGCATGCCGCGCGGCACGGTGCGCTGCGGGTCCTTCGTCTCCTCGGCGGTGGTGGCCACCACGTCGAACCCGATGAACGCGAAGAACACGAGCGCCGCACCGGACAGGATGCCGACCACGCCGTACGTCGACGGGGCCACCCCGAGCAACCAGCTGAACAGCGACTGGTGCAGGGCCGAGCCGGTGGGGCTCGGCTGCGACGGCGGCACGAACGGCGCGTAGTTCTCGGCCTTGACGTAGAAGAAGCCGGCCACGATGACGAACACCGTGATCGCCACCTTGAGCACGGTGAAGACGCTGTTCACCCGGCTGGACAGCCGGGTCCCGATGGCCAGCAGCGTGGTGAACACCCCGACGACGAGCACCGCCGGCCAGGCGACCTCGACCGAGCCCACGTGCACGGTCGCGGGCACGTGCACCCCGAACAGCTCGAAGGCGTCGGACAGGTACACGCCCCAGAACTTGGCGATCACCGCCGCGGCCAGCAGCATCTCCAGGATGAGGTCCCAGCCGATGATCCACGCGACGGCCTCGCCCATGGTGGCGTAGGAGAACGTGTAGGCCGACCCGGCGATCGGCAGCGTCGAGGCGAACTCGGCGTAGCACATGATCGCCAGCCCGCAGACGACCGCGGCGATGACGAACGAGACGATGACCGCGGGGCCGGCGTAGTGCGCGGCAGCCGTCGCCCCCACCGAGAAGATGCCAGCGCCGATCGCCACCGCGACGCCCATGACGGCCAGGTCCCACGCGGTGAGGGTGCGCCGCAGCTGGCGGTCCGGGTCGTTCGCGCCGGCGAGCGCCCCCTCGACGGACGGGCGTCGGAAGATGCTCCTGCTGGCACTCATGGCAGCTCCTTGGTCTCGACGCCGACGGCGAGCGGACATCCTGGCACCGCGCGGTCCTGCCGGGTCCGGGACGTCCGCCCCGCGGAAGCCCGGGCGTCAGGGCCCGGCACCGCACCGGCCCGGCGGCACGGCACGCCAGGCGGCCCCCGCGCCTCAGTCCAGGTCCGCGTCCAGCCCCATCGCCGGGAAGGCCGCCGCCCGGGTCGCGCGGACCGCGCGGTCCAGGTCGTCGGCCGGGTCGTAGCCCGCCGACCAGGGCCGGTAGGCGCCGTCGTGCCCGTCGGTCATGAGGTGCTGCGGGTCCCGCCCGTAGCGCGTGCGCACCAGGTCCACCCAGTCGGACGGCAGCAGCGTGGTCGGCTCCACCGGCCGGTGCGCCGCCACACCGACGAGGTGCGTCCAGACCCGCGGCACCACGTCCCACACCGCGTACCCGCCGCCGCCGAGGGCGAGCCAGCGGCCACCGGCCAGCTCGTGGGCGAGCTCGTGCAGCCGCACCGCCGCCACCCGCTGGGCGTCCACCGAGACCCGCAACGAGGTGAGCGGGTCGAGCTGGTGGGCGTCGGCCCCGTGCTGGGTGACCAGGACCTCGGGGGCGAACTCGCGCAGCACGGCCGGCACGACGGCGTCGAACGCGCGCAACCAGCCCGCATCACTCGTGCGGCTGGGCAGCGCGACGTTGACCGCGGTGCCCTCGGCGTGCGGCCCGCCGACCTCCCGCGCGTACCCGGTGCCGGGGAAGAGCGCATGGCCGGTCTCGTGCAGCGACACGGTGAGCACCCGGGGGTCGTCCCAGAACACCGCCTGCACACCGTCGCCGTGGTGGGCGTCGACGTCGACGTAGGCGACGCGCCGGGCGCCGTCGTCGAGCAGCGCCCTGATGGCCACCGCGGCGTCGTTGTAGACGCAGAACCCGGCGGCGGCGCCCGGCATCGCGTGGTGCAGCCCGCCGGCCACGTTGACCGCGTGCACCGCCGCACCCCGCCACACCGCGAGCGCACCGTCCACCGAGGCGCCCACCACGGTCGCCGCGGCCTCGTGCATGCCGGCGAACACCGGGTCGTCCCGGGTGCCCAGCCCGCGGTGCTCGTCGGGGGTGCCGTGCTCCGAGGCCGCGCGCACCGCTGCGACGTAGGCCCGCTCGTGCACGCGTTCGAGCAGCGCGTCATCCGCCGCGTCGGTCTCGACCACCTCGACGTCGTCACCGTCCAGCAGCCCCAGCCCGCGGGCGAGCCGGACGGTGAGGTCGAGCCGGTCGGAGCTCATCGGGTGCCCGACCCCGAAGTCGTAGCCGAGCATGGCCGGCGACCAGGCGAGACGGAGCACCGGCGGGTGCGGTTCGCGGCCCGCTGGCACCGACTCCGGCGTCGTCATGGGCCCACGGTCGCACCGCCGCGGCGCCGGTGTCGATCCGGCGTACCAGCCAACCCGTGCACGCACAGGTGGACGCGGCCCCTCGAAGGCATGCCACAGTGGTGCCGCTCGGCGGACGCCGGGCACCTGGGACCGGGTGCGGGAGGCGATGTGGCGGGGCGTGCGAGCCTGGCCGAGCGGTGGCGCGACTACGTCGACCGCTCCGCACGCCAGTCCCCCGCCCGGCTCGCACTCGGGGTGTTCACCCTGGTCATCGCCACCTTCACGGTGCTGCTCGCGGCGCCGTGGGCGACCACCTCGGGGCGTCCCGCCCCCCTGGTCGACGCGTTCTTCACCGCGACCTCGGCCACCACCGTCACCGGGCTCGTCGTGGTCCCCACGGGCACCTACTGGTCCACCTGGGGGCTCGTCGTCATCCTCGTGGCGATCAAGGTCGGCGGGCTCGGCGTCATGACGCTGGCCTCGGTGCTCAGCCTCGCGGTCTCCCGACGGGTCGGGCTCACCCAGCGGCTGCTGGTGAGCTCGGAGACCCACTTCACCCGGCTCGGCGAGGTCGGCTCGCTCATCCGCACCGTCATCCTCACCTCGACCTCGCTCGAGGTGGGCATCGCGCTGCTGCTGCTGCCACGGTTCCGGCTCGAGGGCCAGGACTGGGGCGCGGCGGCCTGGCACGCGATGTTCTACGCGGTCTCGGCGTTCAACAACGCCGGTTTCGTGCCGACCGCCGAGGGGCTGGCGCCCTACGCCTCGGACTGGTGGGTGCTGCTGCCGATCATCGTCGGGGTGTTCATCGGGTCGCTCGGCTTCCCGGTGATCCTCGACGTCGGCCGTCGGCTGCGCCGCCCGCGCCGGTGGTCGCTGCACTCCAAGCTGACGGTCACCACGAGCCTCGTGCTGCTGGGCGTCGGCTCGGTGCTGGTCGCGGCCTTCGAGTGGACCAACCCGGGCACGTTCGCCCCGCTGTCGCCCAACGGGACCGCACTGGCCTCGCTGTTCGCCGGCGTGATGCCGAGGTCGGGCGGGTTCTCGACGGTCGACATCGGCCAGATGCACGAGGGCACCTGGCTGGTGATGGACGCGCTCATGTTCGTCGGCGGTGGGTCGGCCTCGACCGCGGGCGGCATCAAGGTGACCACCCTGGCCGTCATGATGCTGGCCATCGTCGCCGAGGCGCGCGGCGACCCGGACGTCGAGGCGTTCGGCCGCCGGGTGCCCCGCGGTGCGCTGCAGGTCGCCATCGCGGTGGTGTTCGTCTCGGCGACGCTCGTCCTGGCCGCCAGCCTGCTGCTGCTCGCGCTCACCGGGCTGCGACTCGACGTCGTGCTGTTCGAGGTGATCTCGGCGTTCGCCACCTGCGGGCTGTCCACCGGGGTCACCGCCACCCTGCCCACCGCGGCCAAGCTCGTGCTGGCCGTGCTCATGTTCATCGGCCGGACGGGCACGATGACCTTGGCTGCCGCGCTCGCGCTGCGCAACCGTCGTCGCGTCATCCGGTACCCCGAGGAGAGGCCGATCATTGGCTGAGGCACACACCCCCCGTCCGGGCGCCAAGGCGCCGGCCCGCGAGCGCGGGATCCTCGTCATCGGGCTGGGCCGGTTCGGCTCGGCCATCGCCAGCACCCTGGCCGGACTCGGCCAGGAGGTGCTCGCGGTCGAGCGCGACCCCGAGCTGGTCGCCCAGTGGTCGGGCCGGGTGGCGCTGGTCGAGGCCGACGCGACCAACCCCGAGGCGCTCGAGCAGCTCGGGGCGCGCGACTACCCGGTCGCCGTCGTGGGCGTCGGGTCGCATCTGGAGGCCAGCGTGCTCATCACGGCCAACCTGGTCGACCTGGGGATCCCGCAGATCTGGGCGAAGGCGGTGAGCCAGGAGCACGCCCGCATCCTCGACCGGATCGGCGCGCACCACGTGGTGCGGCCCGAGTCGGAGGCCGGCGAACGCGTGGCGCACCTCGTGTCCGGCAAGCTCATCGACTACATCCAGGTCGAGGACGGTTTCACGATCGTCAAGATGCGCCCGCCGCGCGAGCTCGAGGGCTTCACGCTCGCTCAGGCGCATGTCCGCTCCAAGTACGGGGTGACTGTCATCGGTGTGAAGAGCCCGGGGCTGGACTTCCGGTACGCGGCGCCCGACACCCGCATCTCGGTCTCGGACACGATCATCGTGGCCGGGCACCCCGACCTGCTCGACCGGTTCTCCCGGCGCCCCTGAGCGCTGGCAGCGCCCCGCCGGACGCCGGGCGCCTGCGGCCGCGCGCGGGGCGC
>NZ_VWSD01000339.1 GCF_009829685.1 Cellulomonas citrea
CCATCGCCTCGGGCACCGGACGGGGGCGGGCGCCGCGGCCGGGCAGCGCGTCGAGCGGCCCCTCCTCGGCGACGTCGGACTCCGGTCCGGCGGTGTCCTCGGACCCCTGCCCGGCAGTGTCCTCGGGCTCCGGACCGGCAGTGTCCTGGGGCACCGGTCCGGCGGCGTCCAGCGGCTCCTGCACGGGGGTGTCCTGCGGCTCGTCCGGCACGCGGGTCATCGTAGGGCGGACCTCTGGGTCCGCGATGGGAGGCTGGGCGGATGGAACCCGGACTCCTCGTGCTGGCCGCGACGCCCATCGGCAACTCGCAGGACGCGTCGGCCCGGCTGTGCCGGTTGCTCGCGGAGGCCGACGTCGTCGCGGCCGAGGACACCCGTCGGGTGCACGCGCTCGCCCAGCGGCTCGGCGTCGTCATCACCGGGCGGGTGGTCTCGACCCACGAGCACAACGAGGCGAGCCGTGCCGCGGGGCTGCTGGCGACGGTGCAGGAGGGCGGCACCGTCCTGCTGGTGTCGGACGCGGGGATGCCGACGGTCTCCGACCCGGGGTTCCGGCTGGTCGCCGCGGCGGTCGAGGCCGGGCTCCCGGTCACGGTGCGTCGTTGACCGTGTAGGTCACGACCAGCGGGTCCTCGGAGTCCACCTTGTAGGTGCCGAAGGAGGTGTCCTTGATGACCTTCGGGTTCCCGGCGGCGAAGGACGAGCCATCGGTGTAGTTGAACCA
>NZ_VWSD01000340.1 GCF_009829685.1 Cellulomonas citrea
GGGGCGCCGGTGGGCAGCCGGACGGCCGTCGGGGCGAGCCGACCGGGCTCGCCGTGCACCGTCGCGGACAGGTCGGCGGCCTCGATCAGACCCGGCCGGGCGACGAGGGTCACGTGGGGTGCGTCGTCATCCGCGGCGAGCAGGTCGGTGATCTCCTGCGCCGACCGGCCGTGCCCGACGAGCCCCTGGCGCAGCGCCCGCACGATCCACTCCGGGTGGCTCCAGACGGCGGCGAGCTGCGCGGTCTCGTCGGGACCCGCGGCCTGCTCGAGGCGGGTCCGCCAGGTCGGCCAGTCGTCCGAGGCCACCTTGCGGAGCACGGCGTTGACGAGCTGGGCCGAACCGGTGCCGACCTGCTCGCGGGCCAGCGCGACCGTCGCCGACACGCCCGCGTGGGCAGGCACCCGCATCGAGAGCAGCTGGTGGCAGCCCAGCCGGAGCAGGTCTTGGACGGCCGGGTCGAGCTGGGCGAGCGGCCGGTCGACGACGTGGGTGAGCACGGCGTCGTAGCGTCCCCGCAGACGGAGCGTGCCGTAGGCGAGCTCCGTCGCGAACCCCGCGTCCCGGCCCTCGATCGAGCGCTGTGCCAGCAGCGACGGCAGCACGAGGTTGGCGTAGGCGTCGGAGCCGTCCACCTGGCGCAGCGTGTCGTAGGCCGCCGTGCGCGCAGGGTCACCGGACCGGGCCCGCTGGGCGGGCGTGGCGCGGGTCCGCT
>NZ_VWSD01000341.1 GCF_009829685.1 Cellulomonas citrea
GAAGACAGGGTCGAAGTGGTGTACCGTTTGAAGAAATAGCATAAGCAGACGCAGCATAAGCATGATGCAAAACGCAGCTTGAAGCTGCGTTTTGCATGTCTGCGCCAAGCGAGTGGATTAATTGTCGGCGCCTGTGGCCGCCAAGTTAGCCGGTGACCACAAGGTGTTGCGCGCGGCGCTGCTTAAGCCATTGACCATGCGATCCACCTGATCTTGGGTGTAGTTGGCGTATTGATCCGAATAGGCCATGAAGTTCTGCCAGTTGATGGTTTCGCCCAGGCAGTTGAGCACACCGCCATCCCCAGGATTCATCTGCCAGCCGTTCTGTTGCGGGGTATCGCAGATATCATCCCCTGTGGTTGAACAGCGACGATTGGCACCGCGCTTACAGCCCCCCTCGAAGGTGTGGATCAGGTCGAGGAAGTGACCAAATTCATGGGTGAGCACAGAGCGGAAATTCTCGTCGGTATTGCTGCCCAAATACGCGCCATTGTAGGTCACGCGTGCCAGGCCTTCGTCGGACATGGCGGTATCAGGATACCAGGCTACCCCGGAGTTATTGGTCACGCCATCGGCGTATAAATCATTCTGAATGTAGACATTCATGTACTTGTAGTTGTCCCAGTGGTCGCGTTTCACATCCGAGCTTGAGTAGTTGCCTGCGCCGGAAGATTCAGGATGGTAAATGATGCCCGTGGTGGGGTTG
>NZ_VWSD01000342.1 GCF_009829685.1 Cellulomonas citrea
CAGAAGGTCGCGGTGACAGCCTGGTCCGCATTCGACTCATCAATCTGGGCATCAACCCGCTGGAGCCGGGGGACCTTTTCGTCACCTCCGGCGCAGGCGGCTATTACCGCCCCGGCGTGGCGGTCGCGATCCTGACCGAAAAGACCGATGACGGCGGCCTGGCTCGCATCGTCAGCGATCCCGCTGCGACCGATTTCGTCGCCATCGAACCAATATTCGAGCCTGATGCCGTGGTCGCACTGCAGACACCGGTGGAAGCGGAGCTGTCGGACTGATGGAGCGGCTCAACCCGCGATCACGCAGCGACGCCTACGGCAACCGCATCAACCGTTCGCACTCGACTGTCGTTGCCAATGTCCTTCCCTGGGCAAGCATCATGGCAGGATCGATCCTGCCGGTCTTCATGATCGCGACTGCCCTGCCGATGATGCCGCCGCTGGGCTTCCTGCTGTTCCTCGGCTGGCGGCTGGTGCGACCCGGCCTCCTGCCGGTCTGGGCCGGCCTTCCGCTCGGCATGTTCGACGATCTCTTCAGCGGGCAACCCTTGGGGTTCGGGGTTCTGGCGTGGTCGATGGCCATGATCGCGGTGGAGGTCATCGAGACGCGTTTCCCATGGCGCGCCTTCTGGCAGGACTGGTTCACCGCCGGTATATTGATGACGGTCTATCTGGCAGGCGGCTGGCTGTTTTCGGGAGCCACGCCGAC
>NZ_VWSD01000343.1 GCF_009829685.1 Cellulomonas citrea
CGGGTGCGGTCCGGGTGACGGACGACGTGACCGCGCGAGGGGCTCCCCGGCCAGGTCGGCGCCGCCGGGGTCCTGCACCTGGACCACCTGGCACACGGCCGGCTGGCCGCCGCTCTGGTGGAGGGCCCGTCCCGGCGTGCGCAGCTGCGCCGCGAGCCCCGCAGGCACCTCGAGCACGGCCTCGGCCCCCCGGTCGCGCAGTGCCAGCACCAGCCGGTCGGCGAAGGCGGGCGCGGCACGCATCGCGACCGGGCCGGGGGCCGTCGCGACCGCGAGCGCGAGCCCGGGGACGGCCGGACCGGTCCACAGCCTGGTGAGGCGGTCAGCGCCCGCGCCGCGCGCCAGCCTGCCCAGAGCCTCGAGGCTCCGCTCGACGCCGTCGACGAGCAGCAGCCGGCGCGGACCCGTGGCCAGCAGCTGGACCAGCCGTGCCACGACGAGGGCGTCCTCGGCCGGGACCACCGTGCCGAGCCGGCCGTCGGCGTCGTGGGCCTCGAGCATCGAGGACGCCCAGGGCGGGAGGCCGACGGCGTGCACCTGGTACCCGGCCCGCAACGCCGCGACCCCCGCAGCGAGCAGCGCACTGCTCCGACCGGTCCCGGGTGCGCCGACGACGAGCAGGTGCCCGAGCTCGGGCCGCCAGCGGACGGTGTCCCGCTCCAGCCGCTCGGGGTGGTCCGCGAGCGCGAGCGCGAG
>NZ_VWSD01000344.1 GCF_009829685.1 Cellulomonas citrea
CACGCTCAAGATCGATATCGTCGAGCGGGTTCCCCATGCCGTACTCAGGAAGCCCGGGCGGCTGATGCTCATCGATCCTCAGGGCAACGAGCTCGAACCGATCAGCGCCGATGCTGCCAAGGGCAAGCTGGTGATCGAGGGGCCGGGCGCGCAGAAGCAGGTCGAGGAATTGGGCAAGCTGTTAGATGCCGCGCCTGCGCTGAAGCCCCAGATCGCCGGCGCCGAATGGGTCGGAAACCGGCGCTGGAACCTGACCTTCAAGACTGGCCAGCTGCTCGCGCTGCCCGAAGGGCAGGCCGGGGCGCCCGCGCTGGTGAAGTTCGCCAGGCTCGACGGCATGCATCGCCTTATCGGAGGCAAGCCGATCGCCATCGACATGCGCGTGCCCGACCGTGCCTATCTGCGCTGCAAAGACGGGCCGTGCCCGCGCCAGCTTGGCAGCGGGAGCGTCAACTGATGGCCGCGCCCACTCCCCGCATTACTGGTGTGTTCGGGGCCGTGAACATCGGCTCATTCCGCGTCTCGGCCATGATCATGGGCCGGTCCGAGACCGGCGAGATGGTCGTGCTGGGCTCGAGCCACCGGGCGAGCGAGGGAATCAAGCGCGGTTATGTCACCGACATGCGCGCCGCGAGCCACGCGATCCGCACGGCGGTGGAGAAGGCGGAAAGCAACGCCAATACTTCG
>NZ_VWSD01000345.1 GCF_009829685.1 Cellulomonas citrea
AGCCCGTGCTCGGCCCCGCGCTGGACGGACGCGCCGGCACCGCGGCCATCGCCGCCACCGCCGCCTCGACCACATGGACCGGCGACCCGGTCTGGGACCACGCCGTGGGCCCGCTGCAGTTCCTCACCTCCACCTGGCAGCGCTGGGGCGTCGACGGCGACGGCGACGGGGTCGCCGATCCGAACGACCTGGACGACGCGGCCCTGGCCGCGGGTCACTACCTGTGCGCCGCCGGGGTCGACCTGGCCTCGGCTGACGGGTGGTGGGCCGCCGTGCGCGCCTACAACCACGACGACACCTACGTCCAGCACGTCCTGACCAGGGCGAACGCCTACGCGCGGGCGGCTGCGGGATGAGCGCCTCGCTCGGCGGTCGCTACCGGCTCGGCGAGCTGCTGGGCTCCGGCGGCAGCGCCGACGTGTACGCCGCCTGGGACGAGGTGCTCGACCGCCCGGTCGCGGTCAAGTGGGCCCGGTCGGCGGACGACCGCTCCGTGCGGGTGCAGGCCCGGGCGGCCGGGCAGGTGGTGCACCCGCGGATCGTGCGCGTGCTCGACCTGGGGGCCACCGGCGGCTGCGACTGGGCGGTGCTCGACCTCGTCGAGGGCGCCAGCGCCCGGGCGCTGCTCGACCGCGGCGTGCGCCCCACGCCCGCCGAGGCCGTCGCGGCCGCCCTCG
>NZ_VWSD01000346.1 GCF_009829685.1 Cellulomonas citrea
AGAAGCCCTGGATCTGGCCCGCGTGAAGGTCGACCGCCAGCACGCGATCGGCACCCGCCTCGGTGATGAGGTTGGCGACGAGCTTGGCCGAGATCGGCGTGCGCGGGCCGGGTTTGCGATCCTGCCGTGCATAGCCGAAATAGGGGACGACTGCCGTGATCCGCTTGGCTGAGGCGCGACGCAGCGCGTCGATGCAGATCAGCAATTCCATGAGGTTGTCATTGGCCGGATAGCTGGTCGACTGGACGACGAAGACGTCCTCGCCACGCACGTTCTCGTGGATTTCGACGAAGATTTCCTCGTCGGCGAAGCGGCGCACCTGCGCGTCCACCAGCGGCATTTCGAGATAGGCCGCGATCGCGCGGGCAAGCGGCAGGTTCGAGTTGGCGGCCATGATCTTCATGTGGCGAATCCCCGTCAGAAACTGAGGCTCCCGCCTAGCCGAGCGTCATGGAAACGCAACAGAGGGGAGAGAGTTTTGAAGATGAGTTTTCGCGGAGTGCGGGAAGTGCATCCGCACTTCCCTTGCTGGAGCACCGGCCCACAAGCCTTCGACGGATGTCGAAGGCGCACAATCAGCGACTCTTATGCTCGCCCTTGATCCAGCGGACCGTGCCGCTCGAAGCGCGCATGACGACGCTTTCGGTGGTCATCCGGCCGCCGCGCAGATACTTC
>NZ_VWSD01000347.1 GCF_009829685.1 Cellulomonas citrea
ATCGGTTCCGCCGCCGTCGCCGCAGCGCTGCTCTATGTGAACAAGCGCAAGGAAAAGAACAAGGGCCCCACGCAGCCCGGTCCGATCCCGTCCGGAGAAAATCCCGAGACCGATTGAGGCCCATGGCCGAGAGGGAAAGAGATATGCGAAAGACGAGCGGGATCGTGGCCGCATTGCTGGCCTACACTACCACGCCCACTGCGGCGCAGGATACGCCTGACATGGAGATGTGGCGTCTTGATTGCGGCAAGATCGAATTGAGCGACGCCGGGCCGTTTTCCGATACCCATCTCTACGATGGAGAGGAGCGCGCGCTGACCGACAGCTGCTATCTCGTCCGCAATGGCGACCGCTACCTGCTGTGGGACACCGGCTTTCCTGCTGCACTGAAGGGCAATAGCGAGACCCAGTGGGTGTTCACGGTCAGCCTCACGCAGACTATCCCCGAGCAGCTGGCCGAGTTGAACCTGCAGCCGGGCGACGTCGATTTCGTTGCGATCAGCCACTACCACGACGACCATATCGGCCAGGTGCAGGACTTCCCCGAAGCCGAACTGCTGATCGGTGCGGCCGATGCAGAGGCGATCACATCCGGCAGGATGGATGCAACGCGCGCCCAGTTCGCGCCCTTCCTGGCAGCGGGCGCAACCGGCAAGGTCCGCCGCA
>NZ_VWSD01000348.1 GCF_009829685.1 Cellulomonas citrea
GTGGACTCCCGACCGGCGACCTCCCGACCGGTGCGCCCTCGCCCGCAGGCCGCCGCCGCACGGAGGCCGCGGCCGCTCTGGGGCGCGTCCGCAGCAGGTTCAGCTCCGAGCTCGCTGTGCACGGTCTGGCGTACCTGGGCGTCGCGCTCATGTTCGCCGGCCTGTTCGGCCTGGTCGCGTTCGCGTTCGGCGACGTGGCACCGGCGCTGCGGCCGCTCGCCGAGCTCGGCTCCGTGCTCGTGCCGTTCGTCGCGGCGACGCTGCTGCACCGGCAGGGCGCGGTCGTGGTCGCACGTGCGATGGAAGGTCTCGGCGGGCTGCTCGTCCCGCTCATGGTGGTGACGTCGCTGGTCGACGGTGCCGGGTTCCCGCCCGACGCCGCCCGGTCGGGTGCGGCACCGGCCGTCCTCACCGGGGCGTGCGTCCTGGTCGCCGGTGTCCAGGTGGCGTGGGTGCGCCGCCGGCCCGGCAGCGGGGTGCGGTACGCGGTCGCACCGACCGGCTGGCTCGCCGCGGCCATGGCGACCATCGCGGTCGGCCGCCCGATGCCCACGGGCCAGGCGGTCGCCTCACCCGTTCCCGCGCAGGTCGCGGCCATGGCGGTCGCCGTCGCCGTGACGGCGCTCGTGGCTCGTGGCCGGTCCGGGCCGCTCGGCCGGGCGG
>NZ_VWSD01000034.1 GCF_009829685.1 Cellulomonas citrea
TTGGGGCGTCCGCGCCGCACCTCGTCGTGGTCGAGCAGGTCGTCGTGCACGAGCATCGCGGCGTGCAGCACCTCGGTCGCGGCCGCGACAGCGACGGCGTCCGCGGGGTCGGCGCCGCCGAGCCCGAGGTAGGCGGCGAGCACGAGCCGCGGGCGCACCAGCTTGCCGCCGAGCCCGGCACCGAGGTCGTCCCAGAGCTGGGCGCAGGCCTCACCCCGGTCCGCGACCTCGGCCCGGTGCTCGTGCACGAGCCGGTCGAGGGTGTCGCGGACCTGCTCCAGCCCGTCCTCGACCCGGGGGCCGAGGGTGTCGACGTGGCGCGCGGGGCCGGCGGGCGGGAGCGGGTGCGGCTGAGCGCACTCGTCATGAGCCCGGACGGTGGCGTGCTCCACGAAGGCCTCCTCGGTCCTCAGGTCTGCGGCAATTACTCAGGCTACTGAGCATTTCCAGACCCGCCACTCGACCGGCTCGTGGTGACCTACGGCGCCCTCGGGAGGGAGTAGCGTTGCATACCTCATGTATACAACGATCGAGCGGTCTGCCCCGAGCGCGGCGCAGACCGTCTACCTCACGCTCAAACGTCGGATCCTGGACGGCGAGCTCGCCGGCGGCGACATGGTCGGCGAGCAGGCCGTCGCCGACGAGCTCGGCGTCAGCCGTACCCCGGTCCGCGAGGCGCTCGGCCGGTTGCAGGCCGAGGGCTGGCTCAAGGTGCACCCCCGGCGTGGCGCCGTCATCACCGCCCCGGGCCCCGGTGAGCGCGAGGACGTGCTCGCCGCCCGCGCCCTGCTCGAGACGCACGGGGTGCGCACCGCCGTGGCCCGCGGCACCACCGTCGCGCTCACCGCACGGCTGCGCGCGGCCCTCGACGCGCAGGTGCAGGCCCACGAGCGCGGCGACCTGGAGGCCGTGGCCACGCTCGACGCCCAGTTCCACACCTCGCTCGTCGCCGGTGCCGAGAACGCCGTCCTGGATGCCGCCTTCAGCACCATCCGAGACCGCCAGGAGCGGATGACGACCCGCGCGCTGTGGCGCCGCCTCGACGTGGGCGCCCGGGTGCTCGCCGAGCACGAGGAGCTGCTGGGCCTGGTCGCCGCCGGGGACGTCGACGGTTTCGCGCAGGCGCTGGACCGGCACATGCACCAGGTGCACGGATGAGCGCCGGCACCGCCCGCGCCCCGTGGCTGTCGGTGGGCGCCACGCTGTTCGCCGTCGCTTGGGGCGGCAACGAGTTCACCCCGCTGCTGGTGATGTACCGCACCGACGGGCACATGAGCGCCCTCATGGTCGACCTGCTGCTCGGCGCCTACGTGCTGGGCATCGTGCCCGGTCTGCTGGTCGGCGGGCCGCTGTCCGACCGGTACGGCCGCCGCCCGCTCATGCTGCCCGCCCCGGTGCTCGGCGCGCTCGGCAGCGCGGTGCTCGCCGCCGGTGCGCACGCCCCGGCGGTGCTCTTCCTCGGCCGGATCTGCTCGGGGATCGCGCTCGGCCTGGTGATGGCGGTGGGCACGAGCTGGATCAAGGAGCTGTCCGACCCGGTCCGCGACCCCGGCGCCGACCCCGGTGCCGGGGCACGCCGCGCGTCGCTGTCGCTCACCGCCGGGTTCGGGCTCGGGGCCGGGGTGGCCGCCGCGCTCGCGCAGTGGGGGCCGTGGCACGCCCAGCTGCCCTACCTGGTGAACATCGTGCTCACGGTCGCGGCCGGGGCGCTCCTGCTGCGCGCCCCCGAGACCCGGCAGCGCCCGACCGCGCCCGGGCGGCTGCTCGACGACCTGCGCATCCCGTCCGCGTCGCACCGCCGGTTCCTGCTCGTCGTCGCGCCGACGGCGCCGTGGGTGTTCGGCACGGCGGCCAGCGCCTACGCCATCCTGCCGGGGCTGCTCGCGGTGCGGATGCCCGGGGTGGCGATCGGCCTGGCGGGGCTCATGTGCCTGGTCGCGCTGGGCTGCGGCGTCGGGGTGCAGGTGGCCGCGCGACGGCTGGACACGCCCGACTCGGGCCGCGGGGTGGCCGTGGCCATCGCGGTGGCGGTCCCCGGCATGGTGCTCGCGGCGCTCACCGCGACCACGAGCTCGGCGTTGCTGGGTCTGGTCGCGGCGGCTGTGCTGGGCGCGGCCTACGGTCTGCTGCTGGTCGGCGGGTTGCAGGAGGTGCAGCGCATCGCCGGTCCGGACGACCTGGCCGGGCTGACGGCGGTCTTCTACTCGCTGTCCTACGTCGGGTTCTTCATCCCCGCGCTGCTCGCCGGGCTGCACCCGTACCTGGGCTACCCGACGCTGTTCACGGCCGGCGCCGTGCTCGCCCTGGGCTGCCTCGGCGTGGTGCTCCTCGGCTGGCGCCGACACCTGCCGGCTGCGCAGACCACCCCCTGAGCGGAGCCGCGCCTCAGAGCGTCGGCAGCCGCCCCGCGAGCTGGTCGAGCACCGCCTCGTCCCCCGCGTAGATGCCGTCGGTGCGCGGCCAGTGCACGACGACGTCGGTGAAGCCGAGCTCGGCCGCACGGGCCACCCCCTCGAGCGCGGTGCCGAGCGAGACGAGCGAGAACACCGGCGCACCGTCCAGCGACAGGTACCGGCGCAGCGGCACCGGGCGTGCGGCGGCCCGCTCGATCTCGTCCATCGCGGCGACCTGGGCGGCCAGCCCCTGCCACCACCGCTCCTGCGCCGCGGCGAGGCCGTCGGTGCCGGCCGTGGGGTCGAACGACGGGCCGTAGGTGATCCAGCCCTGCCCGAGCCGGGCGGCAAGCGCCATCGCCCGCGGGCCCGCCGCCGCGACGGCGAACGGGGTGCGCGGACGGGCCAGGGTGCCGGGCACCATGCGCGCCTGGTGCGCCTCGTAGTGCTCCCCCTGGTGCTCGGTGACCGGGGCGGTGAGCAGCGCGTCGAGCAGCTCGACGAACTCGACGAACCGGCGGGTGCGCTCACCCCGGGAGGGCGCCGGCCCGAGCACCCCGGCGTCGAACCCCTCACCACCGGCACCGACACCGAGCACGAACCGCCCGCCGGACACGTCGTCCAGGCCCATGACGTCCTTGGCGAACGGCACCGGGTGCCGGAAGTTCGGTGAGGCGACGAACGTGCCCAGCTCGATGCGCGTGGTCACGGCCGCGGCTGCGGCCAGGAGCGGGACGGTCGCGAACCACGGCTCGTCGGCCAGGCTGCGCCACGCGAGGTGGTCGTAGGTCCACGCATGGGCGAACCCGAGCTCCTCGACCCGCTCCCAGCGCCGCTGACCGCTCGCCCAGCGCTCCTGCGGCAGGATCACCACCCCGACATCGACCATCACCCGACCCTACGGCCCGGCACCCACACGCCGGTCGGGCGGCCACGCGCCGTTCCGACGACCGCACGCGGCCCGGGCGCCCAGAGCGCGCAGCACGCCCCGCTCCCGGCGCGCGGGCCCCACGTCGGCCCCGGACCTCGCTCAGGCGTGGGTGCGCCCCTCATGCGCCACATGCGCCGCCGGTTCGAGCTGGAACGTGCAGTGCTCGACGTCGAAGTGCCCGGACAGGCAGGTGTGCAGCGCGTCGAGCACCCCGCCGGACGAGCCGCAGCCGAACACCTCGTCGCTCACCACGACGTGCGCCGAGAGCACCGGGACGCCAGAGGTGATGGTCCAGGCGTGCAGGTCGTGCACGTCGACCACGCCGGGCAGGCCGACGATGTGGGTGCGCACCGCATCCAGGTCCACCCCGTCCGGCGTCGCCTCGAGCAGCACGTGCGCGACCGAGCGCAGCAGCATGACCGCCCGGGGCACGATGAGCAGCCCGATGACGATCGAGGCGATCCCGTCGGCCGCCGTGAACCCCGTGGTGAGGATGACGACGGCGGCCACGATGACGGCGACCGAGCCGAGCAGGTCGCCGAGCACCTCGAGGTAGGCGCCACGCACGTTGAGCGAGGCGGCCTGCCCGCTGCTCAGCAGCCGCATCGACACGGCGTTGGCCACCAGCCCGAGCGCGGCGACGGCGACCATGAGCCCCGCCGAGACCTCGGGCGGGTGCAGCGCCCGCTGCACCCCCTCCACCAGGACGACGACGCCGACGACGGCCACCACGAGCCCGTTGACGAGGGCGGCGAGGATCTCGGCCCGCTGCCAGCCGAAGGTCGCCGAGGTGGTCGCCGGCCGTGCGGCGAGCCGGGCGGCGACCAGCGCGAGGGCCACCCCGCCGGCATCGGTGAGCATGTGCCCGGCGTCGGCGAGCAGCGCGAACGAGCCCGAGGCGAGCGCACCGACCACCTCGACGACCATGACGGCCAGGGTGATCGCGAGCACCACCTGCAGCCGGCCGCGACTGGCCTGGGCGGCCGTGGCGTGGCCGTGGTCGTGCGGGTGGCTCATCGTTCCTCCAACCGGGTGACGACGCGTTCGGCCGCACCGAGCAGCCCGTCCACCTCGGCGTCGGCCAGGGCGTACCAGGTCGCGCGCCCGCGCGGTGTGGCGGTCACCAGACCGGCCGTCCGCAGCACCGCGAGGTGCCCGGAGACGGTGGACTGGGCCAGACCGAGCGCGGCGGTGAGGTCGGTGACGCGCCGCGGCGCCTCGGCCAGCAGGTGGACGAGGGAGAGCCGGGCCGGGTCGGCGAGCGCCCGCAGCACCTGGACCACCTCGGGGTGGGCGTGCGCGACGGTCCCGTCGTGCAGGTGCAGCCCGGGCGCCACGGCGGGCACCTCATCTTCCATCGCCATGCGCCGATGATAGCGGTGATGGCCGCGCAATGCGCCGACACCGCGCCCCCGGTCGCACCCAGCACGCGGCACCCGCACCCGCACCCGCACCCGCACCCGCACCCGCACCCGCACCCGACGGCAGGATGGGGCGATGGTCACCATGTCCGCCGAGGAGTTCGAGTACGCGGTCCGCGACGCCCTCGACCTCATCCCGCCCGAGCTGGCCGCGGCGATGGACGACGTCGTCGTGCTGGTCGCCGACGAGCCGCCGGCCGACGGCCCCGCCGATCTGCTCGGGCTCTACGAGGGCACGCCGCTCACGGAACGCGACCAGTGGTGGGCCGCCGGCTCGCTGCCCGACCGGATCACGATCTTCCGGCTGCCGACCCTCGCCGTCTGCGAGGACGTCGACGAGGTCGCGCACGAGGTCGCCGTCACCGTGGTGCACGAGGTGGCGCACCACTTCGGCATCGACGACGACCGTCTCGACGCGCTCGGCTGGGCGTGATCGAGGTCGACGTCCGGGCTGGTGCGGGACCTGGCGGAGCCCTGGCCGCGCTGCGATCCAGCCCCGGTCCAGGCCGACTTTGGCGTTCGGGCCGGTTCCCCGTATGCTTACCTCCGGTCTTCCGACGCCTCGACGTCAGGGGCGGTTTGCCCTCATCGTCTAGCGGCCTAGGACCCCGCCCTTTCACGGCGGTAGCACGGGTTCGAATCCCGTTGGGGGTACGAAAAGCAGTAGGTCTCATCACGAGGCCCCGTAGCGCAGCTGGTTAGCGCGCCGCCCTGTCACGGCGGAGGTCGCGGGTTCAAGTCCCGTCGGGGTCGCTCAGTCGCCTGGTTCACCCGGGTGGCACCGGGCTCTGTAGCTCAGTTGGTAGAGCGCACGACTGAAAATCGTGAGGTCACGGGATCGACGCCCGTCGGAGCCACCTCGGGCCCATGCGGCCCACCCCCGGTCCAGGCTAGGTTTCCGTCATGAGCACCCCTCCCGACGACCCGACGCCGCGTTCGCTCGGCCAGCTGGTCTCCGACCTCTCCGAACAGGGCGCCCGCCTGGTCCGCGCCGAGATCGACCTGGCCAAGGCCGAGGTGAGCGCCAAGGCCCAGGAGATCGGGATCGGCGTCGGCCTACTCGCGGCCGCCGGCTTCCTCGCGGTGAGCGCCTTCGCCGTCGGCCTGGCCGCAGCCGTGCTCGGGCTGTCCACGGTCGTGGCACCGTGGCTCGCCGCCCTCATCGTGATGGTCGCCCTGCTCGTCATCGCCGGGATCCTCGTGGCCGTCGGCGTCAACCGGCTCAAGAAGGGCCAGCCGCCCACGCCGGAGCTCGCCACCAAGAGCATCCAGGCCGATGTGGACGCCGTGACGAAGGGACTGCACCGATGAGCGACCAGAGCCCCGCCACCCCGTTCAGCTCACCCCGCACGGTCGAGCTCGAGGCCCAGATCGCCGCCACCCGCGCCGAGCTCGCGGCCACGGTCGACGAGCTCGCGAACCGGCTCAACCCGAAGGTGCAGGCCACCCGGATCGTGCACGAGGCGACCGCGCCGGACGTCGACCCGCGCACGCGCAGGCAGGCCCGGATCGTCGTCGGCCTCACCTGCGCCGCCGTCGCCCTGGTCGTCGCCGGCGTCGTGCGGGCGATCGTCAAGTAGCGCAGCCGAACCCGGGGCCTGCCGGCCGCCGCCCCGGCGCCACCCGGCGGGTCGGCCGTCTCCCGGGCCACCCGGCACGTCGGCGCAGACAGAACGCGCCCGCGGGATCACTGTCCCGCGGGCGCATCCGACCTGCCCCCGGCACTCACCGGGGCGAACGTGCTACGAGCGACGCTGCTCCGGAACCCCGGTGAGCAGCATGCGGATCTCGGACTCGCGGTAGCGACGGTGCCCACCGAGGGTCCGAACAGCCGACAGCTTCCCGGCGCGCGCCCAGCGCGTCACCGTCTTGGGGTCGACCCGGAACAGCGACGCCACCTCCGCCGGGGTCAGCAGCGGCTCTGTCTCGACCTGCGTTGCATGCATCGGGTGCCTCCTCTCCACGATCCGCCGGTCGGCTCGTCGTGTCGATCGTCTCCGGGTCGCCGTCATGGCGACGACGCCCCGGCTTGCCTTCCCATGCCCACACCCCTGCGGCGCCAGTCATGGATACCTGTCTCACGCGGATCCAGGCCCGTGCTCCCAACCCGCTCCCGACGCCTCGTCGGCCCGGGGGCTTTCACCCAGTCTAGGGAGTTCTGACCCATTCGCCAGGTGACGTTGTCCCCAGACCCGAGCACCGGGCGTCCGACAAGGCCGATGCCCTGGTCACACCGCCTGTGACTACCACGGGCCCGCGGCCGGCTCCCCGGGGTACCCGCCGGTGCATGCGCGTGCCGCCGTCGACGGGTGAAGCCTTGGTGGAGGATCACGCCGGACGTGGACGGCGGTGTCGGAATGAGTGGGGACCCTGTACCGTTGCTCTGCGGAGAAACGACACAGCAGCCGGGGCCGCACGTGATCATCACGGTGCCGCCCCGCTTCCACGTAAGAGGGGGTCGATGCCATGGGGCGCGGCCGTCAGAAGGCTAAGCAGACCAAGGTCGCTCGGGAGCTGAAGTACTCCAGCTACGAGCCGAACTACCGCCAGCTCGAGCGCGAGCTTGCGGGTGGTCGCAGCGCCGTCGACACCAGGGACGAGCGCTCGTCCGATGATCCCCGGCAGGACCCCTGGTCCGACCAGGACGACTAGCGGGCCACCACTTGCCCGAGCCGCCCGAGGGATCTCACGGTCCCGCGGGCGGGCTCGGTGCGGACCCCGGGTCGTGGACGCGCACGCCCCAGCGGACGGCCCGGACGCCTCTGACGCCTCGGTGAGCCACCCCCGGCCCCTCGGGCCGACGGGTCTCAGCCGAGCCGGTAGCTCCCCGACAGGTGCACCGCCCCACCGGCGACCCCCTTGGTCCCCGCGACCACATCGGGCGAACCGGCAGGGTCGCGATCGGCGTCGAGCTGGCGCACCCCACCGAGCACCCAGGCCGGCAGCCCCAGACCCGCCGCACGCGCCAGCAGGGCATCGACCGACTCCGGGTCGACGACGGCGACCATGCCGACCCCGAGGTTGAGCGTCGACTCCAGGTCGGCCCACGGCACCTGGCCCAGGCGCTGCACCACCGCGAACACCGGCGGCACCGTCCAGCCGGCCCGGTCCACATCGGCCACCAGCCCGGCCGGCAGCACCCGCGCGAGGTTCGCCGCCAGCCCGCCCCCGGTGACGTGCGACAGCGCGTGCACCCCACCGACCGCGGCCAGCTCCAGCACGTCACCGGCGTACACGCGGGTCGGCTCCAGCAGCTCGGCGCCCAGGGTGCGGCCGAAGTCGTCGACGTGCCGGTCCAGCGCCCAGCCGGCGGCACCGACCACGGCGCGCACCAGGGAGTAGCCGTTCGAGTGCAGCCCCGACGAGGCCAGCGCGACGAGCACGTCACCGGGCCGCACCCGGTCCGGCCCGAGCATCGCCTCGGCCTCGACGACGCCCGTGGCGGCGCCCGCCACGTCGTACTCGTCCGGCCCCAGCAGCCCGGGGTGCTCGGCCGTCTCGCCGCCCAGCAGCGCCGTACCAGCCACCTGGCAGGCGGCCGCGATGCCCCGCACGACATCGGCGATGCGCTCGGGCACCACCCGGCCGCAGGCGATGTAGTCCGTCATGAACAGCGGGGTCGCGCCCACCACGACGATGTCGTCGACCACCATGCCGACCAGGTCGAAGCCGATCGTGTCGTGCACGTCGAGGGCCTGGGCGATGGCGACCTTCGTGCCCACGCCGTCGGTCGAGGTCGCGAGCACCGGGTGCCGGTAGCCGACGAGCGCCGAGGCGTCCCACAGCCCGGCGAAACCGCCGACGCCGCCGATCACCTGGGGGCCGTGCGTCGCGCGCACCGCGCCCTTCATGAGCTCGACGGCCTTGTCCCCGGCCGCGGTGTCCACACCGGCCGAGGCGTACGTGATCGGCTGGTTCACGGCTGCTCCAGGGCGCCCGCGGCACCCGCCCCCGGCAGCAGGGACGCCAACCCGTCCGACGGGGCACCGAGCGGCAGCTCGCTCTGCTCGAGCAGGTACTTGCCGAGCCGGTCGTCCGGCGGCAGCTCGATGGGGTAGCGACCGGTGAAGCAGGCCGTGCACAGCTGGCCGACGGGCTGCTCGGTGGCCGCGACCAGACCTTCGATCGAGATGTAGCCCAGGGAGTCCGCGCCGAGCGAGGCGGCGATCTCGTCCGCGCTCAGACCGTTGGCGATGAGCTCGGCCCGGGAGGCGAAGTCGATGCCGTAGAAGCACGGCCACTTCACCGGCGGCGAACTGATCCGCACGTGCACCTCGGCCGCGCCGGCCTCCCGCAGCATCCGCACCAGGGCGCGCTGGGTGTTGCCGCGCACGATCGAGTCGTCGACCACGACGAGGCGCTTGCCCTTGATGACCTCGCGCAGCGGGTTGAGCTTGAGCCGGATGCCGAGCTGGCGCAGCGTCTGGCTCGGCTGGATGAAGGTGCGGCCCACATAGGCGTTCTTCGTCAGACCCTGGCCGAACGGGATGCCCGACTGCGCCGCGTAGCCGACAGCCGCCGGGGTGCCCGACTCCGGGACCGGGATCACCAGATCTGCCTCGACCGGGTGCTCGACGGCCAACCGACGGCCCATCGCGACCCGCGCGGCGTGCACCGAGCGGCCGGCGATCGCCGTGTCGGGGCGAGCCAGGTAGACGTACTCGAAGATGCAGCCCGCACGGTCCACCGGGGCGAACCGGGTGCTGCGCAGCCCGTCGGAGTCGATCGCGATGAGCTCACCGGGCTCGACCTCGCGGACGAAGGACGCACCGACGATGTCGAGCGCGCTCGTCTCGGAGGCCACCACCCAGCCGCGTTCGAGCCGGCCGAGCACGAGCGGGCGCACACCCTGCGGGTCGCGGGCGGCGTAGAGCGTGGTCTCGTCCATGAAGACCAGGCAGTAGGCGCCGCGCAGCCGCGGCAACACCTCGAGGGCCGTGGCCTCCAACGTGTGGTCCGGGTCGCCCGCCAGCAGCGCCGTCACGAGCGCGGTGTCGGTGGTGTTGCCGCGGGCCAGCTCACCGCGGCGCTTGCTGCCGTACCGCTCGGCGACCAGGTCGACGAGCTCGGCGGTGTTCGTGAGGTTGCCGTTGTGCCCGAGGGCCACCGTGCCGGCCGCCGTCGGGCCGAGCGTCGGCTGGGCGTTCTCCCACGTGGAGGCGCCGGTCGTGGAGTACCGGCAGTGGCCGATCGCCAGGTGGCCGGTGAGGGCCGACAGCGCCGTCTCGTCGAAGACCTGGGAGACCAGGCCCATGTCCTTGTAGACCAGCAGGTGCGACCCGTCGGAGGTCGCGATCCCGGCCGACTCCTGGCCCCGGTGCTGCAGGGCGTACAGGCCGAAGTAGGCGAGCTTGGCGACCTCCTCACCGGGTGCCCAGACACCGAAGACCCCGCAGGCATCCTGCGGGCCCTTCTCCTGGGGGTCGAGGTCGTGCGTCAGTCGTCCGTCCGAGCTCCGGGCCACGGTCCCATGGTCGCACACCCGGGCCGAGGAACCCCGATCGGTCCATCGCGGCCGACGGCGGGACGAGACGCTCAGCGGCGGCTGCGCCGGTCCGCCCGCAGCGCCAGGACCGCCCCGACGAGGCCGCCGACCAGCCCGAGCGCGAGCGAGGTCTCCAGCAGCACGCCGTTGTACCCGCCCAGGATCGGCAGCACGCCACCAGACCCGTCCGCCGACAGCCCGCTGCGCGGCACCGCCAGCAGCGTGACCAGGGTGCCGACGACCATGCCGGCCAGCACCCCGACGACCACGAACGAACCGAGCCGCGGCGCCCGGCGCACCCGGCCCGGGACGGCGTGCGCGGCGAGCCACTCCTCCGACGGGACGGCGCCGGGCTCGGGGTCGGGGTCGGCGGAAGGGGCCTCGAGGACGGCAGAGGTCGGCTCGTCCTGGGCCGCATCAGCAGAGGTCGTCTCACCCGGGGTCGGCTCGGCGAGGGCCGGCTCGACCGGGGCCGGGTCGGCGTCCGGGGCCGGTGGCGCGGCGTCGGGGTCGACGGGGCCTTGCGCGGCGGAGGCGGGAGGCTGGTCAGGCACGCCGTGATCCTAGGTGGGGCCGCCGGTCAGCGCCGACGCGCGGCCTGCAGCGGCAGCAGCCCGGACAGGTCGGATCGTTCGCCCGAGGCGGTGAGCCGACCCGTCGCCACCGCGTCGTCCCAGGTGAGAGCACCTGTGACGAGCTCCAGCCAGGTCACCGGGTCGGTCTGCACGACGTTGGGCGGGGTGCCGCGGGTGTGCCGCGGCCCCTCGACGGCCTGCACGGCACCGTCGGGCGGGACCCGCACCTCGACGGTGTGGCCGGGGGCCACGTCCGCCAGCTCCTCGAGGGTGAAGCGGACCGCCGTGCGCCGGGCGGCACGGTCGGCTGGGTCGGCACGCCAGGCGGCGAGCGCCGCACGGCCGTCGGCGGGATCGGTTCGTCGCACCCGCCCATCATCACGCCGGACGGCCGACGGGTCAGCCGAAGACGGCCCGCAGCGGTGCCTCGAACGCCTCGCGGGCGACGTCCAGCGGGAGCGTGAACAGGCCCTGGACCTCCAGCGCCGGCACGTGCTCGTGATCGGCCGGCACCAGCGGGGCGGCCTCGCCGGCACCCGGCTCGCAGGTGTCCGTGGTCTCGCCCAGCCGCAGCGCCGGGACCCCGCGGGCCGTGCACAGGTCGACGAACGCCCGCTCCGCGGCGCGCGGCACGGCCACGAGGGCCCGCGCCTGCGACTCGCTGAACAGCGCCTCGAACGGCGTGACGCCGTCCCGGGCGCACAGCGCCGTCAGGTCGACCCGGGCCCCGACGCCGTGCCGCAGGCTCGCCTCGGCCAGCCCCTGGGCCAGACCGCCCTGCGACAGGTCGTGGGTCGCGTCGACCAGGTGGTCGCGGGCCGCGTTGACCAGCACGTGCGCGAGGCGACGCTCGGCCTCCAGGTCCACCGTCGGCGGCAGCCCGCCCAGGTGCTGGTGCACGACATCGGCCCAGGCGGACCCGTCGAGCTCGGGTCGCGTGGTGCCCAGCAGGTACACCGCACGACCGGCCGCGGTCCAGCCGGAGCCGACCGCGTCGGCCACGTCGTCCAGCACACCGAGCACACCGACCACGGGGGTCGGGTGGATGGCCTGGTCACCCGTGGTGTTGTAGAGCGAGACGTTGCCGCCGGTCACCGGGACACCGAGCTGGGCGCACCCGGCGGCCAGGCCCTCGATCACCTGGACCAGCTGCCACATCGAGTCCGGGCGCTCCGGGCTGCCGATGTTGAGGCAGTCGGTGATCGCCAGCGGGCGGGCGCCCGAGGCGGCCACGTTGCGGTACGCCTCGGCCAGGGCCAGCTGGGCGCCCGTCGCCGGGTCGAGCTGGGCGTAGCGGCCGTTCGCATCGGTGGCCAGCGCGACGCCCAGCCCCGTGGACTCGTCGACCCGGACCACACCGGCGTCGTCCGGCTGGGCCAGGGCGGTGTTGCCCTGCACGAAGCGGTCGTACTGGTCGGTCACCCACGACTTCGAGCACAGGTTCGGGCTGCCGAGCAGGGCCAGCACGGTGTCCTTGAGCTCGGCGCCGGTGGCCGGGCGGGGCAGCGCGGCGCTCGTGTCCGCGTTGAGCGCGTCCTGCCACTCCGGGCGGGCGTAGGGACGGTCGTAGACCGGGCCGTCGTGCGCGACCGACTTGGGGTCGACGTCGCAGATCCGGGCGCCGAAGTGGTCGATCGTCAGGCGGCCGTCACCGGTCACCTCGCCGATCACCGCGGACTCGACGTCCCACTTGGCGGTGATCGCCAGGAACTCCTCGAGCTTGTCCGGGCGGACGACGGCCATCATCCGCTCCTGCGACTCGCTCATGAGGATCTCGCCCGCCGTGAGCGTCGGGTCGCGCAGCAGCACCTTCTCCAGGTCGACGTGCATGCCGGAGCCGCCGTTCGACGCCAGCTCGCTCGTCGCGCACGAGATGCCCGCCGCACCCAGGTCCTGCAGACCCTCGACGACGTGCGCCGCGAACAGCTCGAGGCAGCACTCGATGAGCACCTTCTCCATGAACGGGTCGCCGACCTGCACGCTCGGCCGCTTGGACGGCTTGGTGTCGTCGAACGTCTCGCTCGCCAGGATCGACGCACCGCCGATGCCGTCACCGCCGGTCCGGGCGCCGAACAGCACGATCTGGTTGCCGACCCCCTCGGCGTTGGCCAGGTGCACGTCCTCGTGCCGCAGCACGCCCAGGCACAGCGCGTTGACCAGCGGGTTGCCCTGGTAGCAGGAGTCGAAGACCGTCTCGCCGCCGATGTTCGGCAGGCCCAGGCTGTTGCCGTAGCCGCCGACCCCGGCCACCACACCGTGCACGACACGCGCCGTGTCCGGGTGGTCCACCGCACCGAACCGCAGCTGGTCCATCACCGCGACCGGGCGGGCACCCATCGCGATGATGTCGCGCACGATGCCGCCGACCCCGGTCGCCGCCCCCTGGTAGGGCTCGACGTAGCTGGGGTGGTTGTGGCTCTCCACCTTGAACGTGACCGCCCAGCCGTCACCGATGTCGACGACACCCGCGTTCTGGCCGATGCCGACCAGCAGGTGCTTCTTCATCTCCTCGGTCGTCGTCCGGCCGAAGGTCGCCAGGTGCTTCTTGCTCGACTTGTACGAGCAGTGCTCGGACCACATCACCGAGTACATCGCCAGCTCGGCGGCCGTGGGCCGGCGGCCCAGCAGGTCACGGATGCGCTGGTACTCGTCGGGCTTGAGACCCAGCTCGGCGAACGGCTGCGCCAGGTCGGGGGTCGCGGCGGCGTGCTCGACGGTGTCGGACTGGGCGTGGCGCGGGGCGGTCATGGGTGCCTGCAGGTCCCTCGGTGCGGACGGGCGGCCCGAGCCGGACACAGCGGGGCCGGTCGGTGCGGGCCGGGCCGGGCGAACGCGCGGCCGACGTGGGCCAGGGTACCCGCGGTGCCGGGCGTGCTGCCGACAGGTCCGGTGCCCGGGGCCGGGTGCGCGGGCTCCCCTTGCTAGCGTCGCGGCCATGACACGTGCGGCCGACGCCCCCCAGGTGCGGCCGTCGGCCCCGGGCTCGGGACCTCGCGCCGCAGCACCACAGGTCGCGAGGCGGCTCACCGGCCCGGTCACGGCCACGGGTGCGCTCCGGCTCGCCGGGACGGCGCTCGTCGTCGCCGGGCTGCTCTCGGGCTGCTCCGGTGGTGCGGGCGCCGGGTCGACCTCGCCCTCACCCTCGCCCACAGCAACGGCGCCCCCCGCAGCCGCCCCGGCCCCGGTCGCGCTCACCTCCGGGTCGCTCACGCTCACCCTGCAGCCCGAGGCGGGGTTCGTCGCGGCCGGCGGCCAGGTGACGCTGGCCGGCGACGAGGACGGTTCCGCGCGGGCCACGGTCGTCCGAGAGAGCGCGTCGATCGTCCCGGTCGGCGTCCTGAGCGCACCGGCCGGGGCCACGCTGTCCATGGAGGCCGACACCTCCGTCTCGGTGCTGGGCGCCGACGGGACCTGGCTGGGCGGGCTCGTCGTGTCCGGGGTGGGTGCCGGGCTCGTGGGCCTGTCCGACGGCACCGTGCGGTTCAGCGCCGCCGGGGGCGCGTCGCTGTGGCTGGCCACGAAGGCCGTCGAGTCGCTCGCGTGGGGGACGCGTGAGGGCGGCCGCTCGTTGGCCGTCACCCCGACGCCGTGGGCGCGCAGTGGTGCCCTGGCCGCCGAGGCCGGGGTCTGGGCGGCGATGAGCGCCGACCCCGACGCGGCCGCCCCGACGATGCGCGCCCAGCTCGACTGCCACCTGCTCGGCGCCCGCGACAAGGCCACCTGGAACCTGGAACCGTGGCGCCCCGACGTCGACACGGCGACGATGATCGCCACGTCCTGCAACCCCCGCTGACACCCCCGCCCCCGGGACCGAGCCGGGCTGGGGGCCGGAGCCAGCGAGGTCAGCGAGCGGTCGGGGGCAGGGCGACCGTCTCGCCCAGCCACGCCAGCTGACGTTCGAGCTGGTAGGCCATGCCGCCCTCGTGGTCGTTGAACTGGTAGACCTCGATCTGCTTGGGGCCGGCGTAGGCGTTGTAGGCCGCGTACACCGTGGACGGCGGGCAGATGTGGTCCCAGAGGGCGACCGAGAAGAGGGTCGGCGCAGTGGCACGGGCTGCGAACGAGACCCCGTCCACGTAGGCCAGCGTGCTGAACACCTGCTCGACCGAGCGCCGGTGCACCGTGAGGTAGCGGGAGATCTCACCGTACGGCTCGGAGTCGGAGACCTGGACGGCGCGGCGGAAGTCGCAGCAGAACGGCACGTCGGGCATGACGCCGACGAGGCCGTCGCTCAGCCCGGCCGCCGCGAGGGTGAGCGCACCGCCCTGGCTGCCACCGGTGACGACGATGCGCTCGGGGTCCACCTGCGGCAGCACCCGGGCCGCGTCGACCGCACGTACCGCATCGGTGATGAGCCGCCGGTAGTAGTACGTCTCGAACGACTCGATGCCCTGGGTCATGTAGCCCAGGTGCGCCGGCCCGGAGCCGTGCGGGTCGGGGGTGTCGCCACCGCTGCCCCAGGACGAGCCCTGGCCGCGGGTGTCCATGAACAGGTGCGCGTAGCCGGCGTTCGCGAAGCCGAGGTGCTCGATGGGCAGCCCGCGCCCACCGCCGTAGCCGTTGTACTGGACGACGACGGGCAGCCGCCCGGTGGCCCCCGCGGGCACGGTGAGCCAGGCGCGCACCGGGTCGCCCGCGAAGCCCGGGAACGTCACGTCGTAGGTCTCGACCAGCCGGAGCGCGGTCGGCACCCGCACGACGGTCGGCGCCATCGGCACGGTGCGGGCCTGGGCGAGCGTCGCGGCCCAGACCTCGTCGAAGTCGGCCGGTTCGGGGGTGGTGGAGCGGTACTGCACCAGCTCGGCGAGCGGCAGGTCGATCCCGGGCATGCGAGGGGGCCCTTCTGTGCGGTGCGGTCCTGGGCGGACCTTCGGGTGGAGCGGATGGAACGGGGAGGTGCGGTTCAGTGCGGTGTGCGGGGAGGTGCGGTGGGCGGGGCCGGCAGGCGCGGACGGCCGGGCGGGTCGGACAGACGGCCCGTCGGGCACCAGCCGTCAGGTGCCACCCGGCGGAGCCCGCCCGCCGCCCCCACCCGTCAGCGCAGCAGCCCGGCGGCCACGGCGCTGGCCAGCGACGGGGCCAGCGGCAGCCGCGGGATGAGCGTGGCCTGCACCGCGTGGTAGAGGTCGGCCTTGCCGGGCCAGACCTTCCCGGACGGCTGGTTCGCGGTGTCGAGCTCGTGGTGCCAGGAGCCGTGCACGTGGTCCACGACGTACCGGTCGACGTAGTCCCACCACTGGGCGTACAGGTCGGCGTAGCGCTGGTCGCCGGTGCGCTGGTGCAGCGCGCTGGCCGCACCGATCGCCTCGGCGCTCACCCAGTGCATCCGCTCACGCACCACGGGGGCGCCGGACCAGTCGGTGGTGTAGACGAACCCGTCGGCGCCGTCGGCCGCCCAGCCGTCGGCCACCGCACGGTCGAACAGTGCGACGGCCGCGGCGGCCCAGTCGGCGCCGGTCGCCCCGGCCGCCTCCAGGTGCAGCAGCAGCCGCGCCCACTCCAGCCCGTGCCCGACGGTCGCGCCGTACGGCTTGAACGGGTCGCCCGGCCGGTCCACGTTGAGCTCGAGCTGCGGGGCCCAGTCGGCGGTGAAGTGCTCGGGCAGGCGCCAGTCGTTGGCCTGCGCCTGCGCGGCGGCGAAGGACGCGATCCGGGCGGCGCGGTCAAGCCAGAGCCGGTCGCCGGTGACGTCGGCCGCGGCCAGGAACGCCTCGACGGTGTGCATGTTGCCGTTGATGCCGCGGTACGGGTCGAGCGTGCTGAACGCGGTGTCCCACGTGTCGTAGGCCCGCCCGGCCTGCTCGTCCCAGAACCGGGTCTCGAACGTGGCGAGCGCCTCGTCGAGCAGGTCCCGGGCACCAGGCAGCCCGGCGAGCGTGGCCGAGGACGCGGCGAGCACGACGAACGCGTGCGCGTACCCGGCCTTCTCGTCGGGGTGGCTGCCGTCGGCGGCGACCGCGGAGAACCAGCCGCCGTTCGTCGTGTCCCGCAGCGGGCCGGTGAGCCCGTCGAGCGCGGCCTGCGCCACCGGGCGGCAGCCGGGCCGGCCCAGCAGCGCACCCAGGGAGTAGACGTGCACGGTGCGCGAGGTGATCCAGGTCTCGGTGCCGCGGGCCAGCAGCGGCGTGCCGTCGTCGTCCAGCCAGGCCGCACCGCCCCCGGGGTAGGGCGTGCGGCGGCCGAAGTCGAGCAGGGCGGCGGTGTGCTCGGCCAACCAGGTGCGGTGGGTCGGCAGCTCGGTCCAGGCGGTCATGGCAGCGGCTCCGGTGCGGTGGGGGGTGGGGGGACAGCGGGGGTCAGGGACGGGGGGTCGGTGACGGCAGCGCGTCGGGCACCTGGGCGACGGCGCGCAGGTCGTTGGCGGTGCGCAGCACGGGTGCCCGGGTGAGGACGGCCGGGTCCGGCAGCGGCGCGCAGCGCACGTGCAGCGTGGCCTGCGCACCGGCGGGCAGGGTGAGCATCCCGACGTCCACGGTGGCCTGCGGGTCGACCCGGTCGACGTGCAGCACCAGATCGCTGACCAGGGCGAGCGCACGCACCCGGACACGGTAGCCATCGGGCACGGCCTCGACCTGGGACACCAGGGCCGCCGGGTCGAGCAGCAGGTCGACGTCCTCGACGTCGGTGTGCACGGCGGTGCACGCGTCGAGCGTCGCCACGAGCACCTCGCGCCGCGGGTCACCGGCGGCGGCGACCGACGGGGCGACCGGGTGCAGCCGGACGGACCGGGCCGGCACGCTCACCTCGGCCGCCTCCCGGGCCCGCACGGTGCCGTCGAGCAGCTCCCGGCGGACCACCAGCTCCCCCGTCCACGGCTCATCGGTGTCGTTGGCGACGGCCACCGCCAGGGCGCCGTCGCGCAGGACGACGGTGAGCAGCCGCGGGGTGTAGGCGGCACGCAGCGCGAACCACAGCGGTTTGAGCCGGCCGGCGCCGTCGATCGCCGACCAGCTGGTCACCGGCCAGCAGTCGTTGAGCTGCCACACGATCGCCCCGGCCGTGCGCGGCCACCACGAGCGGTAGTGCTCGACGGCGTACCGGACGGCTCGGGCCTGGACCAGCTGGGCGGCCCACAACCAGTCGGTGAAACCGGCCGGCACCCCGACGTGCGGGGCCATCCCCCGGTCGAGCTTGCCGTTGCCGTCGTCGGCCTTCTGGTGCACGAGCCACACCGGGTCGTCCTTCGGGGCGGGCACCTCGTCGAGCGGGCGGCCGTCGGCGGCGCGCACCCAGTCGGTCAGGGTGCGCCACGTCGGCGGGCCCTGGAAGCCCAGCTCGGAGCAGAACCTGGGCACCTCGTCGCGGTAGGCGGTGTAGTCCAGCCGGTTCCACACGTCCCACTGGTGGTGCGTGCCGTGGTCCGGGTCGTTGGGGTGCACCTGCGCGGGGGTGCGACGCGGCGAGTACGGGGAGTTGTCGGCGTAGGGCCGGGTCGGGTCCACCTCGGCGATGACGCGGGGCAGCAGGTCGCGGGCGTAGCCCTCGCCCCAGCTGCGTCCCGCCAGCTGCGCGGGCCAGCCCCAGTCCTCGTGCCCCCACAGGTTCTCGTTGCCGCCGTTCCACAGCACGAGCGAGGGGTGCGGCATGAGCCGGGCGACGTTCTCGCGCACCTCGGCCTCGAGCTCGCCGGCCAGCGGCTCCTCCTCGGGGTACGCGGCGCAGGCGAGCAGCACGTCCTGCCAGACGAGCAGCCCGCGCTCGTCGGCCAGCTCGTAGAAGTCCTCGGTCTCGTAGATGCCGCCGCCCCAGACCCGCAGCAGGTTCACGTGCGCACCCAGGGCCTGGTCGAGCCGCTGGGCGAGGCGGTCGCGGGTGATCCGGGTGAGCAGGTGGTCGTCCGGGATCCAGTTGACGCCCTTGACGAGCACCGGCCGGCCGTTGACGCGCAGCACGAACGCGGTGCCGTGCTCGTCGTCGGAGGTGTCCAGCTCGACGGTGCGGAACCCGATGCGCCGGGTCCAGGTGTCCAGCGCGGGGTCGGCCGGGTCCGGGCGGGCGTCGTGCACCGTGACGGTGAGCGGGACGAGCGGCTGCGCGCCGTACCCGACGGGCCACCACAGCGGCGCCTGCGGCACCCGGGCGACGACCACCACGGCGTCGACGTCGGGGGCGACCCGGGTCTGGCGCACCTGCCCGGCCACCTCGACGCGCACGACGAGCGGGGCCGGCTCCCCCAGCCCGGACCGCTCCAGGTCGACGCGGACCTCGACCCGGCCGGTGCCGTCGGGCTCGACCGTGACGAGCGGCCGCACCCGGGCGAGGCGGGCCGTGCGCCAGCGCTCCAGCCGCACCGGCTTCCAGATCCCGGCGGTGCGCAGGTCGGGGCCCCAGTCCCAGCCGAACGAGCAGGCCATGGTCCGCACGTAGTTGAACGGCGTCGGGTAGGGCGACGGCCGCTCCCCCAGCCGGTCGCGCTCGGCCTCGGCGTGCACGGTCGTGGAGGCCAGGTCGACGACGAGGTCACGGTCGACGCCGTCCGCGAGCGCCCGCACGTCGTACCGGTAGCCGCGGTGCATGTTGGCCGTCCGGCCGAGCTCGTGGTCGCCCAGGCGCAGCGTCGCGACGGTGTCGAGGCCGTCGAACGCGAGGTCCACCCGCTCGTCGGGCGCCGCGGGGTCGAGGCGCAGCCGCCGGGTGAGCCGCCAGTCGGTGCGGTGCATCCAGACCAGGTCGCCCTCGTGCGCGTCGAGGTAGGGGTCGGGGATCAACCCGGCGGCGAGCAGGTCGGTGTGCACGCAGCCGGGGACGGTCGCGGGCACGGTGACGCCCACGAGATCCTGCGGCACCGGGCCGCCGGTGGCGCGCAGCGTCCAGCCGTCGTGCAGGACGGTCATCGTTGCTCCCGGGCTGGGGACGGCTGGTCGGCCTGCCTATCCTCGCGCCACCGGTGCCAGGACGACGAACCGCCTCCCCGCCCGCTCAGCCGTGCGCGTTGCGGGCCAGCTCCAGGGCGTACGACAGCCAGAACGCCCCGGCCGGCGGGCCACCCGCGCAGGTGCCGTCCGAGCGGCCAGGCGTCTTGATCCAGAGCACCGCATCGAGGGTGCCGTCACCCACCACGCGGGGCGGTTCGCCGAGCGCGCGGCCCGGCGGGTTGCACCACTGATGGTCCGGCGTCGGGCCGTTGCCGTTGCGCGAGGTGTCGACCACGACGTGCAGCGGGGCACCGAACGCCGCCGAGACCTCGTGGGCGTAGGCCACGTTGTCGGTCGTCGTCTCGAAGTTGGAGACGTTGAGCGAGATCCCGTCGAACGCGTCGGCGCCGACCTGGTGCAGACGGTCGGCCAGATCGGCGGGTGCCAACCAGTGCGAGTGCCCGCCGTCCAGGTAGACCCGGTGCCCGGAGCCGCGCAGGATCACCCCCGCGTCGTGCAGCAGCCGATAGCGCTGGGCGACGTCACCGCAGGTCGCGCCGCTGAGCGCATCCGGCTCCAGGACCACCCACACGTCGCCGCGCAGCTGGGCGTCGATCTGACGCACCCACGGCAGGTAGCCGTCGACGGTGGCACCACCCGCCGAGTAGTTGCCGCAGTCGCGGTTCGGAATGTTGTAGAGCACGACGACCGCGGTCTGCCCGGCCGCCGCCGCGCCCGTGACCACCCGGTCCAGTGTCGCGGCGTCCCACTCGCCCCCGGTGAGCCAGATGGCTGTCGGGGTGTCGGCGATCGGCGCGAGCAGCGCCCGGTCGCCGGGCGAGGTCGCGTTGTCCAGGATCGTCTGCTGGTACGGGTCGGCGAAGAAGGTCCGGCCCGACGACGGGCTCGGAGCCGGGGAGGACGTGACGACCTCGGGGCTCGTCGACGTGGACGACGAGGCCGCGGACGCCGCCGCCGGGCCCGCCGCCGGGCCCGCGGCCGGCTGGGTGCAGGCCGCCAGCACGAGCGCGGCCAGGACCGCACCGACGGCCACCGCGGGACCCTTCACCATCCGGCCGACGGTAGCGGTGGTCACGTCGTGGCGCGCACCGCCCACCCCGCGGGTGGGCGTCGAGCCGCGCCGGGCTGCCCGCTCAGTCCTGGGCGGTGCCGCGCAGCGCACCGATCACCGCCGCGACCGCCCGGTCCAGCCGCGCCCCGTCGAGCGTGTGGACGTCGAGGTCCGCCTCGACGAGCGGACGCCCCGCGAGCTCGTGGCGCAGGCTCGCGGCGAGCACGCGCCGCGCGAGGTCGGCCGGTGCGACCTCCTGGTCGTGGCGCAGCCGGTAGCGGAACAGCTCGTACGCCCCACCGACACCCATCACCGTGTCGTCGACGACCCGCTGCCGGTCGGCCCCGGTCTGCGGCTGGACGAGGGCGAGGTTCCACTCGACGTCGTCGAGCAGCACGTGCTCCAGGACGGCCCGGCTGTCCAGCACGTCGAGCGTGAACCGCCGCAGCGGCGCCGAGCCGAGGGAGGCGAAGTACAGCTGCGCGAGGGCGTACCGGAAGGAGATCGGCTCGTCGCGCCGGCCGAGACCGTGCTCGACCACCGCCGCCTGCACGGCCGCGAGCACCTGGGCCAGGAACTGCTGGGCGAGGTCGTCCTTCTTGGGGGCGTGGTACTGGACCAGGGTGCGCTCGAAGCCGCTGAGGTCGGCGATGCGCTGGTAGGTGGTGCGCGCGTACCCGACGTCGAGGAAGGAGTCGTAGGCGGCGCGCACGATCGCCTCGCGCGCGCTCCCGGAGGCGCTCATCGGCCCAGCGTAGGACGGACCTGCCGGGCCCCACGGCGCCCGGCAAGGTGCCGCCGGACCCGACGGCACCCCGCCCGAGGTCACCAGATGGGGCGGCGCTGGCCGGGGACGCGCTCCTTGGCCGGGTACCGCGCGACCATGACGACGTGCGCGGCCGCGACCGCGCTGAACACGACGCCCGCGACGTAGAACCACGTGGTGTCGAAGACCTGCGGCAGGGCGAGGACGAACATGCCGGCGGGCAGGAAGGTGTTGACCGTGCCGAGCAGGATGACGCAGGCGACCCCGAGCCCGCCCCCGGTGCGGGAGCGGCGACGGAGGCTGAGCAGTGCGGGCCCGACGGCCATGACGACGTTGGTGAGCGCCGCCCACTGCAGGAACGAGCCCGCACCCATGAACGCGATGAGCAGGTTGACCAGCGCGTAGAAGCCCACGACCTGGACGACGATCGCGACCAGCGCCGCCTTCGGGGTCACACCCGCGCCCAAGGACGAGGCGAACGCCTCCTCGCGTTCCAGCCGGACCGCCATCGTGAGGTTGTAGACCTCGAACGCCGTCCACACCATGAGCGCGACCGACGCGCCGACCAGGAACCAGTTCCAGTCGTACCGGGCCGCGGCGAGCATGAGGATGACGGCCCACGAACTGTCGTGGGCGAAGTAGAAGGTGTGCATCCAGACCGGGAACGGCGACCGGCCCTCCCGGCTGGTCAGCCGGAAGCTGTAGATGTACTCCCAGAAGCCGAAGCCGAACGTGATCCCGGCGGCGACGAGCAGCGGGGGGTTGTCGAACGTGAACGCGGCGATGAGGGGTTCGTACCAGGACACGGCGGACTCCTGGGGCGTGGGTTCTATACACGTATAGTACCCACGCCCCAGGAGCCCCCGACCGACCTACGGCCCAGACCGGGCCGCCGCTCAGCCGCGCGCGGGCCGGGCCTCGGGCACCGGTGCCGTCCCGGCCGCCCGCTGCGCGCGGTACCAGGCGCGAGCCTCGTCCTGCCGCACCTGCTCGGCACCCGAGGCGATCGGGGCGCGCAAGTGCTCCGGGGCGTAGCCGAACGCGTCGACCAGGTCCTGCGCATGCGGGCGCAGCCGGGTGAGCAGCCGGTCGATGTAGGCCGTCACGGCACGCGCCCGGCCGGCCGAGAGCCGCCCGTTCACCAGGTACCAGGCCAGGTCGCGCTCGACGAGCCCGAGCCCGTACAGGTCCCGCACCCAGGTGAGCACCTGCCGGGTGCCCGCGTCGCGCACCCCCGCCAGCCCGCGGCCGAACGCCTCCCACGCGAGCAGCTCGGCGTAGGCCCGGCCGATCTCGACCATCTCGTGCTGATGGGCGTCCACCAGGGCGAACGCCGCATCCGGCGGCAGCGACCGGGCCGGGGCCAGCCCCTGCGCGACGTGCGCGACGAGGGCGTCGAGCCGGTCGGCGAGCAGCGCCCCGGCCTCGTCGCGCACCTGCCCCACCTGGCGGCGGGCG
>NZ_VWSD01000349.1 GCF_009829685.1 Cellulomonas citrea
AAGGCGTTCTGCTGCGGCTTGCCGGGGTCGATGTAGTGCCAATCAACATCGTTCTCGTTGGCCCATTTCAGGATCGCCCGGCTGGTGAACTCTGTCCCGTAGCACCTCGGGAGGACGGGCTGCTTTGAGGTTATGGCCACCTCCGCCGTCGGCAGCCCGGCTTCCTGTTCTTTGATCATCCCAATGATCTGGGATTCCGTGAAACGGCTCTTTCGCATTCGTTTGCTCCTTCAAAAGGTTGAGCAAACTCTACATCAGAACGCGGGAGATTTCGGGGGGCAGGTCACGCGGAAAGTGCGAATTTAATTTGTAGAGAGCATCAACAACGGTTCTGAAAGATGCCAGAGACAGCAGAGAAACTCCGCTACTCCGCGAGCGGTGTCTACGTCCTCATACCTGGAAGGGCATAGTGGTTCACGGGTAACACCCCAGACCAACGTTCGTGGCCTCAAAATAAATCAAGGTTTTCAAGCATCAGCCCACGTCTTCTTGGCACTCAATTGCTGCTTCCAGCGCGGCATAACTTCCAGTGAGGTCTATCGACATCACCTCACCTTGTTCATTGTAGAGGGTCATCGTGTATTTTTTTGCGATATCAAATAGGAAGTCCGGATTATCGAATGGTATATCAGCTCCGGGCACGCCCT
>NZ_VWSD01000350.1 GCF_009829685.1 Cellulomonas citrea
CGCGGCGCGGACCGCGCGTCCGGGTCCGTCGGCGGCCCGTCCGGCGGCGGAGCGTTCGGCCCCCGGGGTGATCTCGCCGAGCGGCCGCCAGTCACCTGCGGGGGTGAGCGCGTACCCGTCGACCACGTCGCCGACCCGGTAGGGGGCGGCGGTGGCGGTGCGCAGCGGGCGCCACTCGAGGTCGGCGCCGAGCATGTACCCGTTGACGACGTGACCGGGCCGGTACGGGCTGGGGTCGAGCTGCAGCGCCGGGACCCAGCCGGTGGCGGTGAGCACGTACCCGTCGAGCGAGTCGCCGATCACGTAGCCGGCCATCGCGCTCCCCTTCGTCGGTGTGCTCGAAGACTAGCCGCCGACGCCGGCCCGTCGCGGTGGGCGGCGGCGGGACCGTCGGGCACAGTAGGGCGGGTGGCGGACCAGGACGAGCAGCCGGTGCAGCACATCGTCGTCATGGGGGTGTCCGGGTCGGGCAAGAGCACCGTCGGCCGGGCGCTCGCGCACCGGCTCGACCTGCCCTTCGCCGAGGGCGACGACTTCCACCCGGCGGCCAACGTCGCGGCGATGGCCGCTGGCCGCCCGCTCACGGATGCCGACCGCGCGCCGTGGCTGGCTGCGCTCGCGGACTGGATCGGCG
>NZ_VWSD01000351.1 GCF_009829685.1 Cellulomonas citrea
CCCGACATCAGATTTGTTGCCCGCCCCTAAGTGACTGGGACGACTGCGTGTTCGTCCTGCCAGAGCTTCTCTCCGGTCGAGGTTGCGATCCCGATCGGCGTGGCTGCGAATGTCGGCACGGACCGTGGCGAGTTTTGGCGAGCCAGGTGCCCTTCCGGGGTGCGCGGTCGCCGTATCACGGGTGGCTTACGGACACAGCTGATCCACCGGCATGTCGAGCAGCATTCCAGCGACCGCCTTGCCCTGGGCATCCATGTGCAGATTAGCCAATCCCCCGCCCTCCAGAACGCCATGCAACACAAAGTTAAGGCCGCGACTGCCGGGGAGCTCGAAACGCTCGACCCGACGCGGTTCGAGGTGGTCCAGCCACTTCCCTACTGCCTCCGCGCTCAGGTGCTCGCGCAGGAAATGCCACGAAGCTTCGTTTCGCGCCAGAATACCGATGTTGACCATATCGCCTTTGTCCCCACTCCGCCCGACGGCAAGATCGATCAAGCGGTCACCAGGCGATACGACGTATGGGGTCGCCGATCGACTTGGTCGATCATTCGGTTTGCGATCGGGGTTTTGCCCCCCCTCTCCCGCAGGAGCTGCGACTGGAACAGGGCGATTGCTGCCGATGCCAGCAATTGTG
>NZ_VWSD01000352.1 GCF_009829685.1 Cellulomonas citrea
CGGCTGGCCCGGCGACGACCCGCTGGCCGCCCAGCAGGTGGTCCTCGGTGAGCTCGCCGAGACTCCCGAGGGCGTGCAGGGGCTGCCGTACGAGGTCCGTCCGCCCGGGCGCGGGGCGTACGGCACGGCGCTGGCCCGCGCGGTGTCGATGCTCGTGGACCTGCCGGCGCAGCTCGGACCGCACGGCTGGGCGCTCGCCGACCGGCCCGGTCAGGACCTGGCCCGGGCGCGGGCACAGGTCCGCGAGGGCCTCGACGCCCTCGCGGTCGCCGGTGACGGGTACGCCGGGCCGTTCGTCGTCCCCGTGCTGGGGCCGGTGTCGCTCGCGGCGCAGGTGTGGCTGGCGCGCGGCGACCGCGGGGTGTCCGACCACGGCGCGCTGCACGAGCTCGTGCAGTCGGCGGCCGAGGGGACCGGTGAGCACCTGGCGGCCGTGCGCCGGGCCGTCCCAGGTGCGCAGCTGCGGGTGCTGCTGCTCGAGCCGCGGCTGGCCGATGTCGTCGGCGGGCGGGTGCCGACGTTCTCCGGGCGCGACCTGCTGCGTGCCGTCCCCGGCCCGGTGGCCGGTGAGCTGCTGGCGTCGCTGGTCGCCGCGGCGCGGACGGCGGGCGCCGAGCAGGTGGTGCTGCAC
>NZ_VWSD01000353.1 GCF_009829685.1 Cellulomonas citrea
CCTTCACGCGCGGAGCGGGCGATCCGTGGCGCTTAACCGCCTCCTGCTGCAGCATGAGCACGCCCAGGTCGAATGGGATCGAGTCGAAGCCGGCGGAGAAGGTGATCCGCGCGCCGCTCTTCTTCGCAGCCTCGTGGTGGAGGTCGATCTGCTCGCGCATCCACGCGGGCTCGCCGCAGAGATCGGCATAGTCGGTGCCGGTTTTCACACAGGCCGCGACCAGCGCGTCACCATAAAGCTGATAGGGTCCGACCGTGGTCAGCACCACCTTGGTGCGGTTGCACATGGCTTCGAGGCTGGCGGGATCGTCGGCATCGGCAACGATCAGCGGGGTGGAGCTTGGCGCGCCGATCTCGCTGCGCACTTCCTCCAGCTTGTCCTGGCTACGCCCGGCCATGGCCCATTTCGGCCCATCGGCAGCATTGCCATATTCGCGCACGAAATGCTCGGCGACGAGGCGCCCGGTATAGCCGGTGGCGCCATAGACGATGATGTCGAACTCGCGGACTGCCATGCTCACTCTCCCTTGCTCGCCTGAATGCGCGCGGGGCGGGGGAGAGTCAAAGACGTAGCGTCAGGGCCGCTTGCTCACAGCCGCGGCAGCGTAACCCCGCGCTGGCCCATATT
>NZ_VWSD01000354.1 GCF_009829685.1 Cellulomonas citrea
ATCGAGCAGGCGAAGAAGGCCCTCCCGGCCTAATTTCCACTCGACGCAATTCGAAGAGGGCGTCCCGTTTCGGGGCGCCCTTTTTCGTGCCGACTTGTCGCAAACTTACAAGCTGATACTATGGCCTCCGCTTGTGGGGGAGACGATGTCCGGGAATTGTCGGCTAGATGTCAAATTCTACGCGCCTCCGGCCGACCTCGCGCCCTGCTTCACAACCTTCTACCGCCTGGAAGTCGAACCGCTCGGTTGCGACTATGTGGAGGATTACCTCCAGCCCGAATGGGCGAATCTGCGGTTCTTCTTCGGCAATCCGCCTTATGCCAGGGTCATGGACGGGCCCGAGGTCGACGGCTGCCGCTTTCAGGCGACGGGGCCGAGTTCACGACCGGCCTATTTTCGCCTCGGCCAGACGCGGATGTGGGGCGTAGGTCTGCTCCCGCTGGGATGGGCGCGGTTCGTTGGCGTTCCGGCCTATGAATACGCCAATACGGTCTCCGACGGAGAATGCTCTGAGATCTTTGCACCCTTCGCGCCGCTTGCCGAGGAGTTGTTCGATCACGAACCGGATGACGAGCGCGAATTCCGCCATCTGATCGAATTCTTCCGCGGCCTTCCCGGACCGCT
>NZ_VWSD01000355.1 GCF_009829685.1 Cellulomonas citrea
AAGGACAGCTGAGGTGGCGGTCATCAAGGACATCGACGACACGCAGGCCCCGCTGCTCGACCATCTGATCGAATTGCGCGCGCGGCTGGTGCGCTGTGTTGCCGCGCTGGTCGTCGCTTTCGCCATCTGCCTCTATTTCGCGGACCCGATCCTTGGCTTCCTGATCCAGCCGCTCAAGGGCGCCTTCCCCGATGGCGAGGGGCAGCTGATCTTCACCAAGCTCTACGAGGTTTTCTTCGTCGAGCTGAAGGTGGCGCTGTTTGCAGGCTTCTGCCTCAGCTTCCCGATCATCGCCAACCAGCTCTGGGCCTTCATCGCGCCGGGTCTCTATGCGCGCGAGAAGAAGGCATTCCTGCCCTTCCTGCTGGCGACGCCGCTGCTGTTCACCGCGGGCGCAGCGCTTGCCTATTACATCGTCATGCCGACCGCCTTTCGGTGGTTCCTCGGCTTCGAGGGCACGGCGGGTGGGTTGGAGATCCAGGCCCTGCCCACCGCCAACGAATATCTCGGCCTGGTGATGCAGTTCATCCTCGCCTTCGGAATGAGCTTCCTGCTGCCGGTCCTGCTGCTCCTGCTGCACCGCGCCGGCATCGTCTCGCGCGAGCAGCTT
>NZ_VWSD01000356.1 GCF_009829685.1 Cellulomonas citrea
GATGAGCGGGGCGAGACGTTCGGCGAGCGCCGGGTCCTCCCGCCCGGTCCAGGCGAGCGGGGCACCGTCGGGCAGCGCGAGGTCGTCGTACCCGTCGGCGGCCAGCCGGTAGGTGTCGCCGACGCGGTCGAGGTCGGGCGCGGCCAGGCGGAGCAGGGTCTCGACGGCCCGGCGGGACAGCGCCGTCGCATCGACCAGGTCGGCGATGGTGGCCGGTTCGCGCAGCCGGCGCAGCACGCCGCGGTGCCGCCGGGAGGTGACCGACAGCTCGTCGAGGTGCGCCTGCACCTGCTGCCTCGCCTCGGTCACCGTGCTCCTCGTTCCGTCGGGGTCGGCCCGGCCGACCTGCCGCAGGATACGCAGGGAACAGCGCCGCGCCGCACGGGCGTTGACCCGACGTGCCCACCGACCCCGCCGCCGCGCTGACCGCCCGCGCGCACGAGGTCACCGCACGGCTGGCCGCCCTGGACGCCGACCTCGCGGTGGTGCGCGACGCCCGCGGACCCGAGCAGGCCGATGACGAGCACGACCCCGAGGGCGCGACCCTCGCCGACGACCTCGCCCGGCTCGTGGGTCTGCGCCGGGCGGCGGCCGAGGAGCTGGCGGCG
>NZ_VWSD01000357.1 GCF_009829685.1 Cellulomonas citrea
TAGAGCGCCGCGATCGCCGATGATGGACGGCGGCCTCGATGAGGGAGCAAGACGATGAAGAATTTCCTGGCCCTTTACATGGGCTCGCCGAACATGGCGGCGGCGATCCCGGACCTCAGCGACGAGACCAAGAGCGCCGGCATCGCCGCCTGGGGCGCCTGGATGCGCCAGCACGCCGACGCCGTGGTCGAGACCGGCGGCCCGCTCGGCCGCACCAAGAAGATATCGCCGGCGGGCGTCGCCGACTTCCGCAACGCCGTCACCGGCTATGTGGTCGTGCGCGCCGAGACCATCGACGCCGCCGCCGCGATGTTCGTTGACCATCCCCACTTCGCCATCTTCCCTGGCGACAGCGTCGAGGTGGTCGAGCAACTGCCGATTCCGGCGGGCTGAGCGGTCCGCCGGCCCCGGACGGAGCGGGCGAGCGCGAAAGGAGGGGGCGATGCTGACGGGAGCCTGCCACTGCAGGGCCTGCCGCTGGATCATCGAAGGCGACCCAGGTCCCGCCACGGCGTGCAACTGCACGCTCTGCCGCCGCTATGGGGCGCTCTGGGCCTATGACTACGAGGGCGGGCGCATGCGCCTCGACGGCGAGG
>NZ_VWSD01000358.1 GCF_009829685.1 Cellulomonas citrea
AAGAATGGTCAGTCGCTCTTCCCCAATTGAGACAGATTCGCCGAGGATGCCCGCCATGTGGCGGCGGTCATCCACATCCAGTTCTGTACCTTCCGTTTCATTCGCACGCTTTTGTGCCAGGCGATCGACGGAAGGTCGAAAAGGCTCAATCAGATCATCAACGAGGTTGAATGGGTTGGTGCGGGATTTGTGATGAATGCCGAATGCCGGAAGCAAGCCTGATGCAGCACAGGCACGGGCTATGGCCGCCCGAACAACGGCGTAGCCATAATTGAGGAGGCCATTCTCGCGGGTCTCGTCGTGTCGGCGAAAATCTTTGAACAGTCGAGGCCAGTAGGCACGAGCCGCCTGTGCTTCCAGATTACCGGGATCGCCTGAACCAACACGAGATGCCATTGCAGACAGCGCCTGCGCATGATCATTGCCGATAGCGCGAAGGACTGCCGCCTGGTTTTCGATCTTCGCCTTTACGATACGCTGCCAAAGTCGTTTCTGGAGCGGGGCGGTCATTCCTATGTGGGCGTGCGCGATTGCCGATTGGGCATGGTGCTGATGGAATGAGATCGGCACACCGGCGGGGTGATGCTTGG
>NZ_VWSD01000035.1 GCF_009829685.1 Cellulomonas citrea
CGCGCGACCGGCGGGCGCGCACCCGGCCGCGGGTCGACCAAGGTCGCCGCGGCCCGCGGTGGCGCGGTCACCGAGCTGGTCTCGGGCCGCAACTCCGTGCTCGAGGCGTTGCGGGCCGGGGTGCCGGTCACGGCTGTCTACGTGGCCTCGCGCATCGAGTCCGACGACCGCACCCGCGAGATCCTCGCGCTGGCCTCGTCCACCCGCGCCCCGCTCATGGAGGTCGGCCGCGCCGAGCTCGACCGGCTCACCGAGGGCTCGGTGCACCAGGGCGTGGCCATCGCCGTCCCGGCCTACAGCTACGCCGAGGTCGACGACCTGCTCGACGCGGCCGCGCTCGCCTCGGTGCCACCGCTCATCGTCGCGCTCGACGGGGTGACCGACCCGCGCAACCTGGGTGCGGTGATCCGCTCGGCCGGCGCCTTCGGGGCGCACGGCGTGCTGGTGCCCACCCGGCGGTCGGCCGGTGTCACGGCGGCGGCCTGGAAGGTCTCGGCCGGGGCGATCGCCCGTGTGCCCGTGGCCCGCGCGACCAACCTCGCGCGTGCGCTCGCCGAGCTGCGCAAGTCGGGGGTGTTCGTCGTCGGGCTGGCCGGTGACGGGGACACGCCGCTCGGTGAGCTGCCGTTCGCCGGTGACCCGCTCGTGCTCGTCGCGGGGTCGGAGGGCAAGGGCCTGTCCCGGCTGGTCCGCGAGCAGTGCGACGCGATCGCGTCGATCCCGATTGCCTCGGGCATCGAGTCGCTCAACGCCTCGGTGGCCGCCGGGATCGCCCTCTACGAGGTCGCGCGCCAGCGCTCCTGACCGGGCGGGTGCGGGCCCGCGGCCCGCACCCCGGCCGGGGCGTCGAGCGGCGCCCCGCTGCCGTCGGGCTCAGCCCAGGATGATGTCGTCGTCCGGGTGGATCGCCGGGAACGTGCCGGTCTCGTCACGCAGGTCACCGGGCTGCACGCCGAGGACGGCCTTCTCGTCGGGCCGACCGGGCAGGATGTGCCGCACGTAGTCGGCCGTGACCTCCTCCATCGGCACGTCCCGGTGCTGGTTCTGGGACATGTACCACCGGTGGTCGAGCAGCTCGTGGTAGATCTGCGCCGGTTCGAGCTTGCCGCGCAGCGTGCGGGGCACGCCACGGACGGCCGGCTCGAAGATCTCGGTGACCCAGTCGTGCGCGACGAAAGCCTCGTCCTCGCGCTGCCGGTCGGTCGCGGCGCGGTACTCGTCGAGGTCGTTGAGCAGCCGGCGGGCCTGGTTCTCCTGGACGTCCAGACCGGTGAGCCGCATGAGGCGACGTGAGTGGTGCCCGGCGTCGACGACCTTGGGCTGGATGCGCACCGTGGTGCCGTCCAGGTCGGTGGTGATCGCCAGCTCGTCGACGTCGAAGCCCAGGTCGTTGAGCCGGTCGACGCGGTCCTGCACGCGCCAGCGCTCGGTGAACGAGAACGACTCGACCTCGGTGAGCGCACGCCACAGCTCGCCGTACCGCTCGACCAGGGCGTCACCGATCGCGACGGCGTCCTCGCTCTCGTCGAGGAACTCACCGGCCTGCAGGTCCATGAGCTCGCCGATGATGTTCACCCGCGCGACCTCGAGGTCGTAGCAGCGCTGGCCCTCGGTGAGCGTGTCGTGCAGGTCGCCGGTCTCGGCGTCCACCAGGTAGGCGGCGAACGCCCCGGCGTCCCGTCGGAACAGGGTGTTCGAGAGCGACACGTCGCCCCAGTAGAAGCCGACCAGGTGCAGGCGCACGAGCAGCACCGCGAGGGCGTCGATCAGCCGGGTCGCGGTGTCGGGCCGCAGCGTCTGGCTGAACAGCGCGCGGTACGGCAGCGAGTACGGCAGGTGCTCGGTGATGAGCACCGCCTCGAGCGGTTCGCCGTCCGGTGCGCGGCGCCCCGTGATCACCCCGAGCGGCGTGACCGACGGGACGTCGATGCGGTCCAGCTGGCGCAGCAGCTCGTACTCGCGGTAGGCGACCGTCTCACCGATCTCCTTGATCGCGATGACCCGCCCGGACAGCCGCACGAACCGCACGATGTGCCGCGAGATGCCTCGGGGCAGCGCGGCGAGCAGATCGGCCGGCCAGTCCTCGAGGGCGATGTGCCACGGCAGGTCGAGCAGGGCAGGGTCGGGCGAGGCCGCGGTGATCTGCAGGCTCTGGGGGGCGACGCTCACCCCACCAGTGTCTCAAACCCTCAGGGGGTCGCCGTCGCCGAGGGCACCGGCGTCGCGGTGCTCGACCCGTCACCCGTGCCGGCCGTGCTGAGCGAGGTGTACACGTTGGAGACGAACGTGGAGAACGCCTGCAGGTCGTCCAACGACCCGGTGTACGGCTGCCCCGCGACGACGATCATCGGGGTCTGGCGCAGCGAGCCGGCCGAGTCGAACGGCGTGGTGAGGGCGGCGCGCGAGGTCGCCTGCCGCACCCAGTCGACGTAGGAGTGCGACGTGATGCACGACGAGACCTTCGAACCGGCCGCCCCGGCCTTCGTCACCAACGAGACCAGCTCGGCGTCGCTCAGGCCCGCGGAGCCGAAGCCCGGCTGCGCGGCGAAGAGCGCCTCGTTGACCGCCGCGGCGGACGAGGGGGCGTAGGAGGCGACGCAGGCGAACGCGTTGGCCGCCCGCTCCGAGTAGTCGACCGACGTGACCAGCGGGTTCGGGGTGACGGTCGGGGTCGGCGTGGCGCTCGGGGAGGGGGTCGCGGCCGGGGCCGACGCGGTGCCCGAGGCGGTCGGTGCGGCCGTGTCGTCCGTCCGGTCGCCGGACAGCGCCACCGGGTGGATCTCCAGCGTCGCGTAGCCGCTCGTGCTGGCCTGCGCCAGCAGGGTCCCGGCGGTGCGCCAGAACGCGGCGGACCGCGGGTCGCCGTAGTCGACGTACGCCACGAAGTCGATCACCCCGGACGACCGTGAGCTGGTGCTGCTCGGCGTCGGCAGCCCGCCGGCGGCGATCGGTGCGGTGAGGGTCGGCGTGAGCGTCTTGCCGTCACCGGTGAGCAGCAGCCCGTCGCTGCCCATGTTCGTCGGCCCGACCTCGCCGGCCAGGATGTGCGCGCGGATGCCGAACGCGGCCCCGCCGATGATCGCCACCACCACGACGACGACACCGGCCCACAACGCCCCCTTGCGGAGCTTGGCGTTGCGCAGGCGACGGCGCCGCTCGGCCTGCGCGAGGGTCCGGTTCTCGGCCCGGCGTTCCTTGGCTGCCGCCTTCTGCCGGGCGGACCGCTGGTGACTCATGGCCGGAGTATGCCGCGCCCGGCTGAGGGCCGGTGCCAGGTTCGCGGACCGGATGCGTGGGCCCCCACCTGTGCCGGGACGCAGAACGGGGGCGGGACCCGAAGGTCCCGCCCCCGCCCTGGAGGTGCTGGTCGTCAGGCGATGCGCTCGCCGCTGACCGCGTGGAACAGGTGCTGCTCGCCCGGGCGGATCCGCACGTGGATCGTCTCGCCCTTGGCCGGCACCTGGCGCGGGTCGACGCGCACGATCACCTGGGCGTCACCGGCGCCCGAGCGGACCGTCCCGGCGACCTTCTCGTCCGTGAGCGAGCCGTACACGAACGCGTCGGAGCCGAGCTCCTCGACGAGGTTGACGCTCACCGGGATGCCGTCGGACGAGCCGGCGGGCACCACGTCGAGCGACTCGGGGCGGAAGCCGACCGTGATCTGGCCGCCGTCCTCACCCGTGAGCGCGCTGATCGCCGCGGTCGGGATCGGCAGGGCGGCCGTGCCGACCTTGGCGACGCCACCCTCGATCGGGAAGGTGCCGATGTTCATCGCGGGGGAGCCGATGAAGCCGGCGACGAAGACGTTCGCCGGGGTGTCGTACATCTCGCGCGGGGTGCCGACCTGCTGCAGCAGCCCGTCCTTGAGCACCGCGATGCGGTCGCCCATGGTGAGCGCCTCGGTCTGGTCGTGGGTGACGTAGACCGTGGTGACGCCGAGGCGGCGCTGCAGCGAGGCGATCTGCGTACGGGTCTGCACGCGCAGCTTGGCGTCCAGGTTCGACAGCGGCTCGTCCATGAGGAACACGCGCGGCTGGCGGACGATCGCGCGGCCCATCGCGACGCGCTGACGCTGACCACCGGAGAGCGCCTTCGGCTTGCGGTCCAGGTACTCGGACAGGTCGAGGATCTTGGCGGCCTCCTCGACGCGGGTGCGGATCTCGGCCTTGGGGGTGCCGGCGATCTTGAGCGCGAAGCCCATGTTGTCCGCGACCGTCATGTGCGGGTACAGCGCGTAGTTCTGGAACACCATCGCGATGTCGCGGTCCTTGGGCTGCACGTCGGTGACGTCGCGGTCACCGATGAGGATGCGGCCGGCGTTCACGTCCTCGAGGCCGGCGAGCATGCGCAGCGAGGTCGACTTGCCGCAGCCCGACGGGCCCACGAGGACGAGGAACTCGCCATCCTCGATGTGCAGGTTGAGCTGGTCGACGGCCGGGCGCTCCGTGCCCGGGTACACCCGGGTGGCGTGGTCGTAGGTGACAGTAGCCATGACTGACTATCCCTTCACCGGCAGGTACGTGCCGGACGATCCGTAGTGAAGGCGAGATGCGGCCCGGTCGGGTCGCATCGGTGTCATCGTCGACGTCGTCGGCGGTGACGAAGCCCGGGCTCCCGGGGGAACCTGCGGACCTCGTGAGTATGGCACGTCCGGTGCCGGTCTCCCACCGGGCCGAAGGCCCAGACCGGCCCGCCCGGTGCGTCCACGGCGGGCGCGCCGGGGCCGCGTCGTCGGACGCCTCAGCGGGCGCCGTCGGCCGGGGCGCCCAGGGCCTCGGCCAGCACACCCAGCGCTGCGACGAGGGCCGGCGGGTCGTCCACCCGGTAGGTCGCCGCCGTCGCGCCCGCGCCGACCTTGATCCCGAGGTCGCCCGGCCCCAGGGTGACCAGGGCGTCCTCGTCCGTGAGGTCGTCGCCGGCGTACAGCACGGTGCGCACCCCGAGCTCGTCGCGCAGCGCCGTGAGCGCCTCGCCCTTGTCCGCGTCGAGCACCGAGAGCTCGACCACGTCCTTGCCCTCCAGGACGTGCACGCCGAGCCGTCGGCCGACGGTGCGGGCCTCGGTGAGCGCCTGCTCGCCGACCTCGGGCTGCGCGAGGCGGGTGTGCACGACGGCCGCCGTCGGCTTGGCCTCCACCCAGACCCCGTTGCGTCCGCGCGAGACGCCGGAGAGCTGCGCACTGGCCTGCGCCAGCAGATCCGCCTGCTCCGAGGTGAGCGGTGCGACGGCGCGGTCCAGCCCGAACGGCAGCACCCGGGCGCGCTCGGCGCCGTGGCTGCCGATGAGCACCGTGCCGACCGGCACCTGCGCGAGCTGGGCGAGGGTGGACAACCCGCGCCCGGAGACCAGGGCCAGCCGCACCCCGGCGCCCATCAGCCGGTCGAGCGCGACGACGCCGTCCGGCAGCACCCGGGAGGCCGACGGGTCGTCCTGCAGCGGCGCGAGCGTGCCGTCGAAGTCGAGCGCCACGAGCAGCGGGTGGCGCGCGGGGTCGGCGGCGAGGTCCCGCAGCGCCTCGTGCAGCGCTGCGGCGGACAGCTCAGGCATCGGCGGTGCCCGCCAAGGCCTCGAGGAACTGGGTGGACCAGGCCTGCACGTCGTGCTGGAGCACCCGGCGGCGCAGCTTGCGCATCCGCTTGCGCTGGTGGCGCGTGTCCATCCGGATGGCCGTCGTGATCGCGTCCTTGAGCCCGTCGATGTCGTGCGGGTTCACCAGGAGGGCCGAGGTCAGCTCGTCGGCCGCACCGGTGAACTCCGACAGCACGAGCACCCCGCCCTCGTCGGAGCGGGCCGCGACGTACTCCTTCGCGACCAGGTTCATCCCGTCGCGCAACGCCGTCACCAGCATGACGTCGGCCGCGAGGTAGAGCGCCGCCATCTCGGCCGCGTCGAAGCTCTGGTGCAGGTACTGCACCGGGGTGTGGCCCACCGTGCCGAAGTCGCCGTTGAGCCGCCCGACCACGAGCTCGACCTCGTCGCGCAGCTGGGCGTAGGCGCCGACGTTCTCCCGGCTCGGCGTCGCCACCTGGACCAGCGTGGTGCGGTCCTGCGACAGCCGGCCGTCCTCCAGCAGCTCGCCGTAGGCCTGCAGCCGGTGCCGGATGCCCTTGGTGTAGTCGAGCCGGTCCACGCCCAGCAGGACGACGTCGGGGTTGCCCAGCTCGGCCCGCACCTGCCGGGCGCGCTCCTGCACGCACGGGGTGCGGGCGAGGGCGTCGAACTGCGCCGAGTCGATCGAGATCGGGAACGTGCCGACCCGGGACTCGCGCACCGCACCGTCGGACTGCACGTCCAGCACGATCGGGCCCCGCGTGGTGACCCCGGCGAACCGGCGCGCGGCCCGCAGGAAGTTCGACGCCCCGCCGGTGCGCTGGAACCCGATCAGGTCCGCACCCAGCAGCCCCTCGATCACCTGGCGGCGCCACGGCATCTGGGCGAAGAGCTCGACCGCGGGGAACGGGATGTGCAGGAAGAACCCGATCCGCAGGTCCGGGCGCAGCGTGCGCAGCATGGCCGGCACGAGCTGCAGCTGGTAGTCGTGCACCCAGACCACGGCACCGGGCGCCGCGGCCTGCGCCGCCGCGTCGGCGAACCGCTGGTTGACCCGGCGGTAGGCGTCCCACCAGGAGCGATGGAAGGTCGGCTGCACGATGACGTCGTGGTAGAGCGGCCACAGGGTGTCGTTGGAGAAACCCTCGTAGTAGCGCTCGACGTCCTGCGCGGACAGCGTCACCGGGACCAGCCAGGTGCCGTCCTGCTCGAACGGCTCGAGCTCGAGGTCCGCCGTGCCCGACCAGCCGACCCAGGCCCCCTCGCCCTGCGAGGTGAGTGGTGCCAGGGCGGTGACCAGACCGCCCGGCGACCGGTCCCAGGTCAGCGTGCCGTCGGGGTCCACGGTGGCGTCGACCGGCAGCCGGTTGGCGACGACGACGATCTCGTGGCCGCGGTGCGGCGGCTCGACGGGCACAAGGTCCTCCCTGCAGGTTCGCGCCGACCCTATCCGGCCCGGCCGCAAAGCGCGGGGCGTGGCAGCGCGCCGGCGGACCCGTCCGGTGGTTACGGTGCGGCCCATGGAGCGGATCGGGCTCGCCCCCGGCACCCCGATCGGGGGCTACACCATCGTGGCCCCGCTCGGGGCGGGCGGCATGGGGGCGGTGTATCGCGCCGTGGACGACGGCGGCACCCTCGTCGCGCTCAAGCTGCTGCACCCCGACGTCGGCGCCGACCCGGTGGCGCGCGCCAGGCTCACCCGGGAGGCGGCCGCGCTGCAACGGCTCAGGCACCCCGCCGTGGCCCGGGTGCTCGACGTCGAGGCCGACTCGACCGAGGCGTTCCTCGTCACCGAGCTGGTGCCCGGCCGGTCCCTCGACGTGCAGGTGCGCGCCGACGGTCCGCTCGACCCGCAGGCGCTGACCGACCTGGCGACGGGGCTGCACGCGGCGCTCGTCGCGGTGCACGAGGCCGGTGTCGTGCACCGCGACCTCAAACCCTCCAACGTGATGATGACCGGGCACGGGCCCGTGCTCATCGACTTCGGTCTCGCCCAGTCGGCGGGTGACCCCGCACTCACCTCGACCGGGCTGCTCGTGGGCACGCCCGGCTACCTGGCACCCGAGCTCATCGAGGGGGCCGAGCCCGGGCCGACCGGCGACCTGTGGGGCTGGGCGGCGGTGCTGGCGTACGCCGCGACCGGCCGCGAGCTCCGCACATCGGCGGCCCGATCCTCCGCGAGACTGCGAACCTGTATCAGGAGAGCGTCACGCTCCTCCTGGTCAACGGGTCGATGCACGGGGGCGGCGGTCGCCCCTGCACCACCGACCAGCCCCATCTTCCCGATCATAGAGACGCCCCGAGGAGCACAGGTGAGCAGGTACCCGAGCAGTCCGCACGCGTTGGGCCGCCCGTTCGGTCAGGACTACGCCCGTCCGGGGCTCACCGGGCCCGAGGCCGACCGCGCCGAGCGCGGGGTGCGGCGCCAGGTGCAGGAGCTGGCGACAGCCGCGCACGCGGGCGACGAGCCCCGGGTCGAACGGGCACGCACCCGGATCGCGACCCGGTGGGAAGGGCGCTCCCGTCAGCTCGAGGTGCGGGAGACCCGCCGCGGCGCGCCCGCCTACACCGTCGGCGGCGAGCTGCTCGTGACCGCCGCCTCGTGGCCGCAGGTCGAGGGCTGGGCCGGTGCGCACGGCCTGGTCCGTGAGCCCGTCGGCTGCCCGGACCTCGAGGAGCGGCTGGTCCGGCTCGTCGCGCAGGACCCGGCGACCGACCTCACCCCGCTGGCGGCCGAGCTGCGCGCCGACGGCCACGCCGCCTCGTTGTCCTACATCACCCCCACCGCCCCGATCATCAAGCCCTGGGGCGGGATCGGGGCGCCCGCGCTGGTCCCGTTCGGGGAGTACTTCCCAGGCTCGTCGACGCACGGCCGCGGTGTCACGGTCGCCGTCATCGACACCGGCATCGCGGCCGCGCCCCGGACCGACGGCTGGCTCGACGACGTGCCGCGCACGTCCGGCGAGCACTCCAACGTCGACCCGCTCGACGCCCTGCCGGCCGACGGCTACCTCGACCTGTCGGCGGGCCACGGCACCTTCGTCGCGGGCCTGGTGCAGCAGGTCGCGCCCGGTGCCGACATCCGGGTCTACCGGGCGGTCGGGACCGCGGGCACCGGCAGCGAGGTCGAGGTGGCGTGCCAGCTCATCCGCGCCGTGCGGGACGGCGCCCAGGTGGTCAACCTCTCGCTGGGCACCCCGAGCGTCTTCGACGAACCGCCGCTGGCCCTCGCCGCCGCGTTCGACGTTGTCCGGCAGATCGAGGTCGACCGCGGCTGGGAGACCGTCGTGGTGGCCGCCGCCGGCAACCTGGGCGACGACGTCCCGGTGTGGCCCGCCGCCTTCGGCCGGGTGGTCGCGGTCGGGGCGCTCACCGCGGCGCTGCGCCCGGCCACCTGGTCCAGCCGCGGCCACTGGGTGGACTTCTCCACCGTGGGCGAGGGTGTGGTGTCCACGTTCGTGCCCGGCACCCAGTCCCCCGACTTCGCGGTCGACCCCGAGACGTTCGGACCCGACTCCTGGGCCCGCTGGACCGGGACGTCGTTCAGCGCACCGCAGGTCAGCGGCGCGATCGCCCGTGCCATGAGCGAGCACGGGCTGTCCGGCCCGGACGCCGTCAAGGAGCTGCTCGCCACCGGTCGACCCGTCCCCGGCCTCGGCCGCGCGCTGCACGTCCTGCCGGGGGTCTAGGTGCTGGGTGTGCTGGACCGCCATGATGTCGACCTGGAGATGTCCAGATCGTGGAGGCCCATCGTGGACGCAGGCCGTTCCGACGACCCGATCGAGGACGCCGACGTGACGGAGCTCGTCACGGGCGCCCTCGCCGGGGACGAGCGGTGCTGGGAGGAGATCGTGCGCCGGCACGCCCGGCTCGTCACCGCCCGCATCCGGCAGTTCCGGCTGGACGCGCACCAGGCGGAGGACGTCGCGCAGACCGTGTGGCTCAACCTGCTCGAGCACCTCGGCGAGCTGCGCGACCCCGCCGCCCTGCCGGGGTGGATCTCGACGGCCACCCGACGCGAGTGCCTGCGAGTGGCCCGGCTGGACCACCGGGACCTGGCCGTGGATCCGCAGTCCGACGGCCTGGAGTCCGCGGTCGAGCAGGACATGGGTGCGCGGCTGCTGCTCGTCGAGCTCGTGCAGGCCGTGCGCGACGGCCTCGCCGAGCTGCCCGCGCGTCAGCGCGACCTGCTCGTCCTGCTCGTGGCGGACCCGCCGCTGAGCTACGTGGAGATCTCTCGCCGGCTGGACATCCCGGTCGGTTCGATCGGCCCGACCCGAGCCCGAGGTCTGGCCCGCCTGCGCACCACCGAGGCGATGGCGTCCTACCTGCGGGAGCGCCCTGGCACCCATGCCGGGGAGAAAGGGGTGCGCGATGCCGTGGCGTTCGGCTGACGGGGGAAGAGACGTGAGCGACGAGCTCACCAGGTGGCAGGTGGACGACGAGGTGCTCGCCCGCCTGGTCGCCGATGCGATGGCTCAGGCGTCCACCGCCGAGGTGGTGGACCGCGCCGCGGCCCGGGCGTTCGCGACGCACCGGGCCCTGGCGACGGCGCGGGAGGAGCTCGACGTCGACCTCGCGCTCCTGGAGCTCGTGAGCGACTCGCTCGAGCTGGCCGGTGGCACCGTGGTGCGCAGCCGGGACGGCGCCGAGCCGCGGTCGTTGGAGTTCCGGGCCCCGGACGGCACGGGTCTGGAGGTCGAGCTGCGCGACGGTGTCGTGGAGGGTCAGCTGCTGCCGCCGCGGGCCGGTCGGGTGACGGTGGTGCGCGGCGACGGCGGGACCACGGAGGTGCAGACCGACGACGTGGGCTACTTCCGCGTCGACGGCGACCTGCGCGGCCCGGTGCAGCTGCGGTTCGCCGACGGTGACGCGACGTCGTCCACGCAGTGGCTCACCTGGTAGCCCGCCGCTGACGCGACGACGGCCGGTCTGCACCTGTGCAGACCGGCCGTCGTGGTGCGTGGGGCCGTCAGCTGAGGTCGGTGATGACCACACGCGCGACCGTCGGGTCCTTGAGCATCGCGTAGCCCTCGTCGATCTGGGACAGCGAGATCTCGCGGGAGACGAGCTCGTCGAGCTTGAACCGACCCTCGAGGTAGAGCTTCGCGTAGAGCGGGATGTCACGCTTGGCGGTCGTCGAGCCCATGAAGACGCCGACGATGCGGCCTCTGGTGGACAGCAGCTCGACCGGCGAGACCTCGATGACCGACGACGGGTCGAGCACCCCGATGAGGTAGAGCCCGCCGCCGGGGCCGAGCATCCGCAGCGCCTGCTGGGTGACCGGCTTGATGCCGACGAAGTCGAACACCGCATCGGCACCGCCGCCGGTGATCCGCCGGACCTCCTCCACCGGGTCGCACGTCGTGGAGTTGATGACGTGGGTGGCGCCGAAGTGCGTGGCCCGCTCGAGCTTCTCGTCGGCGATGTCGATCGCGATGATCGTGGCCGCACCGGCCGTCACGGCGCCGTTGAGCGCGTTGAGCCCGACCCCGCCGACACCGATGACGACGACCGTGTCCGAGGGCTGCACATCGGCGGTGTTGAGCACGGCGCCGGCACCGGTGACCACACCGCAGCCGAGCAGCGCGGCCTGGGCCCAGCCGATCTCGTCGGGCACCTTGGCGAGCTGGTTCTCGTGGATGAGGACCTGCTGGGCGAACCCGCCCAGGCCCCAGGCCGGGGCGAACGGCACGCCGTTCTCGCTCAGCCGCGGGGGCTGGTCGGCGGCGCGCATGTTCGGGTCGGTGCGTGCGCACAGCCACGGGCGCCCTGCCACGCAGCGCTCGCACACCCCGCAGTTCTGCACCAGGCAGCCGACGACGTGGTCGCCGACCGCCAGCTCGGAGACCCCGGGGCCGACCGCGGTGACCACGCCGGCGACCTCGTGCCCGAGCACGACCGGCGGCTCCGCCCCCATCGGGAACTTCGAGGCGAGCTCGTCGGTGTGGCACAGGCCTGAGGCCTTGACCTCGACCAGCACCTCCCGGCCGATGGGTTCGGCGATGTCGACATGCTCGGCGAGCTCGAACCCCTTGCCGTAGGCGCGTACGACCGATGCCTTCATGGTGCGTCCTCCTCGTGAGCCGTCGACGGTGACGGCGTGGTGGGGCCCGTGTACAGCCACACGGGCATGAGGGCGAACAGGTGCTGAGCCAGCGCCTCTTCGTCGAGAACGAGCTCACCGAGCAGCCAGGCGACGACGACCTGGACCGCGGCGGCCGAGAAGTAGACGGTGACGACATCGGCCTGCCACGGGGCCGGGACGCCTCCCAGGCGGTCGAGGTGCCCGGCCACGGACTGCTGGAGCGCCTGTCGCAGCCCTTCCACGACGACGGCTCGGGTCGGCTCGGCACGCAGCACCGAGACGAACAGCGCACGGTTCTCGCGGAAGAACGCGGTGAGCCGCCGCTGCGCGTCGAGCATCGCGGTGCCGGGGTCGGCGTGGGTCTGGTTCTGCACGACGACGTAGTCGGCGACCGAGGCGAGGTGCGGCTCGATGAGCTGCAGCGCGAGGTCGGCGAGGTCCTCGAAGTGCGTGTAGAAGACCGACCGGCTCACACCCGCCGCGGCCGCGACCGCGCTCACCGTCACGTCGCGCCCGTCGCCCGGGAGCCGGCGGACGGCTGCGAACAAGGTGGCCCTGGTGCGGGCCACGCGCGGATCGGCGGAGCTCCTCAGCTGCGCACGCAGCTGGGCGGGCCCGTCTGCACTGACGGTCACGATCAGGACCATAGTCCCGATTCTGGCCACCTGTCCAGAAACTCGGGACGAAGGACCCGGCATGCACGAAGGCCCGGCCCCCTCGCGGGGACCGGGCCTTCGTCGTACGGGGGGTGCGGTCAGACCGCGTCCTCCTCGGTGAGCGCCTTCTGCCGGTTCTGGTCCACCGGGATGCCGGGGCCCATCGTCGTGGAGAAGGTCGCCTTGAGGATGTAGCGCCCCTTCGAGGACGCCGGCTTGAGACGCAGGATCTCGTCGAGCGCCGCCGCGTAGTTCTCCACCAGCGCGACGTCGGAGAACGACACCTTGCCGATGATGAAGTTGAGGTTGGCGTGACGGTCCACGCGGAACTCGATCTTGCCGCCCTTGATGTCCGAGACAGCCTTGGCGACGTCCATCGTCACGGTGCCGGTCTTCGGGTTCGGCATGAGGCCGCGGGGGCCCAGCACCTTGCCCAGTCGACCGACCTTGCCCATGAGGTCCGGGGTCGCGACGGCCGCGTCGAAGTCGGTGTAGCCGGCGGCCACCTTCTCGATGAGCTCGTCGCCACCGACCTCGTCGGCACCCGCGGCGCGGGCCTGCTCGGCGCGGTCACCCACGGCGAACACGAGGACGCGGGCGGTCTTGCCGGTGCCGTGCGGCAGGTTCACCGTGCCACGGACCATCTGGTCCGCCTTGCGCGGGTCGACACCGAGCCGGAACGCGACCTCGACGGTCGAGTCGTACTTGGTGGTCGAGGTCGCCTGCGCCAGGCGGACGGCCGCCAGCGGGGAGTACAGCGTGCCCGGCTCGATCTTCTCGAGGGCGGCACGGTAGGACTTGCTGCGCTTGGTCATCTGCTCTCTTCCTTCTGCAGTCGTGGTGAACGGGCCGCGCACGGCCCTCCCACTGGTGGGCAGGTCGTCAGTCGACGACGGTGATGCCCATGGAGCGGGCGGTGCCCGCGATGATCTTGGTGGCGGCGTCGAGGTCGTTCGCGTTGAGGTCCTCGAGCTTGCCGGCGGCGATCTCGCGCACCTGGGCCGTCGTCAGCGACGCGACCTTGGTGGTGTGCGGGGTCGGGGAGCCCTTGGCCACACCGGCGGCCTTCTTGATGAGCTCGGCGGCCGGCGGGGTCTTGGTCACGAAGGTGAACGAGCGGTCCTCGTACACCGTGATCTCGACCGGGATGACGTTGCCGCGCTGCGACTCGGTCGCCGCGTTGTACGCCTTGCAGAACTCCATGATGTTGACGCCGTGCTGACCCAGCGCCGGCCCGATGGGGGGCGCGGGGGTGGCGGCACCAGCGTTGATCTGGAGCTTGATGAGCCCCGTGACCTTCTTCTTCTTCGGGGGCATGAGCCTTCCGTTCTTCTCGTGGGCCGACGCCGTGGGCGATGACCCGGTTGCAGCACCCCGTTCGGGGTGCCTCGGTCAGATCTTCGAGACCTGGCCGAAGGACAGCTCGACCGGGGTCTCCCGGCCGAAGAGCGAGACGAGGACCTTGAGCTTCTGGCCCTCGGGGTTGATCTCCGAGATCGTCGCCGGCAGCGTGTCGAACGGACCGCCGTCGGTCACCGTCACCGACTCGCCGATCGTGAAGTCGACCTCGATCTTGGTCGCCGGCTTGGCGGCGCCCGACGACGTGGCCGGGGCCTTCGCCTGGACCGTCGGCGCCAGCATGGAGAAGACCTCGTCGAGGGTCAGCGGCACCGGCTGGTGGGTGTGCCCGACGAAACCGGTGACGCCCGGCGTGTGCCGCACGGCGCCCCACGACTCGTCCGTGAGGTCCATGCGGACCAGCACGTAGCCGGGGATGCGCACCCGCTTGACCAGCTTGCGCTGGGCGTTCTTGATCTCGACGACCTCTTCCAGCGGCACCTCGACCTGGAAGATGTAGTCCTCCATGTTGAGGCTCTGCGTGCGGTACTCCAGGTTCGTCTTCACCCGGTTCTCGTACCCGGCGTAGGAGTGCACGACGTACCAGTCGCCCGGCAGCGAGCGGAGCTTCTTCTTGAACGCCGCGACCGGGTCCTCGTCCTCGTCCTCGTCGACCTCGGGTGCGTCCTCGAGGTCACCCTCGTCCTCGACCTCGTCCGACGGGTCGGCGGCGGGCACGTCGGCGACCTCGGCCGCCTCCTGCGCGGCGGGGCTGCCCTCGACGGCGGCCACCGACTCGAGGGCGTCCTCGAGCTCGGCCTCGGCGCCCGGGGTGGGCTGCGACTCCTGCGACACGTGCAACCTGCTTTCTGACGGTGGGGTGCCGCGAACGGCACCGGACGGGGTCAGCCCCCGAAGATCCAGAACGTGGCCTTGCCGACCGCGAGGTCGACGACGAGCACGAAGGCCATCACGATCGCGACGAACACCAGGACCGTCGTCGTGTAGCTGATGAGCTCGGACCGGGTGGGCCGCACGACCTTCTTGAGCTCGGCGACCACCTGCCGGACGAACGTGGCGATCCGGGCGAAGAACCCCGGTCGCGCCTCGGGCTTGCGGCCCTTGGGCGTGGCCGAGCGCGGCTTGGCGTCGTCGACGCCCGAAGCCGCGCTGTCAGCGATGTCGCTCACGTCCGTCCTCGTCCCTGTCCCTCGGCCCGCACGTGCGGGCCCTGCGTTCGGTGGCCCGAGGGCCCCCTCGGAGCGTGCACCCGGGCCTTCGACGTTCCGCGACCCGGGTCGGGTGCGCAGGGCAGACAGGACTCGAACCTGCAACCTGCGGTTTTGGAGACCGCTGCGCTACCAATTGCGCCACTGCCCTACGGCGGCCGTCACGTCACCCGCAGACCGTCCCTGGCCGTCCGGAGCCCGGCCCGCGGAGACCCGCAGGCACAGCACCGACGTCCGTGGGCACGCCGCAGCATGACGATCGTCAACCGCCGGGGGACAACTGTACGCGACGGCGGCAGGTGGGTCGAACTGCGGACGGCACCGGATCCGACAGCGCCCCTTCTGCCACGATGGTGGACGTGAGCCAGCCTGCCGCACGTCCCCGCGTCTCTGCCCGCATCGGCGCCATCGCCCCGTCGGCCACCCTGGCCGTCGACGCGAAGGCCAAGGCCCTCAAGGCCGCCGGCCGCCCCGTCATCGGCTTCGGCGCCGGTGAGCCGGACTTCCCGACCCCGCCGGCCATCGTCGAGGCCGCCGTGCGCGCCGCCGCGGACCCGGCCAACCACCGGTACACCCCGGCTGCCGGCCTGCCCGCGCTCAAGGAGGCCATCGCGGCCAAGACGCTGCGCGACTCCGGCTACGAGGTCTCCCCCGGCTCCGTGCTCGTGACCAACGGCGGCAAGCAGGCCGTCTACCAGGCGTTCGCCACCGTGCTCGACCCGGGCGACGAGGTGCTGCTGCCCACGCCGTACTGGACCACCTACCCCGAGGCCATCCGGCTGGCCGGTGCCGTGCCGGTCGAGGTGGTCGCCGGGGCCGACGCCGGCTACCTGGTGAGCGTCGAGCAGCTCGAGGCCGCGCGCACGCCCCGCACGAAGGTGCTGCTGTTCAACTCCCCGTCGAACCCGACCGGGGCCGTCTACTCCCCCGAGCAAACCGAGCAGATCGGCCGCTGGGCCCTCGAGCACGGCATCTGGGTCATCACCGACGAGATCTACGAGCACCTGGTCTACGACGAGACCGTGTTCACCCCCATCGTCAAGGTGGTGCCCGAGCTCGCGGACACCACGATCGTGCTCAACGGCGTCGCGAAGACCTACGCCATGACCGGGTGGCGCGTCGGCTGGATGATCGGCCCGGACGATGTCATCAAGGCCGCGACCAACCTGCAGTCGCACCTGACGAGCAACGTCGCGAACGTGTCCCAGCGCGCCGCGATCGAGGCGCTCACCGGGGACCTGTCGGCCGTGGCGCAGATGCGCGCCGCCTTCGACCGTCGCCGTCGGACGATGGTCTCGATGCTCAGCCAGATCGACGGCGTGCAGATCCCGGTGCCGCAGGGCGCGTTCTACGCCTACCCGTCGGTGACCGGTGTGCTCGGCCGCACCATCCGCGGCGTCACGCCCGCCACCTCGGCCGAGCTCGCCGCGCTCATCCTGGAGCAGGTCGAGGTCGCCGTCGTGCCCGGTGAGGCGTTCGGTCCCAGCGGGTACCTGCGGCTCTCGTACGCCCTGGGCGACGACGACCTGGTCGAGGGCGTCGGCCGGATCGTCGAGCTGCTCGGCGAGGCGAGGTAGCGCACCGTCCACCGATCGGTTGACCCTCGGGCCGAACGTCGGTCGGTCGCGGCCTCGCCCGGGTGCCGGGCACGCTTGCCGTATGAGCACATCCGCGAGCCCGCCGGCGATCGCCGTCACCGGACTGCACAAGCACTACGGCGACAAGCACGCCGTCGACGGTCTGGACCTGCAGGTCGAGCGCGGCGAGATCGTCGCCGTGCTCGGCCCCAACGGCGCGGGCAAGACCACGACGGTGGAGATCCTCGAGGGCTACCGGCACCGCGACGCCGGACATGTCCAGGTGCTCGGCATCGACCCGGAGCACGGCGACCGCATGTGGCGGTCCCGGATCGGCATCGTGCTCCAGTCCGGCGACGACCTGGACTCGGCCACCGTCACCGAGCTCGTGCGCCACTTCGCCGCGTACTACCCCCGGCACCGCGACGTCGACGAGCTCATCGCCGCCGTCGGGCTGAGCGAGAAGGCACGCACCCGCGCCCGGCACCTGTCCGGCGGGCAGCGCCGCCGGCTCGACGTGGCCCTGGGCATCGTCGGGCGACCTGAGCTGCTGTTCCTCGACGAGCCGACCACCGGGTTCGACCCGCAGGCCCGGCACGACTTCTGGGACCTCGTCGAGTCGTTGCGGGACGAGGGCACGACGATCCTGCTCACCACCCACTACCTCGAGGAGGCCGAACGCCTGGCCGACCGCGTCCTCGTCGTCACCGACGGGTCCGTCGTGGCCCAGGGCAGCCCGCACGACCTGGGCGGCCGCACCTCGCACCGCGCCCTCGTGCGCTGGAGGGAGGACGACGTGGTGCGGGAACGGTCCACCGACAGCCCGACCCGGGTGGTCGCCGAGCTCACGGCGCGGTTCGCCGCGGCCGGTCGGGACGAGGTGCCTGGGCTGCAGGTGCTGCGCCCCAGCCTGGAGGACGTGTACCTGCAGCTCATCGGGGCCGAGCAGGCCGCCGGCACGACGACGATCGAGGAGGTCCGCCGATGAGCGCGACCGGTGCACCCATGACGACGGCGGGCGGGGCGACCTGGTCCGGGACGGCGGCGCGCCTGCCGGGCACGCTGCGGCTGGGCGGGCACCGGGTGGGCTACGAGCTGCGCCGGTTCTTCCGGGCCCGGGACGCCGTCGTGTTCATCTTCGCCTACCCGATCATCATGATGGGCATCTTCGCGACGGTGTTCAGCGGGTCGATCGACCTGGGGCAGGGCCGCTCCATCGAGTTCTCGCAGTACTTCCTGCCCGGCATGATCGCGACCGGCGTCATGCTGTCCAGCTTCCAGAACCTGGCCATCGGGATCGCCGAGGAGCGCGACAGCGGCGGGCTCAAGCGGCTGCGCGGCACCCCGCTGCCGGCGGCCTCGTACTTCCTGGGCAAGGTGGGCCAGGTGCTCGTCACCAGCCTGGTGCAGACCGCGCTGCTGCTCGTGGTCTCGGCGCTGGCCTTCCGGGTGAGCCTGCCGGACACCGCCGGTCGCTGGTTCACCCTGGGCTGGGTGTTCGTGCTGGGTACCGCGACCGGTGCGGTCTGCGGTGTCGCGTTCAGCTCGGTACCGCGCTCGGGGCAGTCCGCGAGCGCCGTCGTCACGCCCATCGTGCTCGTGCTGCAGTTCATCTCCGGGGTGTTCTTCCAGTTCGACCAGCTGCCCACCTGGATGCAGCACGTCGCCGCGGTGTTCCCGCTCAAGTGGATGGCGCAGGGCATGCGCTCGGTGTTCCTGCCGGACGACGCGCTCGTGATGGAGCCGTCCGGGTCGTGGCAGCACGGGGCGACCGCGGCGGTCCTGGCCGCCTGGTTGGTCGTCGGGCTGGTCGCCGGGGTGCGCACGTTCCGGTGGCGGCGGCGGGACGACGGCTGAACCCGTCGGGAGACGGCGCGGGCATGAGAGGGTCGAGGCGATGAACGGGCAGGCGAGCGAGCGGCAGGCGTTCTGGCTGACCACGCTGCGCCGCTGGGACATGGCCTTCTACGCCATGGCCGGGGTGGCCGGCGCGTCCTACCTGCTGCCCGCTGCCGGGGGCGGGGCCGCACGGCTGTGGGCCCTGGGTCTGCTCGCCGTGCTGGTCTGCGCCTACGCGTTCGGGGCCCGGCGGGCGGCGCTGCGCGGGCAGCACGCGGGCACGGACGCCTACCTCGTGCTGCTCGTGGCGGTCACCGCGACCACGATCTCGCTCACCGACGGCGGCTTCGTGCTGCTGTTCATCGCCTACTCCCAGATCTGGTTCTTCGCCCGCAGCCGCTGGACGGGTGCCCTGTGGTGCGTCGCGCTCACCGCCGCCGTTGTCGCCTCGGTGGCCGTGACCCTCGGCGACCTGCGGGCGGCCTGGAGCATGAGCGGCCTGCAGCTGCTGGCGAGCCTGGCGTTCTCCGTCGTGCTCGGGCTGTGGATCACCCAGATCGCCGAGACCAGCGAGCAGCGCGGGGCCCTGCTCGACCAGCTGCGTGACGCCCAGGACGCGCTCGCGGCCAGCCACCACGCGGCGGGGGTGCTGGCGGAGCGCGAACGCCTCGCGCAGGAGATCCACGACACCCTCGCCCAGGGCTTCACCAGCATCATCATGCTCAGCCAGACGGCGTCCGCCCTGCTCGAACGCGACCGGGTGGACGACGCGGCCCTGCGGGTGGGGCAGGTCGAGCAGGTGGCCCGGGAGAACCTCGCCGAGGCCCGAGCGCTGGTCGCCGCCTTCGGGCCGGTCGCACTCCAGGGGGCGGACCTCACCCAGGCGCTGGGCCGGCTCGCCGAACGTTTCGAGGCCGAGACCGGCACGCAGGTCGTCGTCGACCTCGACGAGCAGACCGCCGGCATCGACGCCGAGGTGGCCGTCGCCCTGCTGCGCACCGCCCAGGAGGGCCTGGCGAACGTGCGCCGGCACGCCGACGCACGTCATGTGCGGCTGCAGCTGGCCCGTGACGGCGACAGCGTGAGCCTCGACCTGGCGGACGACGGGTGCGGCCTGCCCGCCGACCTGCGCGAGGGCGTGGGCCTGCTCGGGGTGCGCGAACGCGCCGCGGCCGGCGGCGGGAGCGTCGAGCTCGCCCCGGCAGCCGGTGGCGGCACCCGGCTGCGACTGACCCTGCCGGTGACCTCATGAGCATCCGGGTGCTCATCGCCGACGATCACCCCGTGGTGCGCTCGGGGCTGGCCGGGCTGCTCGCGGTGGAACCGGACCTCGAGGTGGTGGGCGAGGCCGGGGACGGGGAGCAGGCGGTCGCGCTGGCCTGCGAGCTCGCGCCGGACCTCGTGCTCATGGACCTGCGGATGCCGGTGCTGGACGGGGCCGCCGCGACCGCCGCGATCGTCGCGCAGGTGCCCGGCGTGCACGTGCTGGTCCTCACCACCTACGAGACCGACACCGACATCCTGCGGGCGGTCGAGGCCGGGGCCACCGGCTACCTGCTCAAGGACACCCCGCGGGCGGAGCTCCTGGCGGGGGTGCGCGCGGCCGCACGCGGCCAGTCGACCCTGTCCCCGTCGGTCGCTGCCCGGCTCGTCGTCCAGCTGCGAGGGGCAGGTGACCGGCTCACCGCGCGCGAGACCGAGGTGCTCGCCGGGGTCGCCCGTGGGCTGTCCAACGCCGCGATCGGACGTGAGCTGTTCATCACCGAGGCCACCGTGAAGACCCATCTGCTGCGGGCCTTCGCCAAGCTCGGGGTCGACGACCGGACCAGGGCGGTCACGGTGGCGATCTCGCGCGGCATCCTGCCGGGCGCCTGAGCCCGCCGCCCGGACGGCGCACGCGGACCAGGCCCGCGACCAGGCAGACTGACCCCGATGCGTGACCTCACCGCCCTGCCCAAGGCGCACCTGCACCTGCACTTCACCGGGTCGATGCGACCGAGCACACTGGCCGAGATGGCGGCCGAGCAGGGGCTGCGGCTGCCTACCGCCCTGCTCGACCACGACCCGCTGCGGGTGGCCGGGACCGAGCGCGGCTGGTTCCGGTTCCAGCGGCTGTACGACGCGGCCCGCGCCGTGGTGCGCAGCGAGGCGGCGATGCGCCGGTTGGTCGAGGAGGCGGTCGCCGATGATGCGGCCGAGGGCTCGGTCCGCCTCGAGATCCAGGTCGACCCCACGTCGTACGCCCCGTACGTCGGCGGGATCACCCCAGCGGTGGAGATCGTGCTCGACGCGGCCCGCACGTCCGCCCGCGCACACGGCATCGAGGTGGGGGTCGTGGTGGCGGCCTCCCGGCTGCGGCACCCGCTGGACGCCCGGACGCTGGCCCGGCTCGCGGCCCGCTACGCCGGGACGGGTGACGGCGAGGTGGTCGGCTTCGGGCTGTCCAACGACGAGCGGCGCGGCGACACCGAGGCCTTCGGACCGGCGTTCGCCCTGGCCCGGCGCGCGGGGCTGGCGAGCGTGCCGCACGGTGGTGAGCTACTGGGCCCGACGCACGTCGCGCAGGTGCTCGACCACCTGGCACCGGACCGGCTGGGCCACGGGGTGCGTGCGGGCGAGGACCCCCGGGTGCTCGAGCGGGTGGTCACCGGTGGGGTGGCTCTCGAGGTCTGCCCGGCGTCCAACGTCTCGCTCGGGGTGTTCCAGGACGCCGCGCACGTGCCGTTGCGCGCTCTGGTGGACGCGGGGGCGATCGTGGCCCTCGGCGCGGACGACCCGCTGCTGTTCAGGTCACGGCTGGTGGACCAGTACGTGACCGCGCGCGAGGTGCTGGGCTTCGACGACGTCGAGCTCGCGGGGCTGGCCCGCAGCTCGATCCTGGCCTCGCGGGCGAGTGCGTCGTCGACGGCGTCGATGCTGGCGCGGGTGGACTCCTGGCTGGCGGCCGAGGGCCCCGGGACGGGGGTTTGACCTCGCCGTCTTGATGTGTCAATGTACCAATACATAGACTCATTGACGACGGTGCGACGAGCGTCGCCCGGACCTGAGGAGGCAGTCGTGGGCGGTCCGATCCTCGTCCTCGCGACGTTCGTGCTGCTCGTCGCGATCGGCGTCGCCGTGCTCGCGGTCGTGGTCACCCCCGCGCCCGCGCCTGCCGGTACGGCCGAGCCCGCCGCCGGGCGACCGACCGGTACCGGGGCCGCCCAGCGGGCACGCCGCCACCTCGACCGTGCCACCGCCGCCGCGTGGCTCGTCTTCGCCGTCACGACCGGCCTGTCCTGGCAGCTCGTCCGCACCTCCGGGTCCGCGGCCGGGCTCGTCGCCGCACTCGCACCGGCAACCGTCGGCGCCCTGTTCCTGCTCGTCCACCTGGTCGGGGAGATCACCTGGCCGCGGCCCGACGGTCCGGTCCGCCGCGCGACGCTCCGGCCCCGACGCGCCCGCGAGGTCCTCGGCACCGGCCTGGTGACGTGGGCGG
>NZ_VWSD01000359.1 GCF_009829685.1 Cellulomonas citrea
CGCCGACCGCCTGAATGCGGCGCGCGCTTCGGGTGGCCGCGTGATCGCGGTTGGCACTACCAGTTTGAGACTACTCGAAAGCGCGACCGGGGAGGATGGGACCATCCGGCCCTTCGCTGGCGATACCTCAATCTTCATCACCCCCGGATACCGGTTCCGTGCCGTCGACGGGCTGATGACCAACTTCCACCTGCCGAAGTCGACACTGATGATGCTCGTCAGCGCCTTGATGGGGCGGGAGCGTGTGATGGCGGCCTATGAGCATGCCATTGCGCATCAGTATCGCTTCTATTGCTACGGCGATTCCTCGCTGTTGCTGCCCTAAGCCGAGTAGGTCGGAAAAAGGCTGTCGGTAGCGAGAAGACGATCCAACAGCGCGTCGTCGGCCGGGATGCGCCCGTCGAGCATCAGCATCGCGATCCCGTGGACGATCGCCCAGGCCTGTAGAGCGAGACTTTCAGCCCGCTCTGGGTGCGCGGCAAGGCTCTGTGAATATTGCGTCAGCAATGCGTGCGCGGGATCCTCTTCGTCCGAGTGATCGACCGGTTCGCCGCTTGTGAACATAAGACGGAAGAGGGCAGG
>NZ_VWSD01000360.1 GCF_009829685.1 Cellulomonas citrea
CGCACCGGCCGCCGGCACCGGGGCGAGCCGGAGCACCACCCAGGCCGCCGCCCAGGCGGACGCCGCAGGGCCGAGCAGCCGCAGGTCCGGCGCCGGCACTAGACCCGCACCTTCGACCGCAGCTTGTCCAGCAGGGACGGCCCGATCCCCTCGACACCGTCCAGGTCCTCGACCGTGCGGTAGGGGCGACCGTCCACGATGCGCTGGGCGAGCACGGGACCTACCCCCGGCAGCTCGTCGAGCTGGGCCGGCGTGGCCGTGTTGACGTCGACGAGCGCACCGTCGCCCGTCGCGCTCGCGCCGATCGCCGCGGGCACCTCACCCGGTCGGGGCACCACGACCTGCTCCCCGTCCACCAGCTCCCGAGCCAGGTTGACCGCCGACAGGTCGGCGTCCGGTGTGCTGCCGCCCGCCGCGGCGAGGGCGTCGAGCACCCGGGCACCGGCAGGGAGCCGGACGACCCCCGGCGTCGCCACCGCGCCGACGACGTGCACGACGACGACCCCGGGGACGACCGGGCCGGTACCTCCCGGCGACGGCGTGCCGAGCGTCACCGGCGTCCCGGCGGCCAGCCCC
>NZ_VWSD01000361.1 GCF_009829685.1 Cellulomonas citrea
GAGGTCGCCCGGCGCGGCGACTGGCTCCCGGTGCTGCGGCTGCCGTTCGTCTCCGACGCCGCCCCGCTGCCCGGCTACGACACCGCGGTCGTCGCCCGGCTGCGCGACGCCGAGGCCGCGGACCTCGTGCGTGCCCAGCTCGACGCGGTGGGTGACCCGCTGCTGCTGGCCCTGCCGGGGCTCGTCGAGATCGTCGTGGAGACCCCCGACGCCCCGCCGCGTCGGATCGCCGACGTCGGGTCCCGCTGGTGGGTGCGCACCGCATCGGGTCGGCTGGACCCGGCACTGACCGCGGACCGCCCGGTCGAGGAGCGTGACCGCACCACCTGGCAGGTCACCTGGGCGCTGCCGCGGCCCGGCACCGGACCGCTCCCGGCCCCCGTGCTGCACGCGCCGACCCCCACCGACGACCCGTGCACGCTGCCCGCGCTGCTCATCGCCACGTTCCCGCTCGACCCCACCCGGCGCCGGGTGGTGCCCGGTCGGCTCACCGACGTCGTGCTCGACCACGCGGCGCGGCTCTACGGCGAGCTGGCCGCCCGGGTCGCCGCCGACGGGCAGGACGCGCTCGCGCTC
>NZ_VWSD01000362.1 GCF_009829685.1 Cellulomonas citrea
ACCCGATGGATACCTGCGCACCGATCCGGGCATGCTCACCGATCACGGGGGGCTGGACGGTTTCTTCATTGGGCGCTGGAAGGCGGGCTTGTGCTGAAATCCGCGGCGCCCGTCAGGCATCGTCCTTGAGGTACTTCTGGAAGCTCCTGCGCAGCTTCATCAGTTTGGGCGGGATGACCGCGAGACAGTACGGATTGCGCTGGCCTTCGCCCTCCCAATATTCCTGGTGGTAACCTTCCGCCGGGTACCATTCGGCCGGACCCTCCACCGTGGTGACCGCAGTCTGCCCTTCATGCTCGCCATTCCAGCGGGCGATCGCCGCCTCTGCCTCGCCTCGCTGATTGTCATCGAGCGGGAAGATGGCGCTACGATACTGCGTGCCGACATCATTGCCCTGGCGGTTGAGCTGCGTCGGGTCGTGCGTGCCCATGAACACGTCGAGCAACTGGTCGAGCGTGATCCGATCGGTGTCGAAGGTCACGCGCACGCCTTCGGCATGGCCGGTCGTGCCGCTGCACACCTCCTTGTAGGTCGGATCGGGTTTGTCGCCGCCGATATAGCCGCTTTCGACCTC
>NZ_VWSD01000363.1 GCF_009829685.1 Cellulomonas citrea
GTATCGCTCAACATTTCGCAACATGGCGCGCGGATGGAATGCGACACCGTGTTCGCGATCGACCAGAGCGTGCGCATCCAGAACGATTTCGTGCCCGAAATCCGCTCCAAGGTGCGCTGGCGCCGCGATGCGAACTACGGTCTTGCCTTCGACAATTTCTTTACCCTGCGCGAATTCGCCCTGCTTGCGGCGCGCGTGCAATGTCCCATCCTGCTTCAGGAAGAGGGCGGCTGAAAGCGCAGCGAAGGGCATGTTAACCATCCCCTAACCAATTTCCTTCATCCCCTGACAAGACACCAAGAAGGGGGCGAATGGGAATGCAAGCGAACGAGTTGAGCGTCGACGTAGCGATTATCGGGGCGGGTCCGGCGGGCCTCACCGCGGCCTATCTGCTAACCAAGCAGGGGAAGTCGGTCGCGATTATCGAAAAAGACGATACCTCTGTCGGCGGCATCAGCCGGACCGTCGAGCACGAGGGTTATCGCTTCGATATCGGCGGCCACCGCTTTTTCTCCAAGAGCCAGCAGGTCGTCGACCTGTGGAACGAGATCCTGCCCGACGATTTCATCCAG
>NZ_VWSD01000364.1 GCF_009829685.1 Cellulomonas citrea
GCTTCCTTCATCATGGTCTCGTGATCGAGCGCGACGACCTCGGCACTGACCGGGCCATCGACGATGCCGCAGATCTCCTTGGTCACTTCCATGAAGTCCCGCCCCGACTTGGCGATCAGGCTGGGATTGGTGGTGACGCCGTCCAGCAGGCCGGTCTCGGCCAGCTCCTTGATGTCGGCGATGTCTGCGGTGTCGACGAAGAATTTCATGTGCGAAGGCTCCGGGAATTGCGATTCCCGGGGAGCCTTAGCGGTGCAGGGGCGCCTGGGCTAGTACCCCCCGCCCACGCCGAAGACGCCGATGATCAGCGGGTCGTTGGTCGATCGCGGATCGCGGCGGATGGCGGCTTCCTCGACGCCCATTTCGCGCCAGATGGTGTTGTCGATATTGTTGGCGAAGCGCGTGGTCGCACCGCCGAGATCAACGCCGGTGAGGCCGCGCAGCAATTCGCCGACCAGCGGATCGCTCGCCACGCGCATGGCATCGCCGAGTTCGGGGACCATCGCCTCGACCAGCGTCGAACCCATCGATCCGCGCAGGAAGCTGGTCGCCGCGGTCGGGCCGCCGCGCAC
>NZ_VWSD01000365.1 GCF_009829685.1 Cellulomonas citrea
CGTCGTGGCCGGCGCTGACGTGGCCGAGCTCGCCGCGGGCGCCGGGGTCGTGCTGCTCGCCGTCAAGCCCGCCGTCGTGCCCACGGTGCTGGGTGCGCTGGCTCCCGCGCTCGCACCGGGCGCGCTCGTCGTGTCGGTCGCAGCCGGGGTGCCGCTCGCCGTGTACGAACGGCTGCTCCCGCCGGGCACGCCGGTGGTCCGGGTGATGCCCAACACGCCCGCACTCATCGGCAAGGGGGTCGCGGCGATCGCCCCGGGCGCGGCCGCCCACGAGGACCACCTCGTGCTGGCCGAACGTCTGCTGGCCGCGACCGGGCTGGTGGTGCGCGTGGCCGAGAAGGACCTGGACGCCGTCACCGCCCTCTCGGGGTCCGGCCCGGCGTACGCCTTCTACCTCATCGACGCGATGGCCGAGGCGGGTGTGCTGCTCGGGCTCACCCGGGACGTCGCGCTGCGGCTCGCGGTGGCCACGGTCGAGGGCTCGGCCGCGCTCGCCGCCGCCACCGGCGACCACCCCGTCGTGCTGCGCGAACGCGTCTCGTCCCCGGGCGGGACGACGGTGGCTGCC
>NZ_VWSD01000366.1 GCF_009829685.1 Cellulomonas citrea
CGAAAATCAGGCTGCCCTTGCGGCGGCCAATGCTGAGATCGCCAAGCTCGAAGAAGCGCTGCCCTATATCGACCAGCAGATGAATGCGCGTGCTGAACTCGCTGAGAAGGGGTTCTACTCAAAGCTTAAACTCCTCGAATACGAACAGCTGCGTGCCGAGCATATCCGCAACATCGAGGTCCAGCAGGCGAACAGGATGCGGGCCGAAGCCTCGATCGGGCGGCTCGATGCCGAACTGCGCAGCTTGCGCGCGGGGTTCGGGCGCACAGCCGTCACCGATCTCGCCGAAGCCAATGATCGCGCAAGTCTCGCCAGCGAGGAACTGCGCAAGGCCGAGCGCCGCCGACAGTTCCAAGAACTGCGCGCGCCCGTCGACGGCGTTGTCCAGCAGCTTGCGGTCAGCACAATTGGCGGCGTGGTCCAGCCTGCTCAGCCGTTAATGGTAATCGTGCCGTGCACCTCCGGCGATGTAACCAGCGCATCGAGCTGCAACAGTGGGATCTCGGTCGAAGCGTTCGTCCAAAACAAGGATATTGGCTTTATCAAGGTCGGCCAACGCGTCGCGGT
>NZ_VWSD01000367.1 GCF_009829685.1 Cellulomonas citrea
TGGCGCGCTTAGCGCATTTCGCTAGGGGACCGCCAAGATTCGAATTCGGAGAACCACAAACATGTCGACAGTCCTCGTAATCGGTGCCGGTGGCGTCAGCTCGGTCTGTGTCCACAAAATGGCTATGAACAAAGATATCTTCACGGACATCCACCTTGCCAGCCGCACCAAATCCAAATGCGATGCTATCGCCGCGTCGGTGAAGGAGCGCACCCGTGTGGACGTCGCGACCTACGAGATAGATGCCGAGGAAGTCCGGGCCATGGTCAACCTTATCCGCAAGGTGAACCCGAGCCTCGTGGTGAACCTTGCGCTGCCTTACCAGGACCTGCCGATCATGGATGCCTGCCTCGAAGCGGGCGTGAGCTATCTCGACACGGCAAACTACGAGCCCAAGGACGAGGCCAAGTTCGAATACCACTGGCAGTGGGCCTATCACGACCGGTTCAAGGAAGCCGGCCTGATGGCGCTGCTGGGTTCGGGTTTCGATCCAGGCGTGACCAGCGTTTTCACCATGTGGCTGAAGAAGCACAAGCTGAAGACCATCCGCCAGCTCGACATCCTC
>NZ_VWSD01000368.1 GCF_009829685.1 Cellulomonas citrea
GGATATGTAGACGGCGATAGCCGAACCGGCGCCGCTGGTTGGCCAGCTCGCGCAGCTTCCCGCGCAGAGCCGCATCATCGTCCCGGACGGAACGGTAGCGCACGCTCTTGCGATCGGCATCAATGACACGGCACGCCCGCCGTTCGCTCAGCCCGTGGCACGCCTGGAGATGAGCGACAGCTTCCCGCTTCGCGGCGGGCGTCAAAACTTTTTTGCCAGAAGATCCTTCAGCGCAGCCTGGTCCAGCATCGCATCGGCCAACAGGCGCTTGAGTCTGGCGTTCTCGCTCTCAAGCTCCCGCAGTCGCCGGGCCTCGGATACCTCCAGCCCGCCATACTTGGCCTTCCAGTTGTAGATCGTCGCTTCAGACACACCATGCCGCCTGGCCAGATCAGCGGTCTTTGCGCCCGCCTCTGCCTCCTTCAGCACACCAATGATCTGCTTTTCTGAAAACCTTGCACGCTTCATCGTCTGTCCTTCCTTCAGGCCAGACTCTAATCGCTCGTGGAGGAAAATCAGGGGGTCACGTCAAGTGGACTTGAATCTCTGTCCTACTCCCCAAT
>NZ_VWSD01000036.1 GCF_009829685.1 Cellulomonas citrea
CGGCAGGCCGAGGTCGGCCAGGCTCAGCCGGGCCACGGGCTTGCGCTTGGCGGCCATGATGCCGCGCAGCCCGGCGACCCGTGCCTCGGGCAGCTGCTCGGTCACCGAGACCACGGCAGGCAGCCCGGCGTGCACCTGGGCGGTCCCGGCCGAGGTGGTGCGGGTCCCGGTGACCTGGTCCGCGTGCACCTGCACCGAGTCGAGGCCGGACAGCAGCGGACGGCCCAGGTGCTCGGCGAGCATGGCTGGCAGCACGCCACCGCGCCCGTCCGTCGACTCGTTGCCAGCCAGCACCAGGTCGGGTGCCTCGCGGTGCAGCACTGCCGCGAGCACCCCGGCCGTACGTACGACGTCGGCACCCGCCAGCGCGTCGTCCTGCACGTGCACGGCGCGGTCGGCGCCCATCGCCAGCAGCTTGCGCAGGCTGTCGGCGACGGGGGCCGGGCCCATGGTGACGAGCACGACCTCGGTCCCGGGCGTCGTGTCGCGGCAGGTGAGCGCCACCTCGAGCGCACGCTCGGCGATCTCGTCGACCACCTGCTCGCCGCTCGTGCGGTCGGCCCGTCCGGTCGACGGGTCGAGGTGACGTGGGTCCCAGGTGTCGGGCACCTGCTTGACCAGGACAGCGATCTTCATCGACCCCTCCTCGCCGGGCGGCGGGACACCACCGGCAGGATGTCCCGGCCGGTGGTGGTCGCAACCGTCGCAGGCTCCGACGACCGCCGACGAGCCGAAAGTGTACTCACGAGTAACTTGTCGGCAGAAGGGTTTGGGCGCACGAGTTTGGGACGAAGGTCCCTGCCCTGATCAGGGGCGCGCGGCGTGCTCCTCGACGAGCTCGAGCATGGTCCGCACCCCGGCGCCGGTGCCCCCGGTCGGGGTGTAGCCGTACGCCGGCTGGGCGTTGAACGCCGGGCCGGCCACGTCCAGGTGGGCCCACGGGGTGTCCCCGACGAACTCGGCCAGGAACAGCCCGGCCAGGAGCATCCCGCCCCACCGCTCGCCGACGTTCGCCAGGTCGGCGACCTTCGACTTCAGCCCCGCCTTGAGGTCCTCCGGCAGCGGCATCGGCCAGAACTGCTCGCCGGCGGCCGCGGCGGCCTGCACCACGTGGGCGCGCACGTCGTCGGTGCCCATCACCGCCGACACCCGCCGGCCCAGGGCCACCATCTGCGCCCCCGTGAGGGTCGCGATGTCCAGCACCAGGTCCGGCTTCTCCTCGACGGCGCTCACCAGGCCGTCGGCCAGCACGAGGCGGCCCTCGGCGTCGGTGTTGAGCACCTCGACGGTCTTCCCGCCACGGATGGTGAGCACGTCCGACGGGCGCTGCGCGCTGCCCGACGGCATGTTCTCGGCCAGGCACAGCCAGCCGGTGACGGCGACCTTGAGCCCGAGCCGGGCCGCGGCCACGACCGTCTGCAGCACGGCGGCAGCACCGGCCATGTCGGACTTCATCTCGTCCATGTCCGCCGGCGGCTTGAGCGAGATGCCGCCCGAGTCGAACGTGATGCCCTTGCCCACGAGCGCCACCGAACGCTTGGCGCGCGCGGGGGAGTAGGCCACCTTGACCAGACGCGGCGGGCGGGTCGAGCCCTGGCCCACGCCGACCAGGCCGCCGTAGCCGCCCGCGGCGAGCGCCTTCTCGTCGAGCACCGTGACCTTCACCGCGCGCAGCCCCTTGGTGGCCGCCCTGGCCGCCTCGGCGAAGGCCTCCGGGTACAGGTCGTTCGGCGCGGTGTTCACCAGGTCGCGGGCCGCGTTGACCGCCTGGGCCACCACCTCGGCGCGGCCGAGCGCGTCCTGCGCGGCACCCTTCGACAGGCTCGTGACCAGCTGGATCGCACCCAGCGGGCTGCGCGCGGCGTCGCCGCCGCGGTAGCGACCGAACTCGTAGGCGCCCAGCAGCGCGCCCTCGGCCACCGCACGCAGCGTCGGCAGGTCGTCGGACGGCAGCACGACGGCGGCCGAGCCGAGCCCGGCCAGCTCGCGCGTCGCGGCACCCGTCGCCCGTCGCAGCGCCTCGCCGTCGAGCCGCTCGTGCGCACCGGCGCCGGCCAGCACGAGCACCCGGGCGCCGATCCCGGTCGCCGGCACCTTGCGCACCTCGTCCAGCGCACCGGTGACCCCGAGCGCCGCGGCGTCGGCCAGCACCTGGGTCACGAGAGCCGGGACCGGTCCGAGGGGGACCGCGGTGCCGTCGCGCTGCGCGACGAGCACCACGAGGGCGTCGGTGGACAGGGAGGACGGGTCAGCGGAGGTCAGTGAGATCACGTCACGATCGTAGTTGCGCCCGCTCGCCGCTACGGTGTGCCGGTGATCGGCGCGCTCGTGGCACTCGTCGTCGCCACGAGCCTGGGGCTCGCGGCGTGGGCCGTCGTGTTCGTCGCCCGGGACCGGGCCGTCGTGCTGCGCCAGCTGTGGGCCGCCGCGGTGGTCGAGGCCCTGCTGATCGTCCAGGGCGTCGTGCAGACGGTCGTGCTGGTGCGCACCGGGCACCACGTGAGCGCCCCGCTGTTCTTCGGCTACGTCGTCGCCGGTCTCGTGCTGCTGCCGCTCGCCGCGGCCTGGGCGTTCGCCGAACGCACCCGGTGGAGCTCGGTCGTGCTGGCGTCCGCGGCCGGGGTGGTCGCCTTCCTGCAGCTGCGTCTGGTGCAGGTGTGGGGCGCATGAGGCCGACCTCCGGCGGTTTCGGGCGCCTGCTCGTGCTCGTCTACGGCGTGCTCGCGCTGGCCGCCACGGCACGCGGCCTCTACCAGGTGAGCACCGCCTGGCACGAGGCCCCGCTCGCCTACGCGCTGTCCCTGGCCTCCGGTCTGGTCTACGTCGCGGCGACCTGGGCGCTGGCCACCGACCGGCGTCGGGCGGCCTGGTGGTGCGTGGGCACCGAGATGGTCGGCGTGCTGGTCATCGGGGCGGTGAGCCTGGCGCTGCCGGACGACTTCCCGGACGAGACGGTCTGGTCGGGCTTCGGGTCCGGGTACGGGTACGTCCCGCTGGTGCTGCCGTTCGTGGGGCTCTGGTGGCTGTGGCGGACCGGGCGGGCCGGCGCGGACCACTAGGTTGGGGCCTGTGTACCGGCTGCTCTTCGACCTCGTGTTCCGCCGGATGGACCCCGAACGGGCGCACCACATCGTCTTCGCCCTGATCCGGTCCGTCGCGGCGGTGCCCGGGCTGCGCGACCTCGTCGGTGCCGTGCTCGCTGTGCCCGCCGCGGCGCGGGTCCGGCTCTGGGACCGCACCGTACCCTCGGCGCTCGGTGTGGCCGCCGGGTTCGACAAGGACGCGCGCGGCGTGCTCGGGCTCGTCATGATGGGCTTCGGCTACGTCGAGGTCGGCACGGTGACGGCCAGGCCCCAGCCGGGCAACCCCAAGCCGCGCCTGTGGCGGGTGCTCGACCAGCGGGCGCTGCGCAACCGGATGGGCTTCAACAACGACGGCTCGGCCGCGGTCGCCGCGCGGCTGGCGCGGCTGCGCCGGACCCCTGCCGGGCGTTCGGCGTTCGTCGGCGTCAACATCGGCAAGACCAAGACCACGCCGCTGGAGGCGGCCGCCGCCGACTACGCGACGAGCGCCGGGCGGCTTGCGCCGTACGCCGACTACCTCGTGGTCAACGTGTCCTCGCCCAACACCCCGGGGCTGCGTGACCTGCAGGCCGTCGAGGTGCTGCGGCCGGTGCTGCAGGCCGTGCGCACCGCCGCCGACGAGGCGACCGCGCGAGCAGCCACCCCGCCGGTGCCGCTCCTGGTGAAGATCGCCCCCGACCTGGCCGACGCGCAGATCGACGAGGTCGCCGACCTGGTCTGCGAGCTGGGCCTGGACGGCGTCGTCGCCGTCAACACCACGATCGCGCACGATCTGGGCGAGGGCGGGCTGTCCGGTCCGCCGCTGCTGGCCCGCGGGCTGGACGTCGTCGCCCGGCTGCGGTCCCGGCTCGGCCCGGACCTCGTCATCATCGGGGTCGGCGGCATCACCGTCCCGGCCGACGCCCAGGAGTACCTGGCCGTCGGGGCGACCCTGGTGCAGGGCTACACGGGGCTCATCTACGAGGGGCCGTCCTACGCACGTCGGATCGGTCGGCAGCTGGCCATCGATGCCGACCGGCGTCGGCGCGAGGAGCAGGCCGACGGGCAGGAGGCGGCATGAGCATGCGTCCGCAGTGGCAGTGGGTGCTCCTGGGCCCGGACGGGACGCGGGTCGAGCGGCCCGTCGGCCCCGTGTTCACCAACCGGTTCGACGCCGAGCAGTGGGTCGGGGCGCACTGGCGGACCCTGGCCGCCCAGGGGGTGGCGAGCACCCGGCTGGAGAACGAGGGCCGGCCGGTGGGCGCCGAGCTCGACCTCACCGTCGGCTGACGAAGCGGCCGGTGACGGCCCTCCCCGCGGGCCGGGACGCAGACGCGGACGGGTCGGCGCCCGGGCTCAGACCGGGTACTGCCCGCGGGAGACCCTCGGCTTGGGCATCCGCAGCCGGCGCAGCTGGAACACCCGGGCGGTGAGGTACATGCCCAGGCCACGGGCCTGGGAGGCTTCCGTCCCGAACTTCGCGACGAGCACGCGCTTGAGCCGGCGCCACAGCAGCCAGCCGTCCACGATCGCCGCGAACATGTACAGGTACGCCAGGCCGTAGAACGCGAATGCGACGACCGAGCCGGTCGCGCCGAACCGGGACACCAGCGGCCCGGTGAGGGCCATGCCGACGAGCAGCAGCGCGAACATCACCGGCAGGAAGTAGTCGCCGAGGTTGCGGCGCGCGTCCACGTAGTCGCGGATGAACGTGCGGACCGGGCCGCGGTGCTGCAGCGGCATGTTCTTCACGTCGCCGGCGAGCATCGCCTGGTACTCGCGGTCGCGCTGCACCCGGGCGGCGGCGCGGGCGTCCTTGCCTGCGGCCTTGCGGTCGGTGGGCACGAGGGGGCGCTTGTTCGCCGCCTCGGCCTCCTTGCGCGTCGGGGTGGGGCGCCCCTTGCCGGAGCTCGAGGGCTCGTCCGGCGCGCTGGCGGGGGGCGGCTGCGGGGTCTTCTCACGTCCGAACACCCGCTCAGGGTAGACGAGTAGCGTTGGCCGTCGTGACCTCGCCTCAGCCGCCCCAGCCCGCTGCCCCGATCGACCCCGTGCGCCTGGACGCGCTGCGCGCGAAGGTGGCCGCCCAGTTCGGCACCGTGCGCGCCGACCTGGAGGCCTTGGTCCGCATCCCGAGCGTCTCCAACCAGGAATTCGACCAGACGCAGGTGGACGCGAGCGCCGCAGCGGTGGCAGCGCTGCTCTCCCAGGTCGGCTTCACCGAGGTCGACGTGCTGCACGCCCCGCGTCCGGACGGCACGCCTGGCGCCCCCGCCGTCGTCGGGCACCGCGGCGGGCGCCCCGGTGCGCCGACGGTGCTGCTCTACGCCCACCACGACGTGCAGCCGCCGGGGGAGGGCTGGACCACCGAGCCGTTCGTGCCGACCCAGGTCGGCGACCGGTTGTTCGCACGCGGTGCAGCCGACGACAAGGCCGGTGTGGTGGCGCACATCGGAGCCCTGCGTGCGCTCGGCGACGAGCTCGAGGCGAACGTCACGGTGTTCGTCGAGGGCGAGGAGGAGGTTGGCTCCCCGTCGTTCGTCACCTTCCTGCACACCTACCGCGACCGGCTGGCCGCCGACGTCATCGTCGTGGCCGACTCGTCGAACTGGCAGGTGGGCGTGCCCGGGCTGACGACCTCGCTGCGCGGTCTGGTCGACCTCACCGTCGAGGTGGCCGCGCTCGACCACGCGGTGCACTCGGGCATGTTCGGCGGCCCGCTGCTGGACGCTCCGACGTTGCTCGCCCGGCTGCTCGCGACGCTGCACGACGACGCCGGTGACGTCGCGGTGGCCGGTCTGGTGCGGGCGGCCGACCCGACGGTCGACTACGACGAGGCGCAGCTGCGTGCCGATGCCGGTGTGCTCGAGGGGGTGCGGCTGGCCGGGACCGGACCGCTCACCGCGCGGCTGTGGACCCGGCCGGCGATCTCGGTGATCGGCCTGGACGCCCCGCGGGTCGCGACCTCGTCGAACACCCTGACCCCGGCGGCGAGCGCCAAGCTCTCGCTGCGCGTCGCCCCTGGGCAGGACCCTGCCGCGGCCCGTGACGCCCTCGTCGCGCACCTGCACGCGCACGCCCCGTTCGGTGCCCGGGTGACGGTGCGTGACGGTGAGCTCGGCAAGCCGTTCGCCGCGCCGGTCGACTCGGCCGCGATGCGCACCGCGCGGGCCGCGTTCGCCGCGGCGTGGGGGACGGACCCGGTGGACATCGGCATCGGTGGCTCCATCCCGTTCATCGCGGACCTGCTCGACGTGTTCCCGCAGGCCGCGATCCTCGTGACGGGGGTCGAGGACCCTGACAGCCGGGCGCACGGGGCGAACGAGTCGGTGCACCTCGTCGAGCTCGAGCGCGTGGTGCTCGCCGAGGCCCTCCTGCTGGACGCGATCGCCCGCGGCTGAGCGCCTGGGGCATCGACCGCGGCCGGCGGGGTCTCAGACCTCGCCGGCGCGGTGCAGCACGTCCAGCGCGCGGGCCCAGGCCACGACGTCCTCGGGCAGCGCCGGCGAGGCGACCGGTCCGCCGGCCAGCAGCTCGGCGACGTCCGGCGCGGTCGGGCGGGGCCCCGAGCGGGCGAGGAACCGACCTGCGACGACGCCCCGCGCGACGTGCTCGTCGCTGCGGGTGAACACCTGCTCGAGGAACACGACGCGGGTGTCCCACCCCAGGACGCGGGTGTCGACGGTGAACCGCTGGCCCAGCAGCAGCGAACGCCGGTAGGTCATCGTCGAGGCCACCACCACGGGGTACCAGCTCCGCGAGGCCAGCAGCCGCAGACCGCCCATGTCGGCGAGCAGGCGGGTGCGCGCGATGTCCATGTACTGCAGGTAGACACCGTTGTTCACGTGCCGGTACAGGTCGAGGTCGCCCGGGTGCACCCGGAACGTGGACCTGGACACGTCGAGCAGGCCGCGGCCGGGCACCGGGCGGTGCGGTCGCAGCGCGGTCCAGGTCAGGTGCAGCTGGCGGGTCACCGTCCGGGATGCTACTCGCCGGTAGCGTCCCGTGACGGCCCCGACGTGCCGGTCTCAGACCGGTGGCGCGGGGTCGTACTGGATCTCGCGTCGCACGGCGCGGGCGGTCGCGACGTCCTCGAGCCGGGCCACGAGGTGCAGCGCCATGTCGATGCCGGCCGACACCCCGGCGCTCGTGATGACGTCGCCGTCGTCCACGTACCTGGCCTCCCGGTCGGCCAGCACGCTGCCGTCGAGCGCGGCGAGCTCGTCGAACGCCGCCCAGTGGGTGGTCGCCGGGCGCCCCGCGAGCAGACCGGCCGCGGCCAGGACGAGTGCCCCGGTGCACACCGAGGCGATCACCGGGGTGGTCACCCGCTGCGCGCGCAGCCACGCGAGGTGCTCGTGGTCGATGCACAGGGGGCGGGTGCCGGCCCCGCCCGGGTAGACGAGCACGTGCAGTGAGCCGATCTGCTCGGCGGAGGTGTCGGGGAGCAGCCGCAGACCCTTCGCGCAGCGCACGGGTGCGCCGTCGGCCGAGAAAGTGAGCACCTGGGGTCGCAGCGGGGAGACCGCCGCCCATGCCGTGAGCACCTCCCACGGCCCGACGAGGTCCAGCTCCTCGGTGCCGTCGAAGCAGAAGAGCCCGACGCGCAGCGGTCGTGTCGTGGTCATCGCACCAGTATCGGTGCGGCGCCCGGGGCGGTCGAGGGCGTGCGACGATACGGCCTCGTGCGCGTCGTGGTGACCTCGGACCGTTTCGACCGGCTGGACCCCGCCGCGGCGACCAGCGAGGTCGCTGCCGGCTGGCGCTCGGCCGCGCCGCACGACGAGGTGGTCGCCACACCGGGTTCTGACGGTGGGCCGGGCCTGCTCGCCGCCGTGCGCGCCGGGTTGGGCGGCGACGAGCTGGCGGGGGCAGGTGCCGCGGCCGTGGTGACCGGTCCCTCCGGTTCGAGGACCGTCTGGCTGCAGGCCGGCACCTGTCCGGGCTCCTCGAGCGTGGGGCTCGGGCGTGCGCTGCGGGTCGCCGTGTCGTCGGGGGCCACCCGGGTGGTCATCGGGCTGGGCGGCACGCAGCGGCCCGACGGTGGCCTCGGGCTGCTCGCGGGTCTGGGTCTGGATCTGCGGGTGGGCACCGACCTGGCAGCTGCCGTCGACCTCGTCCCGCACGACCTGGACGCGCTCGCCGCGCTGCGCGGCTCGCTGGCCGGGGTCGACCTGGTCGCGGCCTACGACGACGACCGGCCGCTGCTCGGCATGGCCGGTGTCGGTGAGCTCGTCGCGCGGTCCGACCCCGACGGACGCGCCCAGGCGCAGGTCGTCGAGCGGGGGCTGGCCGCGCTGGCCGGAGCGACGAGCGCCGTGCTGGGTGGGTCGGCGCGTCCCGACCTGCTCGCCGGAGGTGACCGGACGCGGCCCACCTCGGTGCCGGGGTCCGGTGCCGGTGGCGGTCTGGGCTTCATGCTGGCGGCGCTGGGCGCGCGTCTGGCGCCGGGCCCCGCCGTGCTCGCCAGTGCGCTGGACCTGGACGCCCGGCTGGTGTCGGCCGACCTGGCTGTGGTCGCGGTCCCGCATCTCGACTGGGGCACGGCGGCCACCGGGGTGATCGCCCATGTGAGCGAACGCGCCGGTGCGGTCGGTGTCCCGGTCGTCGCCCTCGCCGGGACGAGCCTGCTGGGCCGCAAGGACCTGGCCGGCGCCGGTCTGGTCGGCGCGTACGTGGTCGAGGGTGCGGAGCCTGACCGCCTGGCCGCGCTCGCGGCGCGGGTCGCGCGCACGTGGTCCCCGGTGGTCTGAGCGGACGACGTAGGCTGGGAACACGGCGGCAGCATCCGCTGTTGCACCGGTGGCACGCCGCACCGACGAGGGAGAGCCCATGACCGAGACCACCCAGACCGCCACTCACGGCGTGCTGCTCACCGATGTCGCCGCGGCCAAGGTCCGCAGCCTGCTGGAGCAGGAGGGCCGCGACGACCTGCGGCTGCGCGTGGCGGTCCAGCCCGGCGGATGCTCGGGCCTGATCTACCAGCTGTACTTCGACGAGCGGGTGCTCGACGGTGACGCGCTGCGCGACTACGACGGTGTCGAGGTCGTCGTGGACAAGATGTCGGTGCCGTACCTCGAGGGCGCGACGATCGACTTCGCGGACACCATCGAGAAGCAGGGCTTCACGATCGACAACCCGAACGCGGGCAGCTCGTGCGCCTGTGGCGGTTCGTTCAGCTGAGCCACGCACGACCAGGACGAGGGGCGGGCACCGACGACGGTGCCCGCCCCTCGTGCGTTCCCCGCAGATCTTCTGGCAGACACGTCCTGCCCACCACCTGGACGTGGGCCGGGGTGCCGCTACGCTTCACCTGTCAGGACCAAGGTCCTGGGTGAGGACGCCGACGGATCGCGCTGAGCCACCCGGGGCCCGAACGGAGGGTTGCCCGTGCGCCGCCAGACCACCCGCCAGCGGGTAGCCGTCGCCAGTGTGCTCGCCGTCGGCGCGAGCCTCGCGCTGAGCGGCTGCTCCGACACGTTGTGGCGGGGCTTCCTCCCCGGCTACTCCGGCGACGAGGTGACCAACCACACCGGGCAGATCACGTCCCTGTGGCGGGGCTCCTGGATCGCCGCGCTCGCCGTGGGCCTGCTCACGTGGGGCCTGATCCTGTGGTGCATCGCGGTGTACCGCAAGCGTCGTGACGACAACACGCTGCCCGTCCAGCTCCGGTACCACGTGCCGCTGGAGATCATGTACGTGATCCTGCCGATCCTCATGGTCGGCGTCCTCTACTACTACACGAACCGCTCGATGACCGACATCACGACGGTGAGCGGCGACGCCGACGTCAATGTCCAGGTGATCGGCAAGCAGTGGAGCTGGGACGTCAACTACACCGACGCCGACGTGCACGACTCGGGGGTGCAGGCGCAGGACCTCGGGACCTCGGTGACCGCCGTCGCGGACCAGGTGACCATCTGGCTGCCGGTGGACAAGAAGGTCCGCTTCACGGTCGACTCGCGCGACGTCATCCACTCGTTCTGGGTGCCGGCGTTCCTGTTCAAGATGGACGCCATCCCCGGGCGCACCAACACGTTCGACGTCACGCCGACCCGTGAGGGCACCTACGAGGGCAAGTGCGCCGAGCTGTGCGGGGAGTACCACGCGGCGATGCTGTTCAACGTCAAGGTGGTGAGCGAGGCGCAGTACGAGCAGCACCTGGCCGATCTGCGGGCGCAGGGCAAGACAGGGATCCTGGGGCTGGAGTACTCCCGCCTGCAGGACGTCAACGGCGTGACCACGAACGGGGACCAGGGATGACCGCCCACGTCGAGCTGATCCCGGGGCTGAGCCCGGATCACCAGCGGTTCGGATCGAAGGTGGTCGGCTGGCTCACCAGCACCGACCACAAGACGATCGGCAACCTCTACCTGGTGACCTCGTTCGCGTGGTTCATGGTGGGTGGCCTCATCGCGCTGTTCATCCGCAGCGAGCTCTTCGAGCCCGGACTGCAGGTGTTCGGCACCGGTGAGCAGTACAACCAGGCGTTCACGATGCACGGCACGATCATGCTGCTCATGTTCGCGACCCCGTTGTTCTCGGGGTTCGCGAACGCGATCATGCCGCTGCAGATCGGTGCCCCCGACGTGGCGTTCCCGCGGCTGAACGCGCTGTCGTACTGGCTGTACCTGTTCGGCGGCCTCATCGCCGCCGCCGGCTACCTCACCCCGCAGGGTGCGGCCTCGTTCGGCTGGTTCGCCTACGCGCCGCTGTCGAACTCGGTGTACTCGCCCGGTGCGGGCGGTGACCTGTGGGTGTTCGGGCTCATCCTCACCGGGTTCGCCACGATCTTCGGCGCCGTCAACTTCATCACGACGATCCTGACGATGCGCGCCCCCGGGATGACGATGTTCCGGATGCCGATCTTCACCTGGAACACGCTCATCACGTCGATCCTGGTGATCATGGCGTTCCCGCCGCTGGCGGCCGCGCTGTTCGCGCTCGGGGCCGACCGGCGGCTCGGCGCCCAGATCTTCAACCCGGACAACGGCGGTGCCATCCTGTGGCAGCACCTGTTCTGGTTCTTCGGGCACCCGGAGGTCTACATCATCGCGCTGCCCTTCTTCGGCATCGTGAGTGAGATCCTGCCGGTGTTCAGCCGCAAGCCGATCTTCGGCTACAAGGGGCTGGTGTACGCCACCATCTCGATCGCGGCGCTCTCGGTGACCGTGTGGGCGCACCACATGTACGTCACGGGCGCGGTGCTGCTGCCGTTCTTCGCGTTCATGACGATGCTCATCGCGGTGCCGACGGGTGTGAAGTTCTTCAACTGGATCGGCACGATGTGGCGCGGCAAGCTCACGTTCGAGACACCGATGCTGTGGACCATCGGGTTCCTCGTGACGTTCCTGTTCGGGGGGCTCACCGGGGTCGTGCTGTCCAGCCCCACGCTGGACTTCCAGCTCTCGGACACGTACTTCGTCGTCGCCCACTTCCACTACGTGATCTTCGGCACCGTGGTGTTCGCGATGTTCGCCGGCTTCTTCTTCTGGTGGCCCAAGTTCACCGGGCGGATGCTCGACGAGCGGCTGGGCAAGATCCAGTTCTGGCTCACCTTCATCGGCTTCCACACGACCTTCCTCGTGCAGCACGTGCTGGGCGTGGAGGGCATGCAGCGCCGGATCGTCGACTACTCGCCCGTCGACGGGTTCACCACCCTCAACCAGATCTCGACGATCGGCGCGATGATCCTGGCGAGCTCGACGCTGCCGTTCCTCTACAACGTGTACAAGACGGCGCGCGGACCGCGCACGGTCACCGTCGACGACCCGTGGGGCTTCGGGGGGTCGCTCGAGTGGGCGACCAGCTGCCCGCCGCCGCGGCACAACTTCACCTCGTTGCCGCGCATCAGGTCCGAGCGGCCGGCCTTCGACCTGCACCACCCCGAGGTCGCGGCCTTGGACCACGTGGAGCCCTATGAGGAGGTGCGGCCGTGAAGTTCGAGGCGAAGCTGTTCCTGTACGGCGTGCTGTTCTTCGTCCCTGTGGGGCTCATCTACGGCGTCTGGAGCCACGGCGAGCCGGTCGGCACCGCGGCGATCCCGATGGTCGGCGGTCTGGTGCTCATGGTCGGCGGCTACCTCATGATGGTGTCGCGCCGCATCGACGCCCGGCCGGAGGACGACCCGCACGGGGAGATCGCGGACGGGTCCGGCGACCAGGGCGTGTTCAGCCCCGCGAGCTGGTGGCCGATCGTCTGCGCGGCCGGCGCCTCGATCGCGTTCCTCGCCCTGGCCATCGGGTGGTGGATCCTCGTGATCGCGGTCCCCGTTGCGTTGATCGGCATGGTCGGCTGGGTCTTCGAGTTCTCCCGCGGGCAGCACGCCCACTAGCGCCGGGGGTCGGGCGGCTGTCCTGGCCTCGAGCGTGTCCCGGGGATGGTTCCGGGCGCGCTCGATGAGGTCGCGCGCGGCGTGAGAGGGGCCCTGGCTCGCCCGTGAGGTCGGGTGGCCTGTGGACCGCGGCAGAGCGGCCCACGGCGAGTCAGCCGGCGCCCCGGCCATCCGGGCGGGCTCGACCGGGCGTGCGCAGGGGCCAGGGGAGCCGGCGCGCATGGGCATCACCTCTCGGTGCTCACCAGGTGAGCGCGTGCTGGGGCGTGCCCGACGGACGAGCGCAGAGACGACGATGGGGGCGCGACCAGTCGGTCGCGCCCCCATCGTCGTGCGAGATCAGGCCGGGACGATGAGCCCCGCGGTCTGGGTGCGGGCCCGGGTGAAACGGGCGGCCGCGTCGGACCAGCTCACGATGTTCCACCACGCCTTGACGTAGTCGGCCTTCACGTTGACGTAGTCGAGGTAGAAGGCGTGCTCCCACATGTCGAGCACCACGATCGGCACGACGCCGAGCGGGAAGTTGCTCTGCTGGTCGTACAGCTGGAACACGACGAGCTTGGCACCGATCGAGTCCCAGGCGAGGATCGACCAGCCCGACCCCTGGATGCCCAGGGCGTTGGCGGCGAAGTGCGCCTGGAACTTCTCGAACGAGCCGAAGAACTCGTCGATCGCGGCGGCGAGCTCACCGGTCGGCCGGTCGCCGCCCTCGGGGGACAGGTTCTGCCAGAACACCGAGTGGTTCACGTGCCCGCCCAGGTTGAAGGCGAGGTTCTTCTCCTGCAGGTTCACCGCGGCGAAGTCACCGGACTCGCGTGCGGCCGCCAGCTTCTCCAGCGCGGTGTTGGCACCGGCCACGTAGGCGGCGTGGTGCTTGTCATGGTGCAGCTCCATGATCCGGCCCGAGATGTGCGGTTCGAGCGCCGCGTAGTCGTAGGGGAGGTCGGGGAGCGTGTAGTCAGCCATCAGTCACCTTTCGGCTCTTCGTTGCGTGGGGTCGCATGCCGCGTCCCCACCGTCCACTCTGTCGCAGGTGGGCGCTCAGTGCCCGTCCTCGTCGGCGACGAGCGCGCCGTGACCGCCCGGCACGAGCTCGTGCTGCGCGGTCGCACCGGGCAGCGCGTCGTGCTCGCCGTGCGAGTGCGCGGCGGCAAGCTCGGCCGGCGTGACGGGCTCGACCCGGTCGGCGTAGAACAGGCGGGAGAGCTTGGCGCGGCGGACGTCCGCGGCGTACCCCTTGCGACGTACTCCGCGGGAGTCCTGAGCCGGTGCCACCTGCAGAGGTCGGATCGGGTCGTGCTGCACCCGGATCCAACGCTCATGCTCGTTCAACGGCTGATGCACCTCGATGTACTCCCCGGACTGCGTCCGCAGGATCGTGGCGTGCTCGTGGCCGTGCAGCACGAGCTCACGGTCGCGCCGCTGCAGCGCCAGGCACATGCGCTTGGTGACCACGAACGCGGCCGCCGGTGCGAGGAACAGCGCGAATCGCAGCACCCACGTGATGTCGTTGATCGACAGGTGGAAGTGCGTGGCGATGAGGTCGTTGGACCCGGCGAGCACCAGCACGAAGAAGGCGACCAGCAGCGAGACGCCCAGGGCTGTGCGGAACGGACGGTTGCGCGGGCGGTCCAGCACGTGGTGCTCGCGGCGGTCGCCGGTGGCGTACGCCTCGATGAACGGGTAGGTGGCCAGCACCCCGAACAGGACGCCGGGGACCACCATGGCCGGGATGAGGATGTTGAGCGGCACCGTGAACCCGCCCACCACGAACTCGGCCCCACCCGGCATGAGCCGCAGCGCACCGTCGAGGAAGAGCATGTACCAGTCCGGCTGGGAGCCCGCGGACACCGGGGAGGGGTCGTACGGGCCGTAGTTCCACACCGGGTTGATCTGCATGGTCGCCGCCATGAGCGCGATCACGCCGAACACCATGAAGAAGAACCCACCGGCCTTGGCCACGTAGACCGGGAACAGCGGGAACCCGACGACGTTGCGGTCGCTGCGTCCCGACCCCGGGTACTGGGTGTGCTTGGCGAGCACCACCATGAACAGGTGCAGCCCGACGAGCGCGAGGATGAGACCTGGCACCAGCAGGATGTGCACGGTGAACAGCCGGGGGATGAGCGCCTCGCCCGGGAACTCCCCGCCGAACAGGAAGTACGAGCCGTAGGTGCCGATGATCGGCACCGCCCGCAGCACGCCGTCGGAGATCCGCAGACCGTTGCCGGACAGGACGTCGTCGGGCAGCGAGTAGCCGGAGAAGCCGGCGGCCAGGCCCAGCAGCAGCAGCGTGAAACCGACCACCCAGTTGAGCTCACGCGGCTTGCGGAACGCGCCGGTGAAGAACACCCGCATCATGTGCGTGACGATCGACGCCATGAAGATGAGCGCGGCCCAGTGGTGCACCTGCCGCATGAGCAGGCCGCCGCGCACCTCGAACGACAGGCGCAGGGTCGAGGCGAACGCCTCGGACATCCGGGTGCCCTGCAGGCTCGCCCACGGCCCGTGGTAGGTCACCTCGGTCATCGAGGGCACGAAGAACATCGTGAGGAACGTGCCGGAGATGAGCAGCGTCACGAAGCTGTAGAGCGCGATCTCCCCGAGCAGGAAGGACCAGTGGTCGGGGAAGACCTTGCGGGCGAACTCCTTGACCGCGCCACCGATGCCGGTGCGCTGGTCGAGGTAGTCCGCGGTGGCTGCGGCGGGCGAGGTCATCGCAGTCGCTCCCAGAAGCTCGGCCCGACGGGTTCGGTGAAGTCGCTGCTGGCCACGAGGTAGCCGTCGGAGTCGACCGTGATCGGCAGCTGCGGCAGGGCCCGCTTGGCCGGGCCGAACACCACCTTGGCGCCGTCGGCGACGTCGAAGGTGGACTGGTGGCACGGGCACAGCAGGTGGTGCGTCTGCTGCTCGTAGAGGGCCACGGGGCAGCCCACGTGGGTGCAGATCTTGGAGTAGGCGACGATCCCGTCGTACTGCCAGTCCTCGCGGCCCGGCTGGATCTTCAGGTCGCGCGGGTCCAGGCGCAGCAGCACGACGACGGCCTTGGCCTTCTCGTCCAGCGGGTGCGCGGTCTGCTCGATCCCCTCGGGCATGACCGACGTGATCGAGCCGATCGTCACGTCGGCGGCCTTGATCGGCCGGCCGAGCGGGTCGGTCGTCAGGCGGGTGCCCTTCTTCCACATCGTGTGCTTGAACTTGGCCACGTCCCAGTCGCCGCCGACGTTGCCGATGAGCGGCACGGCGATGGTGAGCGGGAACAGCGCGAGCGATGTGGCGACCGCGCCCTTGAGGACCGTGCGCCGGCCGATCGCCGAGTCCTCGGCGCCTTCCTTGAGCGCGGCGACCGCCTCGGCGCGGACCTCGTCGGAGGACCGCAGCTCGTGCCGCTGCTCGGACACCTCGTGGTCGCTCATGAGCGACTTGGCCCAGTGCACCGCACCGGTGCCGATGCCGAGCAGGGCGAACGCGAGCCCCAGCCCCATCGCGAGGTTCGAGCGCTGCATCGTGGCGGCGGTCTGGCCGGGCGGCAGGGCGAAGTAGGCCGCGATCATCGCGATGGTGCCCAGGATCGAGATCGTGAACAGGGCGACCACGATGCGCTCGGAGACCTTGTTCGCCTTCGGGTCCAGGTCGCCGCGCCGCGGGGTGTGCGGTGGCAGGCCCGGGTCCTCGAACCGGTCCGGCTGCGCCTGGCTCGTCGAGGCCAGCTCCAGGTCGTCGCTCATGAGGACTTCGCTCCGATCCAGACTGCGGCCCCCAGCAGCGCGCCGAGGCCGATCACCCAGGCCCACAGGCCCTCGCTCACCGGGCCGAGGCTGCCCAGCGAGAGACCGCCGGGCTGCTCGCCGCCCTGCTTCGTGACGAAGGCGATGATGTCGCGCTTCTCCTCCGAGGTGAGGGTCGCCTGGTTGAACACCGGCATCGACTGCGGGCCGGTGAGCATGGCCTCGTACAGGTGGGTGGGTGTGGTCTGCCACAGGTTCGGGGCGAACTTGCCCTGCGAGAGCGAGCCGCCGGCGCCGACCGCGTTGTGGCACTGCGCGCAGTTCGTGCGGAACAGCGCCATCCCGGTGGCCGGGTCACCCTTGGCAGGGTCGACCTGCTCGGCCGTCGGGATCGACGGGCCGGGGCCGAGGGACGCGACATAGGCCGCGAGCTGGGCGATCTGATCCGCGTCGAACTGCACGGGCTTGACCTGCACCTGCGGTCCGGACATCTGCGCCGGCATCCGTCCGGTGCCGACCTGGAAGTCCACCGCGGCAGCGCCCACCCCGACGAGCGAAGGGGCGGCGGCCGTCCCGGTGGCACCCGGTCCGTGGCAGGTCGCGCAGTTGGCGGTGAACAGCTTCTGCCCGGCGCTGATCTCGTCGGTGCTCGTCGTGCTGGCGGCGCTGGCCGTCGGGGGGACCAGCAGCGCGTACACGCCACCGGTCGTCAGCAGCGCCAGCAGCAGCAGGAACAACGGCGCGCGACGGTCGTGGCGATGTGCGGCAAACCAGCTCACGGCGAGTCCTCCTCGTCTCGTCGGGGTCACTTGACCAGGTAGATCGTGGTGAACAGGGCGACCCAGACCACGTCGACGAAGTGCCAGTAGTACGACACCACGATGGCGCTGGTGGCCTCGTGGTGGCCGAACCGCTTCGCCGAGAAGGACCTGCCCAGCAGGAACAGGAAGGCGATGAGCCCGCCGACCACGTGCAGGCCGTGGAAGCCGGTGGTGATGTAGAAGACCGAGCCGTAGGGGGAGGACGAGATCGTCAGCCCCTCGGAGATCAGACCGGCGTACTCGAAGATCTGGCCGCCGATGAAGAAGGCGCCCATGAGGTAGGTGAGCGTCATCCACTCGTTGAGGCCCCAGCGGTTGATCTGCAGCAGGCTGCCGCTGCGCACCGGCTGGAACCGCTCGGCGGCCCAGACGCCCATCTGGCAGGTGAACGAGGACCCCACGAGCACGAGCGTGTTGATCGTGGCGAACGTCACGTTGAGCTTCGGCGTCTGCGCGGCCCACTCGGCCGGGACCGCGGCCCTGGTCGAGAAGTACATCGCGAACAGTCCGGCGAAGAACATCAGCTCGCTGGACAGCCAGACGATGGTGCCGACGGACACCGGGTTCGGCCGGTTGACCGTGACGTGCGGGGCGGGCGCAGCCGTTGCGGAGCTCACGGCGTCAGTATGGCCGAAGACCGGCCGATCTGGGACCTTCGGCCCAGAAATGTCGGTGATCGGCGTGGCGCGCTGCTTCGGGACCGGTCCCGCCGGAGGCCGCGCGGGGCCTGCGCCGGCCCATCCGGACCCCGGCAGTGGCACGCGGCCCCGGCCGCGCGTGCCAAGATGCGGTGCGAAGCAGTCGTGCGAGCCGAGGGACACCCATGAGCAGCAGCACCCCGATCGCGGGCTCCGGTCCGCGGATCCTGGTCTACTCCGACGACGTCGACGTGCGGGCCGAGGTCCGGCTCGCCGTTGGGCCGCGGATCGGCGCAGGTGAGCCGGCGATCGAGTGGATCGAGGCCGCCACCGCCGACGCTGTGCTGGCCGTCGCGCAGGCCGACGGGGCCGACGTCCTCGTGCTCGACGCCGAGGCGGACAAGGTCGGCGGTCTGGGCCTGGCTCGTCAGCTCAAGGACGAGGTCTTCGAGTGCCCGCCGGTGCTCGTGCTCATCGCCCGTCAGGCCGACGCCTGGCTCGCCTCGTGGTCCACCGCCGAGGAGGTCGTCAGCCGGCCGCTCGACCCGATGGTCCTGCACGACGCGGTCGCACGCCTGCTGGACGACCCGGCCGTCGCCCGATGAGCGCGGGGCCGGGCGCAGCGGCTGAGCTGACCTGGCCCGACCTGTTCGCGGCCCTGGTCGCCAGGCGAGACCTGGCAGCCGCCGAGACCGCGTGGGCGATGGACCAGATCATGAGCGGCGAGGTGTCGACCGCGCGGATCGCCGCGTTCCTCATCGCGCTGCGAGCCAAGGGCGAGACGGTGGCGGAGCTCACCGGGCTGGCCGACCAGATGCTCGCCCACTCCCGCCGGTTCACCGTGCCGGGGCGCACGATCGACATCGTGGGCACCGGCGGCGACCGGGCGCACACGGTGAACGTGTCGACGATGGCCTCGCTCGTGATCGCCGGGGCGGGGCTCACCGTCGTCAAGCACGGCAACCGCGCGGCCTCGTCGTCCTCCGGCTCGGCCGATGTCCTCGAGGAGCTGGGCATCTCGCTCACCCAGCCGCCCGAGCGGGTCGCCGAGCTCGCCGAGCAGGTCGGCATCACCTTCTGCTTCGCCCAGGTGTTCCACCCCTCGATGCGCTACGCCGGCGCCGCCCGCGGTGAGCTGGGGATCGGCACGACGTTCAACTTCCTCGGGCCGCTCACGAACCCGGCGCAGCCGCAGGCCGCGGCCATCGGGGTGGCGGACGCCCGGATGGCACCCCTGGTCGCCGGCGTGCTCGCCGGTCGGGGCATCGACGCGCTCGTGTTCCGCGGCGAGGCCGACGGGCTCGACGAGCTGGCCGCGACCGGTCCGTCGCGTGTGTGGGAGGTGCGGGGCGGCTCGGTGGGCGACCAGGTGGTCGACTGGTCGGACGCGCTCGGCCTGCCTCCGGTCACGGTCGCCCAGCTGCGCGGCGGCGACGCTGCTGCCAATGCCCAGGTGGCCCGTGACCTGCTCGCCGGGCAGGACGGTCCGGTCCGCCAGACGGTGCTGCTCAACGCGGCCGCCGGTCTGGTGGCCGACGGCACGCTCCCGGGCACGGGGTCGGGCACCCTCGTCGAACGGATGGTGGCGGGCCTGGAGCTGGCCGCCTCGGCCATCGACTCGGGTGCCGCGGCAGACGTGCTCGAACGGTGGCGGGTCGCCTCAGCCGGCTGACGCTCCACCGTCCGCGCGCGGGTCGGTCCTCTCGCGTACGCGCGGGGCAGTCTGCCGGGCCGAGCGCCGGTCAGTCCTCCAGGCCGAGCGCGAAGGCGTGCTCCAGGTCATGCCGGGAGTAGGTGCGGAAGGCGATGTAGGTCTGCGTGCGCAGCACCCCGTCCACCTTGCTGATCGCATCGGCGATGACGTCGGCCAGACCTTCGTGCTCACGGACGCGGACCACGGCGATGAGGTCCACCTCGCCGGTGACCGAGTAGACCTCGCTCACGCCGTGGATCTCGGCGATCTGGGCGGCGACCTCGGGGATCTTCGCGGCGTCGGTGTCGATGTGCACGATGGCGGTGATCATGACCTCATCATGCCGTGGCGGGCGCCACCGCGGGTGAGGGCGCGGTGGCCGGGTCGGCGGCCGACGGCACGCGGGCGGCGAGCACGGCGAGCGGGTCGCCGCTGCCCGCGGCCGACCTCACCGGCCAGGCGAAGGTGCCGGCGACCGCGACGAGGCGGACCCCGGGGCGGGCCAGCCACTGCAGCACCAGGTCGGTCTCCTCCGGGTGGGCCGCGGTGGCCGGGGGCACGGGCGCCGGCACGTGCTCGGCGGTGCTCCGCAAGGAGGCCACCACCGGCATCGGGTCCTGCTGGCGCGTGGTGCGCGCGGTGCCGGCCAGCCGGCCGTAGCGCACGAGCACGAGCTCCCAGCCGCCGTCCGGCTCGCGGTGCGCGGCGACCAGCTCGGGCAGCCGGGCCATCGGGTCGAACCTCTGGGCCCGGCCGGCGGCCCGCAGGAAGGCCGCGAGGCGGTCGCGGACCACGGTGGCCTCCTCGAACCTCTCCTGCGCCGTGAGCAGCGCGAGCCGCTCGGCGTGCACCTGCACGACGCGGTCGGGGTCGCCGCGCATCGACTCGCGCACCCGGTCGACCACCTCGCCGTAGCTGCCGTCGGGGTCGCCGTGCAGGCACGGCGCGCCACAGCGACCCAGCTCGGCGAGCACGCAGGCCTGCGCACCGGGGGCCGGCACCTGCGGCAGCCGCCGCGTGCAGCGTCGGATCGCGAACGTCTCGTGCAGCGCCTCGGTGGCCAGACGCGCCGCACCCGCACCGCTCATCGGGCCGATGAGGGTCGCCCCTGGTGCTACCTGGCGGACGACGGACAGCCGCGGGTAGGGCTCGTCGGTGAGTCGCACCCAGGGCATCGACTCCGGTGCGCGGCTGCGGCGGTTGTAGCGGGGGGCGTGCTCAGCGATGAGCCGCAGCTCGCGCACCCGCGCTTCCAGGGCGGTCGCGCACACCACCGGGTCCACCCTCGTGGCGAGCCGGACCATCTCGACCATCCGGCTGCGCTTCTCCGCGGCGGTGAAGTAGCTGCGGACGCGCGAGCGCACCGATGTGGTCGAGGTCCCCACGTAGAGCACCTCGTCCTTCGGCCCGCGGAACAGGTAGACGCCCGGTGCGTCCGGCAGGGCGTCGGCGAGGTGACGACGGCGGCGGACATCGGCCGGCACCGGGTCGGCCGCGGACGCGAGGTCCTCCAGGTGGGTGACCCCGAGCGGTGCCAGCCGGCCGAGCAGCGCGTGCAGCACGTCGACCGTGGCCCGGGCGTCGTCGAGCGCGCGGTGGCTGGGGGTGACGGTCGCGTGGAACAAGCCGGCGAGGGTGGACAGCTTGTGGTTCGGTGCCTCGTCGCGCAGCACGACGCGACGGGCCAGGCGCACCGTGTCCACCACCGGGTTGCCCGGCCACGGGTGCCCCGTGCGCGCACAGGCCGCCTTGAGGAAGCCGATGTCGAACGGGGCGTTGTGAGCGACCAGCACGGCACCCTGGGCGAACTCGAGGAAGCTCGGCAGCACCTCCTCGATCCGCGGTGCGCCGACGAGCATCGCGGTGGTGATCCCGGTGAGCACCGTGATGGCTGGTGGCACGGGGGTCCCGGGGTCCACGAGCGTGCCGAGCTCGCCGAGCACCTGCCCGCCACGCACCTTGACTGCGCCGATCTCGGTGATCTCGCAGTCCGCGGCCCGGCCCCCGGTGGTCTCGAGGTCCACCACGACGAAGGTCACGTCGTGCAGCGGGGTGCCCAGCTCGTCGAGGGCCGGCTGCAGCGCGCGCGCACCCGCCGGCGGGGCCGGTTCCCCGGCCCAGACCGGTCGCAGGGGCTGGGTGTGGCGCATGGCGGCGAGGCTAGCGACGCCCGCCGACACGACGGCCGCCGTGGCCACCGCCGCAGGGCCTTGAGCCGGACGGCACCGGGCCGCGACCCCGTGCCGGGCGCACGTGTGGGTGGGCCGCCCTACGGTCGCGCCATGATGATCGACTGCGACACCTGCACCGCGCGGGGGCCGGCGTGCGCCGACTGCGTGGTCACCTTCCTCACGTCGCCGCAGCGCCGGACCGCCCAGGCGGACGCCTCCGTGCTGCTCGACCTGGTCCCGGACGAGGAGCGCGCGCTCGACGTGCTCGCCGCGGCCGGGATGGTCCCGCCGCTGCGGCACCCGCG
>NZ_VWSD01000369.1 GCF_009829685.1 Cellulomonas citrea
CGCCCCGGCCGCCTCGGCGGCAGCCGCCACGGCCGGGCCGTCACCCCCGTTCTCGGCCTCGACCGCCGCGGCCACCGCACCCTCGACCAGCGGTGCGTCGGCCAGCCGGATGCGCTCGACCTGATCCGGCTCGAGGAACTCCAGCACGGACTCGGTGGTGAGCACCGCCGACCCGAGGTCGGTGAGCACGACGGCCTGCCCGCCGTCCGCCGTGGCCTGCTCGAGCGCAGCCTGGACGGCGTCGAAGGACGTCCCGATCCCGCCGTCCTCGAGCCCGCCTGCGGCCAGGATCGTGACCGCCGGGGCCATCTGCGCCGCCAGCTCGGCGACCCCGGCCGCGAGCTGCCTGGAGTGCGAGACGACGACCAACGAGACGAGCCGCCCCATCAGCCGACCGCCGCGCCGGCAGCTGCCGCCAGGATGAGCGCCGTGGACCGGGCACCCGGGTCGAGGTGGCCGGCCGAGCGTTCGCCCAGGTAGCTGGCGCGCCCCTTGGTCGCGACCAGCGGGATGGTGGCCTCCGCCCCCGCCTGCGCGGCGCGGGCCACCATCCCGCTGGT
>NZ_VWSD01000370.1 GCF_009829685.1 Cellulomonas citrea
GTCCGACACGGCCGCCGACGGGCCCCGGTACCCCGCCGCCGACCCGGGCGCCCTCGCCGTCGCGGCGGTCGGCGCGAACGGCGCCGCCGCCGACAGCTCGATCCACGGTCCGCACGTCCAGATCGCCGCACCCGGCGCCCAGGTGCTCACCGCGGCCGATCGCGCCGGCGACTGCCTGTACGCCACCGACACCGCCGAGTCGAGCTTCGCGACCGCCTACGTGGCCGGTGCCGCAGCCCTCGTCGCCGCCGCGCACCCCGACGAGACGCCCCAGCAGTGGGCCTACCGGCTCATGGCGACCGCCAGCCGGCCCGCCCCCGACGCGCGCGACGACCAGATCGGCTGGGGGGTGGTGCAGCCGTACGACGCGATCGCCCTGGTGCCAGGGGCGACGACCCGCGGCCCCGCCAACCCGTTCACCGGGACCAGCCCCGTCGCGGTGACGGTCGGCGGTGGCACGCTGCACACCGCACCGAGCGGCTCGCCCTGGGCCCGCGCCCGGACCACGGCCGCGGTCGCCGGGCTGGTCGGGCTCACCGTGCTCGGTGTGCTCGGGC
>NZ_VWSD01000371.1 GCF_009829685.1 Cellulomonas citrea
CGTCGGCGGCGGCGCGCACCAGCCGACGCACCCGCACCCGGATGCGCTGCTCGAGCTCGGCCGCCGCCTTGCGGGTGAACGTGAGCCCGAGCACCTGCTCCGGCCCGACGAGCCCGTTGGCGAGCAGCCACACGACCCGCCCGGCCATCGTCTCGGTCTTGCCCGACCCGGCCCCGGCGACCACGAGCTCCGGACGCAGCGGCCCCTCGATGACGGCCTGCTGCTCGGGGGTCGGCGCGGACCGGCCGAGCAGCGCGGCCACCTGGACGGCGCTGATCGCGGTCACGGTGCCACCACCTGACGCCCTTCGGCCCGCACCGGGCACGCCCGACGGACCGGGCAGCGGCTGCACAGGTCGTTGACCGTCGCGGTGAACTGCGCGGCGGCCATCGACTCGGCGACGGTGTCGACGAGGGTGCGCGCCCAGCTCGGCCCGTCGTCCTCCGGGCCCAGCGCCGGCTGGTCGAGCACCGCCCCGGCGCGGTTGCGGGACAGGTAGACAAGCCGCGCCCCGGCCGAGCGGACGCCGTCCCCGCCCAGCTCACCGGCGTCGACG
>NZ_VWSD01000372.1 GCF_009829685.1 Cellulomonas citrea
GCCCTGCCCGGTGTGCGGCGCCGTCGAGCACCCGGCACCGGCCGCACTGGCCGCCGACCACGTCGACGCCGTCGCGGTCCAGGCGGCCGAAGAGGAACGCCAGGCAGCCGAGCACCGGCTGGCCACCGCGGCCGCGACCGTCGAACGGCTCGCCGAGCGGGTCGGCACCCTGCGGGAACGCGCCGAGGGCCACGACGAGCCATCCGCGACGGCGCTGCTCGACGCGGCTCGTACGCAGGTGCAGGTGTGCCGCACCGCGACCGCCCGGGTCGAGGCCCTGGCCACCGAGCTCGACGGCTTCGACGCCGCCACCCGGGACCGTGAGCAGCTGCGCGCGCAGGTCGATGCGGAGCGCAGCGGTGCGCAGGCCACCCTCGACGCGCTGCGGAAGCGCCTCGCCCTCGAGGAGGCGGAGGTGACGGCCGCCCGCGGCGAGTACCCGAGCGTCGCCGCCCGGCACACCGCGGTGCAGGCCGAGGCACAGGCGGCCGCCGACCTCGCCGAGGCGGTCGCCGAGCACGGCGCCGCGCGGGCCGACTGCGCCGGCCGTCAGGTC
>NZ_VWSD01000373.1 GCF_009829685.1 Cellulomonas citrea
CTCGCACGTCAGCAGGCCGCGTGCCAGCGGGCTGAACACCGACACCCCAACCCCCTGGTCGATGCAGTACGGCACCATCTCACGCTCTTCTTCGCGGTAAGCGAGGTTGAGCTGAAGTTGCATGTTGATCGGCTTGTGCCAGCCGTTGCGCTCGCACACTTGCATGATCTTGGCGAACTGCCACGTGTACATGGTCGACACACCGAGGTAGCGCGCCTTGCCAGCCTCTACAACGTCGTGCATCGCGCGCATGGTTTCCTCAACAGGCGTGTGCACATCGAAGAAATGCAGCATGTAGACATCGACATAGTCCATGTCGAGCCGCTTGAGCGACGCATCAATGCCGTCGAGGATGTGCTTGCGCGAATGGCCACCCGCATTGGGGTAGTTGCCCATGTCGTAGCCCACCTTGGTGGTGACGACCAGCTCTTCGCGGCGCGCAAGGCGCTTCAGGATGCGGCCAACCACCTCTTCGCCGACACCGGTCGAGTAGAAGTCGGCCAGGTCGATGAAGTTGACGCCGGCCTCCAGCGCGTGACGCACGATGGGCTCGCT
>NZ_VWSD01000374.1 GCF_009829685.1 Cellulomonas citrea
TCCCGGCCTTGAAAGCTTCGGCCAACACGAACTCGCCAGCCGCCAGATGGCGCTGCCCGGCGGCATGATCGCCTTCGATCTTGCCGGGGGCTACGATCAGGGCGTCCGCTTTATGAACCGCCTGCAGATGATTATCCGCGCGGTTTCGCTCGGCGATGCGGAAACGCTGGTGCAGCATCCCGCAAGCATGACTCATTCGACCTACACGCCGGAAGAGCGCGCCGCGCACGGGATCGGAGAAGGGCTGCTACGCCTGTCGATCGGGCTGGAGGATGCGGAGGATATCTTCGCCGATCTCGCGCAGGCCCTGACCGCTTCGGACATTGCTGTCGCCGCTTGACGCCAATAGGGGTGCCCGACCCGAAGGCGGACACCCCTACCGCTGCGACGCCAGCTTGTGGGTCGTTAGCTCGTCTTTAATTTTGGCATGTGCCGACAGTCGGCCACGTCTCACGCTATGGTGCGAGAACACCCGGAGATAGCGGCTATCGCGGGCGATGCCTCGTGGATATGATGGCGCGTCCTGGTCATGCCGATAAAACCGGCGAGACGGCG
>NZ_VWSD01000375.1 GCF_009829685.1 Cellulomonas citrea
TCAGGCATCCAAACGATTCAGTCAGATATCGTGAAGTAAAAGCGGAAGGTGGATGGGGTGTGGTCTGTGGCGAGGAATGCATGATTCATCCATCCTCGGACCATGCACCGACGTCGCCTCTAAGACTGTATTCCGATGCCGACATTCCCCTCATTGCCAGGCTCGCCGATGGCGTACACCGCTTCGGCGCCTTGTTTGGCCTGGAACTGAGCCATGCCGGTAAAAGCGCCGCCAATCGAACGACGCGGGAGTATCCTCTCGGTCCGTCTGCATTACCCTACAGCGGCTACGGCCCATTCGCGACCCGCGCCATGGACAAATCAGACATCAAAGCGCTGCGACAATGGCACAAAGATGCCGCAAGGCGGGCGATTTCTGCCGGCGTCGACATCGTTTATGTCTATTGCGCTCACGACCTTTCGATACTCATGCAATTCCTGTTACGCCGATACAATGATCGAACCGACGAATACGGCGGAAGTTTCGAGAATCGAACGAGGTTGTTGAGAGAGAGAGTCGAAGACACCAAAGAGATCGCGGAGGGAAAGGCCGCCG
>NZ_VWSD01000376.1 GCF_009829685.1 Cellulomonas citrea
TGACCAGGGTGGCCGCGGCCGTCGGCCCGGCGCTCGCCGGTCGACATCACCTGGTCACCGGCCAGGGCGTTGACCAGGGTCGACTTGCCCGCGCCCGACGGGCCGACCGCGACGAGCGTCACCCCGGGTGACAGCAGCGCGCGCACCGGGTCCAGCCCGACCTGCGCGGTGACGCTGAGCGCGTGCACGTCGACCCCGAGCGCGACGTCGGCGACCGCGAGCCGCAGCCGCTCGGCGTCGGGCACGAGGTCCGCCTTGGTGAGCACGACGACGGGCTGCGCACCGGACCGCCAGGCGAGCGTGAGCAGCCGCTCCACCCGGCCGAGGTCCGGTTCGGGGTCCAGGTGCTCGACCACGAGGACGACGTCGACGTTCGCCGCGAGCGCCTGGGTGCGCGACGTGCGGCCGGCAGAGTCGCGCACGAGCGCCGACCTTCGGTGCGCCACCCGCACGACGTGCAGCCCGCCCTCGTCCTCGGCGAGCAGCACGTCGTCGCCGACGGTGGGCGCCACGTCCTCGCCGTCGTCGGAGGGGACCAGCCCGCCGCGGGGCA
>NZ_VWSD01000377.1 GCF_009829685.1 Cellulomonas citrea
CGGCCGCCCACCAGTCCCGCGGCACCCCGGCCGCCTGCGCGACGGTGAGCCAGCCCCACCAGCCGACCGCGGTCGAGACCCAGGTGCGCCAGCGCACGGGCAACGGCCCGAGCAGCACCGCGACCAGCAGACCGGCGAACGTGGCGGCCAGCAGCACCTGGCCGCCGGTGGTGGTCGGCCCGGTGACCGCCGAGGCGGTGCGTGCGAGCGTGCCGACCCCGACACCGGAGCCCAGCACCACCCACCACACGGTCCAGAACCGGTCGCCAGGACCGTGTGACAGCGCAGGGAGCCGTCCGGCGGGTCCGGCCAGGGCGAGCAGCGTGACCCCGACGAGCAGGGCCGTGGGGCCGCTGTGCGTCCCGCCGACGAGCACGAGCAGCCCCTGGGCGAGCCCGGCCAGCCAGCCGAGCCCGGTGGACCAGCCCCGCCCGGTACGTCGGGCCCACAGCGACCAGCCGGCGACCGTGAGCGCGACCCCGCCGGCCCACACCCACCTGGCGACCAGCTCACGGTCGCTGGCCAGGACCAGGACGGCGACCGTGAGCTGGT
>NZ_VWSD01000378.1 GCF_009829685.1 Cellulomonas citrea
GATATGATCACACCGAAGTCGAGGAGGGTATCGTCGTGGAGGATTGGCTTCCTCCCGAGGAAGCGAACCTCAGGACAGGGCGTGCCAATACCTATCTGGCGGGGATCGGCGATGATCCGCTGGTGCAGGTTCCGCCTGCGGTGGTTTCCGGCCCGACCGATCGCGTCACGCACCTTCGGATCGAAGGTGGCAAGTTCTGGGGCATCGGCCTTTCCCCGGCAGGCTGGGCGCGGGTGATCGGGAAACCGGCCAGTGACATGGCGAACAGTTTCACCGAAGCGGCGGTCGCCGATATCGCTCCCTCGCTGAAGAAGATGCTCGACACGCTGCGCGAGGATGGCGACGATATCGAGAAAGGCGTTGCGCTGATCAACGAAACGCTGCGATTGCTGCTGGGCAAGCGCCCGGCAGCGGAGAGTACCGTCCATGCCGTACACCTCGGCATCATGTCCCCCGATGCCACATCCGTCGCCCGCTTGGCTGCGATGGCAGGCAATAACCCACGCACTTTCGAACGGTTCTGCAAGCGCTACTTCGGATTTCCGCCCAGCG
>NZ_VWSD01000037.1 GCF_009829685.1 Cellulomonas citrea
CGTAGCCATGGCACCCGACGATCCTCACGCACGCTCACACCGGCCGCAACGAGCGTCGGTCCCAGCAGGTTCCCAGGAGAGGTCAGAGGGCGTGCACGACGAGCCCGGCGGTCCACGGCAGCACGAGGGCCGTCGCAGCGAGCAGCACGTAGAAGCCGCCGTTCTGCTGCTGCACGGCACCGACCGGGTGCTCGGCGCGGTCCAGGAAGGCCATGAGCCCCCCGGCCACGGACAGCGTGAGCGCGGTGGAGACGGTGAAGGCGGTGACGGCCAGCAGCGTGGTGATGCGCGAGTCCTGCCCGCCGGCCGAGCGCAGCCGGGGCGCGAGGGCGATGACGACGTTCATCGGGCGTCCGGCCGGCTCGCGGCGAGTTCGACGAGGTCCGGGTCGGGGCCCTCCACCCCGCCCGGACCCCGCCCGTCTGAGCCGACGGCCGGCGACGCGGCGTCGGTGCCGACGGTCCGCGCCGGCGCGTCGGTGACGACCCGCCCGTCGCGCATGTCGATCCGTCGGTCGCACCAGGCCGCGACCTGCTCGTCGTGCGTGACGAGCACGAGCGAGGCGCCGGCGGCCCGGGTGGTGCGGGTGAGCACGTCCATGACTTCGCGGCCGGTCTGCTGGTCGAGGGCGCCGGTCGGCTCGTCGGCGAACACGACGGCCGGTCCGGTGATGAGGGCGCGGGCGACGGCGACCCGCTGCGCCTCGCCGCCGGACAGCTCGCCGGGGCGGCGGCCCTCCTTGCCGGCCAGGCCGAGCGCGGCCAGCCACTGGCCGGCCACGTCGACGGCGTCCTTGCGCGAGGTGCCCTGCAGCATGGCGGGCAGTGCGACGTTCTCCACGGCGGGCAGCTCGTCGAGCAGCTGGCCGAACTGGAAGACGAAGCCGTAGCTGCGCCGACGCAGCAGGGACCGCTGCTTCTCGTCGAGCCGGCCGACCTCGCGCCCCTGCAGGGTCACGGTGCCCGCGTCGGGCGGCAGGATGCCGGCGAGCACGTGCAGCAGGGTCGACTTGCCGGAGCCGGACGGGCCCATGACGGCGAGCAGCTCGCCGTCCCCGAGGTCGACGTCCACACCTGCGAGCGCCGTGGTGGCGCCGAAGCGGCGAACGAGGCCGCGTGCCTGGAGTCTGCTGGTCGAGGTCATGGCTCCACGGTGCCGCCGGGCCGCGGTGGCGCGCATCGGTCGGCGGGATCGTCCGGCGCACGCGGGCTGCGACCCCGGGGGCAGGTCGGGTCCTCCTGGAGGTGGAGGCGGCCGCTCAGGTGCGGGCGGCGGCCGCTCAGGTGCGGGGCAGGCCGCCGGTGAGCACGGGGACGACGACCTGGTCGACGATGGCGCGGATGGACTCCGGCGGCACGGTCCGCATCGTCATGAGGACCTCCTGGCGCAGCAGGTCGGAGGCCAGCCGCACGGTCCGGTCGGTGACGCGGGCCGGGTCCACCTCACCGCGGGCGACGGCGCGCTCGACCACCTGGGCCAGCGCCGTGGTGCGCTCGCCCAGCCAGTGGTCGCGCACGTCGTCGGGGGTCAGCCCGGTCTCCCGGTAGAACTCCCCGGCGTAGGAGCCGAGCACGAGCATCGCCTGCCCGCGCCCCGCGTTCACCTCGTCGAGCAGGGCGACGAGGTCCTCGCGCAGCGAGCCGGTGTCGGGGACGCTGAGCGTGAGCCGAGCACCGCGCCGTTCGACGCTGGCGAGCACGAGCTCCCGTTTGGTGGGCCAGCGACGGTAGACGACGGACCGGCTGGTGCCGGCGCGGGCCGCGACGCCCTCGTAGGTGGCGGCCGTGTAGCCGAGCTCGACGACCTCGTCCCAGGCCGCGTCGAGCAGCGCGTCCTCGAGCTCGCGCCCGCGTCGGCGACGGGCCGGAACCTCGTCCTCAAGATCCATTTGTGCATCTTATCGAGTGGGGCGTATCGTCGCCGAAGATACAGACCTGGATCTTAAGGAGTTGCTGTGAGCGAGCCCACCGAGCAGCCGGCCGTCTTCGACCGCGACGCCATCCGCATCGTCGTCGCCGTCATGGTCGGCGGCATGGCCGTGCTGCTCGACTCGACCATCGTCTCCGTCGCGCTCAAGTCGCTGGCCGTCGACCTCGACGCCTCCGTCACCACCATCCAGTGGGTCACCACCGCCTACCTGCTCGCCGTCGGCGTCGCCATGCCGCTCGCCGCGTGGGCGCAGTCGCGCTGGGGCGGACGGCGGCTGTGGCTGGCCGGGCTCGTGTTCTTCGGCGTCGGGTCGGTGGCCGCCAGCATGGCCGGGTCGGTCGGGCTGCTCATCGCCGCACGCGGCCTGCAGGGCGTCGGCGGCGGCATCCTCATGCCGCTCATGGCCACCCTGCCGCTGCAGGCCGTCAAGGGCCGGGTGAGCGGGCGGGCCATCGCGACGGTCTCGCTGCCGATGCTCCTCGGGCCCATGCTCGGACCGGTCGCCGGCGGGCTCATCCTGCACTGGCTGAGCTGGCGGTGGCTGTTCTGGGTCAACGTGCCGCTCATCGTCGTCGGGTACGTGCTGGCCGCCCGAGCACTGCCGGCCGACCGCGGCGACCGGTCCCGGCCGCTCGACGTGCTCGGCGTCGTGCTGCTGCCGCCCGGGCTGGTCGGGGTGCTCTACGGGCTGTCCCAGGTGTCCTCGGCCGGCGGGTTCGGCCAGCGCAAGGTGCTCGTGCCGATGCTCCTCGGGCTCGCGCTCGTCGTCGCGTTCGTCGTGCACGCGCTGCGCCGCGGGGCCGATGCGCTCGTCGACCTGCGGCTGCTCGGGCGTCGGCAGGTCGGGGCGTCGGCCGCCGTGATGTTCCTGGCCGGCGCCGGGCTGTTCGCCGGCATGTTCCTGCTGCCGCTGTTCTGGCAGGTGTCGCGCGGGCAGTCCGTGCTCGCCGCGGGCGCCCTCATGGTGCCGCAGGGCCTCGGCTCGCTGCTCGCCCGGCCGACGTCGGGCCGGCTCACCGACACCCTCGGCTCCCGGACCGTCGCGCTGGCCGGGGTGCTCATCACCGCCGTGGCCACCGTCCCGTTCGCCCTGGCCGGGCCGGACACGTCGAGCTGGCTGCTCGGGGCCGCGCTCGTGGTGCGCGGGGTCGGGCTGGGCGCCGTGATGATCCCCGTGATGGCCGTCGCCTTCCGCGGGCTCACCGCCGACGACGTCGCGCACGCCAGCGTCCTCACCCGGGTCACCCAGCAGATCGGCGGCTCCTTCGGCACCGCGGTGCTGGCCGTCGTGCTCGAGCACGGGCTCACCACCACGACACCCTCGGCCGCCTTCGACCGGTCGTTCTGGTGGGCCGTCGGGCTGTCGGTCGCCACCGCGGCGGTCGTGCCGGCGCTGCCCAAGCACCAGCGCCACGCGGACGCCGTGCAGTCGCTCGACCCGGAGGTCGCGGCGGACGCGGCCGTCTAGGGCAGGGCGCGCCGCGACCGGGCGGTCCCACGAGTCCGCCGACGGGCACCCGGTCGGGTGCGGCGGCGGGCTCTGCACCACCCGGCGAGCGCACCGACCCCGTGAGGGCCGCGACTCAGCCTGGCCGCGGCCCGACCGGCCCGCTCAGGGCAGGGTGACGTGCTCCGGGGTCAGCTCGTCGACCGCGCGCACGCCCAGCAGGCGCAACGTGCGGGCGATCTGGCCGGCGAGGATCTCGTGGAGCCGGTCGACCCCGGCCTCGCCGCCGGCCATGAGCGCGTACAGGTACGCCCGGCCGAGGAAGACGCCCTTGGCGCCGAGCGCGAGCGCCGCCACGATGTCGGCGCCGCTGCTGAACCCGGTGTCGACGAACACCTCGCACCGATCACCCACCGCCGCGACGGTCTGCGGCACGAGCGTGAGCGGCACCGGCGCCCGGTCGAGCTGGCGCCCGCCGTGGTTGGACAGCACGAGGCCGTCGGCACCGGCGTCGGCGACCCGACGTGCGTCCTCCACCGTCTGGATGCCCTTGACCACGAGGGGGCCCTTCCAGAACTGCCGCACCCACGCCAGGTCCTCGAGCTGCACCGACGGGTCGAACATGTGGTTCGCGAGCGCCTCGATGGTGTCGTTCCAGGAGTCGAAGCTGGCGAACCGCAGCGGTTCGGTGGTGAGGAAGTCGATCCACCAGTTCGGGTGCATCGCACCGTCGGCGATGGTCTTGAGCGACAGCCGCGGCGGGATCGAGAAGCCGTTGCGGTTGTCCCGCAGCCGGGCGCCGCCCACCGGCACGTCGACCGTGAGCACGAGGGCCTCGTACCCGCTGGCGGCGACCCGGCTGAGGATCTCCTCGGAGGACGCGCGGTCCTTCCACACGTAGAAGCCGAACCAGTTGTGGCCGTCCGGTGCGGCGGCGGCCAAGTCCTCGATCCCGGTCGTCCCCATGGTCGACAGCGTGTACGGCACCCCGGCGCGCTGGGCCGAGCGGGCCACGGCGACCTCGCCGGAGTGGTGCATCATCCGCGTGAACCCGGTCGGGGAGAGCACGTACGGCAGGTCCATCCGGGTGCCGAGCATCGTGGTCGACGTGTCGACGCTGGACACGTCGTGCAGCACCGACGGGTGGAACGTGAGGTCGCGCAGCACACGGCGGGCCCGGCGGATCGAGACCTCGGACTCGGCCGACCCGTCCACGTAGTCGAACACCGACCGGGGCGTGCGCCGCCGCGCGATGGCCCGCAGGTCGCCGACGGTGTACGCCGACGCGAGCCGTCGTCGGGTGCCGTCCAGCTCGAGCGGTGCGAGCCGCAGCAACGGCTTGAGCTCGGCGGGGGTGAGGAGACGGCGGCTGGTCATCGTGGTGTCCCGGTGCTCGTCCGCGTCGACGGCTGGCGCGGTGACGGCCGACGACGCTAGTCCTGCACGGGCGGGGCGTGCCGGGACGTCTCGCGCCGTGGCCGGGTGGGGGTCGCGGGACCGGGCGGGCATGCAAGGACCCCCCGCACACCCGCCAGAGCTCACCTGCCCTTGCTGCCTTCCGGCCCTGGGGGAGTTCAGCGAGATGACGCCGCACGAGGGGTCGTGCACCAGGGTAGCCGACCACGCCGTCTGCTCCCGCGCGCTGCGTCGCCGCCCCTGCGCCCGGTGCGCCACGGAACTGGTCACTTGGGGACCCGAACCGCCGTACCAAGGCACCCAAGTGACCAGTCTCGGCCTCACCTGACAGCAGGGCTGCTCGTACCGGGCGGGGCCACGCCAGGGCGTCGGGACCTGTGGGGGTCGGAACTGGTCACTCGAGGATCCGACTCGCCGTTCCCGGGCACCCAACTGACCACTTCTAGGTGCACCCGGCTGCCGGGAGCAGGCACCTGGCTGCGGGGAGCACGCACCTGGCTGCAGGGCGCGGGCACCCGGCAGAAGGGAGCGGGCGCCCGGCTGCAGGGAGCAGTCACCCGGCTGCAGGGAGCAGGCACCTGGCGGGCCGGAGCCGGGAACCGGCGGGCGCAGCCGGTGGGCGGGGTTGGTGGGCGGGGGCGACGATGGGGTGGTGCGGGAGGCCCGGGTGGTGCGACGAGTGGCGGCACCGGCGAGCCGGGTGTGGCCGGTGCTGGTCGATGCGCGCAACCACGCGGCGTGGATCCCGCTCACCCGGGTCGAGACCGACGGGCCACCGAGCGTCGGCACCCAGGTGGTCGCGGTCTCCGGGCCCGGTGCCGTCCGTGGCGGCCCGGGACTGGTGGACCGGATGGAGATCATCCGGCTCGACCCGCCCCGACCCGGGCACGTCGGCGTCGCGGTGTTTGCCAAGCGAGGGCCGGTGCTGGCGGGCGAGGCCGTCATCGAGCTGGCCGAGACCGGCGACACCTGCCTGGTGCGCTGGACCGAGCGCGTGCACCTGGCCGGCCCGTGGCGCGTCGGGCTCACCGCGGCGGTGCTGGCGCCGACCCTCGACGCGATGCTGCGGCTGGCCCTGTCACGGGCCGCCGCCCAGGTCGAGGCGTAGCGCGGGTCCCGGGCGCCCCCGCCTCGGCCACGCTGCGAGACACGGCCACGGGGGTCCCCTTCCGCACAGCCCGGGCCCGGTTGCAGGGCCAGGACCCGCGCGTAGCGTCGAACGGACCGGTCGGTAGCAACCGGTCGGCGCCACTCGACGAGTCCAGGGGGACCTCATGGCGAATGTTCCGTTCACCCACACCGATGCCGGCAAGACGGCCGGTACCACGACGCCGCTCGGCGGGGCCCTGAGCCCCGGCGACACCGTCGCGATCAACGACAGCACGGACCTGAGCACGGCGATCGTCGGCAACTCGGGTGCGTTCGTCCGCAAGATCGAGCTGGTCAAGCAGGCCGGCTTCTACGGCTACGTCGTCAATGTCGTCGCCCGGGGCCCCAAGGGCCTCGGGTCCGGCTGGATGCACCTGTACTTCACCGACAAGACCGGCGACCGGTACGCCCTGGGGATCTGGGACTCGGAGGAGAAGCAGCACACGGTCGCGTACAACAGCTCGGACCCCGGGATCGTGAAGATCGAGTGGACCGACTGAGCGACTGACATCTCCACGGGCGGGCGGGGCGACGGCGCCCCGCCCGCCCGCGCGGTCCTCGCGCCGCGAGCCGGCGCTGTGGTCTGCTGGTCCCCCACCGACAGGGCTCCGCACCGAGGGCCTCGCCAGACGGGGAGACGACGATGGCCGAGCTCATCCTCATCCGGCACGGGCAGACGCAGTGGAGCCGCGACGGGCGCCACACCGGCCGCTCCGACATCCCGCTCACCGACGTCGGACGGGCCGAGGCCGCCGCGCTGGCGCCCTGGCTGACCGAGCTCGCCCCGGTGCACGTGCGCAGCAGCCCGTTGCAGCGGGCCCGAGAGACCGCGACCCTCGCCGGGCTGCACGCCCAGCTCGACGACCGACTCGTCGAATGGGACTACGGCGGCTACGAGGGACTCACCGCCGCCCAGATCCAGGCGGAGCGCGGCGGCCCGTGGTCGCTGTTCCACGACGGCGTCCCGGCCGGCGCCACCCCCGGCGAGACGCTGGCCCAGGTCGCCGCGCGCGCGTCGGCCCTGCTCACCGACGTCACCCCGCTGCTGGCCGACGGCCCCGTGGCGCTCGTCGCGCACGGCCACCTGCTGCGTGTGCTCGTCACGGTGTGGCTCGGCCTGCCCGCGCACGACGGCCGGCTGTTCATGCTCGACCCGGCGTCGCTGAGCACCCTCGACCACGAGCACGGCAACCCCGCGGTCCACACCTGGAACCAGCGGCCGGCATCGGTCTGAGCGGCCCGGGGCCGGGTGCGGGCTCGATGCGGAGGAGCGCGCCACCGTCCACTACACTCTCCGCGCCGGGAGGATTCGCCTAGTGGCCTATGGCGCACGCTTGGAAAGCGTGTTGGTGTAACAGCCTCGGGGGTTCGAATCCCCCATCCTCCGCGCAACGAAGGGCCCGTGACCTGCGAACTCGCAGGTGCCGGGCCCTTCGTCATGAGCGGGTGCGGGCGGCTGGCGGGACGGCGGCAGCGGTTCTGGTAGCAGTTCTCGGCCGGCCGAGCATCTCTAGGGCAGCGTGAGCCCATCGCGCTTGAGCCACGCCTGCCACTCGGGCCGTCGCGCAACTTCAAGGGCCCTATCGTCACGGAGCCCACGGATGGCGGCGACCAGGAGGCCCGCAGCCTCGCCGTCGCCGGAGCGGGCCGCGAGCTCCCTCACCCGCCGCAATCGCGGGATGCGGTCCAGCCGGTTCCCGATCAGCGCCTCAATGCCGACCGCAGCCACTGCGCAACGCAGGGTGCCGCCGTCCAGAAGAGGGCGGCCGTCGAGCTGGCAGCCCGCGAGCGCCACGATGCTCCGCCATGCTCGCTCCCCTTCGTCGATGCTCAGCATCTCCTGAAGCGCTGCCCGATCGATCTCCAGGACCTGCCGCAAACCGCTGACCACGTTCTCGACGACGAACCTCCTGACCGCGTCAGGAGCCTGCCCATCCAACCCGCCAGCGATGGCTAGAAGCGGCGCGGGCTGCTCCCGAAGGCGAAGCGTCCACACCTCGAGTGACAAGTCGACACCGTCAGCGACGATGTGTTGATCTCGCAACAAAAACTCGACCAACTGTTGCTTGCTGGGCTGGAAGTAGCCCAAGTCGTCCGGTTGATGATCATCGTATCCGAGCAATGAGATCTCGTTGTTGATGGCGACCTGCAGCGCGAGCAGCGACTCAACCAGCGCAAAGCAGTCATCGACTACGACGTCAATAGCCACCCTGGTGCCAAACGCTCTCAGCTCAAATACCGCCTCGCCGCCCTCAAGATGATAGGAGTTTCCACCATGACTCTCCGCATTTCGATACCCCGGCTGCACACCTGCCAGCGTGTATTTCAATCGATCAGCGGCGAGCGCGCGACGGGCGATATCGGCCGCATCTTCTGAAATCAGCTTCCCATAGGGCTTCGTTGCGGTGCCAGTCGTCAGGAGCATCACTGCCACAAGTGGAGCCATCACGTCTTCGAAGAGATTCTTGTAGAGCTTGATGATCTGACGGAAGGCCGCCTCTTCCGTCGGCGCTGAAGGGATTAGCAGTGCCAACTGGGCGTACGCCTCGAGCGCGAGGGTCGTGGCGCCTCTCACATCGCGCCTCACATGCTCGTCCGAAACGACTGCAGCAAAGGCCTCCTGGTTGTCATGCATCAACCCAGCGACCAGGCCGAGGACCCTCCGAAATCGCTTGGGGTCAAGGTGTACGGCCGCCGCCAACTCGGCCCCGAGGGTCGCCGTTCCTGTGCCCAGAACTGCCTCAACGCCTGTGATCTCGCTGAATCTGGCCCGCCCGAGTGTGTCCAGCTCAGTCATCTTGAGGCCTGGATACAACTCGCGGAGGGCCTCGAAGAGGCGCTCGAGAGTGCCACCGAGGTCACCTTCCCCCTCCAGCGCATCAGCGGCGGACCGGGTGCGGTTGAACACTGCGAGCCCGTCAGTCAGCTGGTCGATCTCAGATTGCGCCTTCTCCGCGTGGCGCTGTGCCTCGATTGGCGAGGATGCCTCTAGGGCCGCCAGATAGGACTTGCAGATCCCCTCGGTTTGGTGATTGAGCCTGCGGAGGATTTCAAGTTGAACCAGCAGGGGCCGACGCCCGTCGATCGAGCGCAATTTCGCGCGGGTCTCAGCGATGCGCCGCACAGCCGGAACGAGCACGGACTCATCCGAGAACGGCTCAGCCATTGACGATGCCTGGGCAAGCCCATTCAGGAACTGATCGAACTCATCGCCGATTCGTTGGCGGAACGTGCTCACGAGAGCATATAGGGGCTCGGGCTCAGGAACCACCTGCGAGTCTGCCGTGAGCGCTGATCGAAGTTTCGCACCCAGCCGCTTACGCCGCTGCACTTGCTGGTTGACCTCTGAGGGGCCGGCGGGAGCGCCGCAAGTGACGCACGGCAGGCCGTAGATCCTCTCCGGGTCACCACACCGGCCGCATCGAATCTTGTCGTAGCTCAGCTTGATGACGACCATGCGCGCACCCCGGTTGAGGAACTGGAAGCTTCACCGTACCAATCAAGACGATGCGCCCCACAGCAATTCGCTCATACGTCGGTTGGCCTCTTCGACAAGCTCCAGCACCACGTGCTGGTAGCAGGTCGTCATCGCGGGTGACGTCCAGCCGAACATCCTCATGACGACGCACTGGTCGACGCCCTGGACCAACAGGAGCGTCGCGGCCGTGTGCCGGGCGTCGTGGAGCCGGGCGGGTCGGATGCCCAGACCTTCGAGGAATGCCGCCCAGTGGAGCGAGTGGTCGCGCGGTGCGACAGGTCGCCCGGTGATCGTCGTGAAGACCAACCCGCAGTCGCGCCACACCGTCCCGGCGCGGATACGAGCCTCGCGTTCCTGCTGACGATGCTTCCGGAGCTCCGCTACCAGCGGCGCGGTGAGGGGCAGCGTCCAGCGCGACTGCTTGGTCTTGAGCTCGACCAGCACCAACCCGCCTTCCTTCCGCTGCGGGCACTTCGACGGGCGCTCGTCGCACTTATCGGGGTCGGTACAGCCGTGACGCCAGTCCCGGCGTTCCAGCTGCCGTCGCACCTGCAACCGGCCGGCGTCCAGATCGACGTCGTCCCACGAGGGCCCTCGCACCTCCCCGCGCCGCAGGCCGAGCGAGATGGAGAGCATGAACGCCGCCCCGTTCGGCTCGCGCTCGGCGGCCGCGAGGACTCGCCGCGCCTCGTCGATAGTGAGCGGCTCGATCTCGGGTGGGTCGTAGCACGGCGTGTGCGCGAGGGCGACGGGGTTTCGCGGGAGGCGGCGGCGTCGGACCGCGTCGTTGAGGGCCTTGTTCAGGGTGCGGCGCACGTGGTGGACCGACCAGGCGTTCAGGCCGCTGGCGAGCAGCAAGGCGTACAGGTGCTCGATGTGCTCGGGTTCGAGCGCATCGAGCCGGTGCTTGCCGATGGTCGGATTGATGTGGCGGTAGACGTCGACCGTCTACCCGGACAGGGTGCTGGGCCGCACCCGGAGGGCGGTGGCCTCGAGCCACTCGGTGAGCCAGGTCTCCAGGCGCGGCGAACGACCGGCTGGCAGCGCCGACTGAGCGGATCGCTCCCGCTCAAGCGCGCGGACCTTGCGCACGACCTCAGCGTGGCTGGCGCCGGTGCGCGTGCGTCGGTCGACCGATCCGTCGGGCCGGAGGCCCATCGTTGCGAAGCCGTACCAGCGGCCGTCACCGCCCATGATGATCGACGACCGCTGGTTGCCTGCCCGGGTGCCCATGTCGTCACGGCTCCCCGACGCTCTGCTGACGGCGGCACCGCGCGACGAACTCGTGCAGGCAGTCGGCAGGGACTCGGTGCAGTCGGCCGATGTGCACGCTCTCGATCTCGCCGCTGGGTATCAGCTCGTACATCGTGCTGCGCCCGACGGACAGACGCTTGGCGACCTCGACCACGTTGAGCATCACGCGTGGGGTCTGGATGATCTCGATGTCGCTCATGAGGGTTCTCCCTTCTCGGTTGGGTTGGATGACGTGCGTCAGCGACCCACCACCGGTCCATCGGGGATTGGCGGCGGGACGTGCGTCAAGCGGTTCGGCGCCGGCTGTGGAGAGGCCGCACCCCACGGCTCCTGTGGACGAACCGGCGGCATGGCCGGGCGGCCGGCGTAGGTTGCTGGACGACCCAAGCGAGCGGGCGCGGATTCGGGTGAGCACACGACACCAGGCTCGCCAGGGCCGATAGCCGAACCGATGACGAAGACGCCCCGACGGCGGCGAGGCGATGACGGACGCGATGACGCTGTGCCCCCGCAGCGGTCGCGCGCGTCATCCACAGGCGCTGCCTTCTCGTTTGACGAGAGATATCTTGTTCCATATGAGAACTCAGGCCCCGGCGCTGATCCCGATCTTCCGGTCAGCCCTGCAGGCTCGGCTGCTCCTGCGGGTCCTCACCGACGACGAGCCACGCACCATCACCAACCTCGCGCGCGTGCTCGGCGCCCCGGAACCCACCGTCTACCGGGAGGTTCGGCGGCTGATGGATGCCGACCTCGTCACGGGCACACGCGTCGGCCGATCCGTGGTGGTGCGGCCGGCCGACGAGAATCCGGCGACCGGTCCGCTGCGCCAGCTCCTCGTCGTCACCTACGGGCCGGTCCCCTTCCTTGAGCGCGCCCTATCTGACGTCGAAGGGATCGCGGAGGCGTACGTCTACGGGTCGTGGGCGGCGCGGTGGCACGGTGAGGTCGGCCCGGCGCCGGGCGATGTCGACGTCCTGATCGTCGGCACACCCGACCGCGAGGCGGTCTACGACGCGCTCGACGGCGTCGACTCCGCCCTGGGCCGGGAGGTGAACGTCACCTTCGTCTCGCCGGAGCGGTGGGCATCGGGCGAAGAGACCTTCCTGGCTGCGCTGCGTGACCGTCCGCTCGTGCGGCTCACGCTGGGACACGAGAACGGGGCGGCTGCGTGATGGCCTGGGAACAGGGACGCGCGGTCGTCGAGAACCTCATCAAGACCGGCTTGCTCGAACGCGTGCCGCCGAACCTGACCTCGGCGCAGTCGCTCGTCGACGTGGCCGAGACTCATCTTGCATCCGCGCTGACGCTGGCTGACACCGACACCGTCCTCGCCTACGACGCCCTGCACGGCGCCAATCGCAAGGCGCTCACCGCGATCCTGCTCGCCCAGGGACTGCGACCCACCCGAGCGGGCGGTCACATCGCCCTGTACGACGCCGTCCTGGCCCAGCTCGACCCGCCGCTCGGCCGCGACCTCGCCGCGTACCACCGGGTGCGCCGGGCCCGGAACGCCGGGGACTACCGCGAGAAGCACGACGCCGTCGCCGACGACGTCCGGGCTGACCACCCCGGCTGCCGGAAGATCGTCGACATCGCCAAGCGCGTCATCGGCCAGATGCCACCGTTCTGACCGATGACGGCGAGCCTGTCCAACGGCGCGCGGAGGCTAGTGCCAGAAGAGTCGCAACTACGAGGCTCCTCCGTCGGCACCCGTCTGGACGTCCTCGACGAGCTCTCCGTGCTCGTGGCGCAACTGGGTCAGCAAGAGGCTGCCGAGACCGAGCACGCCGATGGCGTAGCGCTGGGCGTCCTCGCGACGCTGGATCTTGTGACGATCTACGTTGCTCAACGCCTGGGCAAAGCCAGTAGCCAGCGCCCGCCACCCTTCCCGCTCCCCCGCTCGCGCGCCGAGCCGCCAATCACTGTCATCGGCGAAGACCCGTCCCATCAGGTCCTTGCCCACGAGCGAGTCGCCCTTGCCGGTCTTCGGGTCGCCGGCCCACGTCCGCACCCGGTCCTCCACGAAGATCGCCGTCTGGCTCGCCACCTTCCCCCAGTCCTGATCCTCGACGAGCCGCTTCACGTGCTCCCATAGCTCTGGATCGAAGGAGCGCAGGTCGACCGGCTCCTCATCGTCGACCCGGAGGCGCAGCTGGTAGATGGCAGCGTCGATCACGCCGCACGCGTTGCGGATGCCGCTATGTCGCGCCTGATCGAAGTAGTGGTCCGGCGTGCTCGTACTCCAGACGCCCAGCGAGTAGCTCACCCCGTCAAGCCGCGCCACTAGGTGATCGTCTGCGCCAAGGGCTGCCGAGAGAACACCGCGCACCTTGCCGTCCCAGGCCGTGAGGTGTTCGCCACCATTCATGACTGCTGGGGTTCGCGCTTCGTCCTTGAGACCCTCAAGTGCTTCGATCGCCTTCTCTGCGCGCATGGGGCGACGATAGAACTCCCGAGCGACACCGCTCGCCCGTTCCCCCTGGCCCCCGTAGCGCCTTGAAGTGACAGGTCACGCCTCCCATCGCAATCATGCCGATGAACGCGAGGGACGAGGGACTGGAAAGCCCTGCACCCGCGCTACTCGGACCCGCCAGGATGTGGTGTTGTGATCAGCGAGCGGGATGCCCAGGCGCTCGCGCGGCAGTTCGCCGACGCGGCGACCGCGGACGATGCCGCGGCGTGGGCTTCTGGTTCGCAGGCGTTGGCGGGCCTGGACGGGCGCTCGTGGCTCCTGCTCGACCAGGCGGCCCGGTCGTTCCGCTACGCCGGCGATGCGCCGGTGAGCGGGGCTACGCGGTGGTTGGGCGCGTCCTTGAGCGAGCCGTCGGGCTTTGTCGCTGCGGTCATGAGCCTCCACGTCGATGGTCGCTTCCGCGAGCGAGCCGTGGAGGTCCTGGGCACCGCGCCGGGCGTGATCGCGGTGCCGGCACTGGCATCGCGGCTCCTCGATCACGTTCCGGAGATCCGTGCGCTCGCGTGGGAGGTGCTGCGTCCACGCGTGGGCATCGAGGCGGCAGAGGCACTTCTCGACGTGCTGCTCGCAGGGGTGACCCGGCACCACGCGAGGGCTGCGCTCAGGGAAGTGGAGGCGGCACTCCTCGCGACCACGCCCCCTGACGACCTGGTGGCGACGCTGACCGGCAGCGAGCGGCGACGGGTGCGCCGGTGGGCGTTCGAGTTCGGACACCATCGCAGCCTCCTCGCACCCGAACAGCTGGTCGCGGCAACCCGGGCCGACTCCGACCAGTGGGTGCGTGCGCGGTGCGCCGAGTGGCTGGCCCAGGAGCCGGACTCCCGCGTCTTGGTCAGGTTGCTCGAAGCCCCGTCAGTCGAAGCCCGCCAGGTCGCCGTGAGGCAGGTGCCCGAGGGCGACCTCAGCGACGACGCCCTGGCCGCGCGCCTGGTCGACCGGGCGCCGCGGGTCCGCGAGCAGGCGCGCCATCGTGCCCGCGCGCGGCGCCTGGATCTGGCCGAGTTCTACCGTCAGAGGCTCGCCGAGGAGGGCCTTGCCCCGCACCTGGTTGCCGCTTGCATGGATGGCCTGGCCCTCACCGGAGACGAGACGGACCTTCAAGCCGCCGTCACCCACCTGCGGCACCCGAGCGCTCGGGTGCGCTCTGCGGCGATCGCAACGGTCGAGGCTCGCGCCCCCAGGAACCTGGCTGTGGACCTGCTGACGCCGATGCTGCTCGACTCGAGCCCCCGCGTGTGCGCCACGGCCGCTCGCGAGCTCGCCCGGCTTGGCGCACCGCCGTCCACCGCTGAGGCTGCTTGGGCGTCCGGCCAGCCATCGAGCCGGCGCGTCGCCTGGCGCGTGGCCCGCGCCGCTGGTGGCTGGCACCGCGTCGAGGCCGACCTTCGAGCCGCGGTCGATCCCGATCCGGTGACGTCGGCCGCTGGCCACACGGGCATCCGAAACTGGCTCGCGGTTGGCGCCGCTACCACGTGGCAGCCGCTGCCCGACTCCCAGCGCGAGCGCCTCGAAGCCCTCCTCTCCGGCTCCGACTTCAGTCGGGAGACCCGACGCCTGATGGCCTTCCACCTGGGCCTTGAGCCGCCAGCCGAGGAACAGACAACCCGCCCGACGCAAGATCTGTCAGCAACTGCAACCACCCGGGCCCGCCGTTGGCTCAGGCTCTTCGGGCGCCGCTGAGACCAAGCCCTTGCACGTCGCGATCGCTCGGCGGACCGCCGCAGGGGCCCGACGGACTCCGAGCGCCGCCCCGGCGGTAGCAGTTTCGGTAGCAGTTTGCCTCCAGCCCGACCCCGCCGCGCACTACCGCCTCCGTCCGCGCACGCCGCTGACCTGCCCGAACGCATCCACCCGCACCCGCCCAAGACCCCTTCGAGCCACTTGGAAAGCGTGTTGGTGTAACAGCCTCGGGGATTCGAATCCCCCATCCTCCGCGCAACGAAGGGCCCGTGACCTGCGACCTCGCAGGTGGCGGGCCCTTCGGCGTCGGTGGGGCACAGGTGCGCGGCGGGCCCGGCGGATGGAAGGCCAGAGAAGCAGTGTGCGGAGCGCGTAACGGTAGCGTTTAAGTCAGCGAATCGGGAGCGTATAAGTCCGCGAGACGGTAGTGTTTGGCCGTGGCCTACGTGCATCGAGTCCTCGACCACCAGCTGGACAGACTCCTCACCGGACTGCCGGCCGTGGTCATCGACGGTCCCAAGGCCGTCGGGAAGACCGCCACGGCTTCTCGGCGCGCAACCACTGTCCTCGCACTCGACGACCCGACCGAGCGAGTGCTCCTCGAGGCCGACCGCGACCGACTCGCCCGCCTCTCCAAGCCGCTGCTGATCGACGAGTGGCAGCTGTACCCGGCTGTCTGGGACCAGGTTCGCCGCGCCGTCGACGCCGGCGTGCCGCCCGGCTCCTACCTGCTCACCGGTTCTGCAACGCCCACCACGGCACCGACCCACACCGGCGCCGGACGAATCGTCCGGCTGCGACTGCGCCCCATGAGCCTCGCCGAGCGCGGGCTCGTCGACCCCACCGTGTCGCTCGAGGGCCTGCTCTCCGGCGCACGACCGCCGATCGGGGGCGAGAGCGCCATCGGGCTGGCGCAGTACGCCGAGGAGATCGTCGCCAGCGGCTTTCCCGGGCTGCGCGCCCTGCCCGCGCAGGCGCGCCCCGCCGGCCTGACCGGCTACCTCGACGCGATCGTCGAGCGCGACTTCGCCGAGCTGGGACACGTCGTGCGTCGACCGCGCACGCTGCGCGCATGGCTGACGGCGTACGCGGCCGCGACATCGACGACGGCGTCCTACAACGCGATCCTCGACGCGTCGACTGCAGGACAGGGCGACAAGCCCGCCAAGACCACCACGATCGCCTACCGCGAGACGCTTGATCGGATGTGGATCCTTGACGCCGTGCCGGCATGGACCGGATCTCGCTCACCCATGGCCTCGCTCGGACAGGCACCCAAGCATCACCTCGCCGATCCCGCTCTCGCGGCCCGACTCCTCGGCGTCGGCGCCGGCGCACTGCTGGACAGCCCGAACCCGGACGGAGCGCCGGTCCCCCGTGACGGCACACTCCTCGGCGCCCTCTTCGAGAGTCTCGTCACCCTGTCCGTACGGACCTACGCCGAAGCCGCCGGCGCGCGGGTCAGCCACCTACGCACGCACCGCGGCGACCACGAGATCGACCTGATCGTCACGAGGGACGACGGACGCATGGTCGCACTGGAGGTCAAGCTTGCGGCGACCGCAGGCGACGAGGACGTCCGCCACCTGCACTGGCTTCGAGACGAGGTCGGCGACGATCTGCTCGATGCAGCGGTCATCGCCACGGGGCCGGCCGCCTACCGACGCCCCGACGGGATCGCCGTCATCCCGGCAGCACTGCTTGGACCCTAAGCGTCGGCTCGACGTCGGGCCGTGGGAGTCGCCCGGCCCGCCCCCCGTCACTTCGTCGTCGGCAGGCCCTGCTGGCTCCAGGCGGCGTACCCGCCCTGGATCTCGTAGACGTGCGTGAACCCGGCGGCGTGCAGGGCGTCGGCCACCGCGGTCGAGCCGGACCCGGTGGCGTCGTAGACGACGTAGCTGGCCGTCTTGTCGAGGCCGTTCGCTGCGGCGAGATCGGCCGCGGTGAGCGCGAGGTCGAGGGCGCCGGCCAGGTGGCCCGTCGCGAAGTCGGCCGCAGGCCGCAGGTCGATCGGGACGAACGTCGGGTCGTCCGCGTGGGTGCGGAGCAGCTCGTACGCGCCCTGCGGGATGAGCGGGATGACCGGTGAGCCGAGCGCGGCCGCGTCGGGGGCCGAGACGTCGACGCCGAAGTTGGCCTTGATCCGCTGCTCGAGCTGCGGCTGGGTGAGCATCCCGCCGGCGAAGTCGACGAGTGTGCCGGTGGCGTCGTAGAAGGCCGTGACGGGCAACCCTTGGGAGGAGAAGGACGACCACAGCTGGCTGGGCGGGTTGCCACCGATGTCCCTGGCCAGGGCGAAGCCGGCGCCGGGCAGGTCGAACCGGGTCGCCATCGCGGCGCCGTCGCCGGAGTCCGAGGTGTCGACGCCGACGAAGCTCACCGTGCCCGTGGTGGCCTTGGCGACCTGGACGAAGCCGGGCAGCTCCTCGTTGCAGTAGACGCACCAGGAGGCGAAGAAGTTGACGACGACGGGCTTCCCGGCGAACTCGGCGAGGCTGACCGGCTGGTCGTCGAGCAGGCCCGGCAGCCGGAACGAGTCCTTGGCCGCGACGTACTGGGTGCCGGAGGCGTCGGCCGTCGGGCTGCCGCCCGAGCTGGTGAGCGCCACCGCCGCGACACCGCCGAGCACCAGGACGGCCGCTGCGCTCACGACGGCGATCTTCACCGTGCGCTGCCGTGCGGCGCGCGCCTTCTCCTGCGCCCGGCGGGCTCGTGCGGCCTCCATCTGCTCGGCGCCGGTCTGGCGCTTGGTCGTTGCCATGAAGGTGCCTTTCGACTCAGCCGAGCCCGAGCAGGCCTCCGAGGCCCACGCTGGACAGGAAGGACTGGGTGAGGGTGGTGACGAGGGACATGCGGTTGAGGGCGAGCAAGATGCCGAATGCCGCGAGCACGAGCGCCGAGGTCACCGTGAGGGCCAGGAAGTGCCGCTTGACGAGGTTGAACGCACCGGCGACCCGGTCGAGCGCGAGGGCGGCGGCGAGGAACGGCACCGCCAGCCCGGCGGAGTAGGCGACGAGCATCGCGGCACCGCGGCCCACGTCGCCGCTGCCGGCCGCGACGGCGAGGACGCTGGTGAGCACCGGTCCGATGCACGGGGTCCAGCCGAACCCGAACGCGATACCGGCCACGGGCGCCGCGAACGGCCCGAACCGCTCCAGCGACGGGTGCCAGCGTTGCTCGCGGTAGACCCACGGGGCCTTGAGGACGAGCGAGGCGAGGATGAACAGCGCCATCGCGAGCACGACGAGCCCCGAGAGCCTGGTGAGCAGCTCGCGGTGCCCCAGCAGCGACCGGCCCACCACCGTGACCGAGAGCCCGAGCAGGACGAACACCGAGCTGAAGCCGAGCACGAAGCCGAGGGACGTCACCAGCACCTGGCGCAGGTGCGCACGCCCGCCCTGCAGCACGGACGTGGCGTTGAGCCCGGTGACCACGGAGACGTAGGCGGGGATGACCGGCAGGACGCACGGCGACAGGAACGAGACGAGCCCGCCGAGGAAGGCCCCGAGCAGCGTGAGGGCGACGGCGTCGTGCATGGCGTGGCGGGTCCTCGACGTGGGCTGTCCGGGCGACAGCCAGTATACCCCGGGGGGTATCTCACCCGACGGGGTTCATGCCCCCGACCTCAGCTGAACCCGATCGCCCGCTGCGCGACGCGGTAGGCCAGGATCGACGCCCGCCGCCCGGCCGGGCCGGGCAGGTTGGAGACCTGCCCCAGCACCGACCAGCGCACCCGCCGGTACATCCACGGGTCCGCCGCACGCAGCTCGGCCCAGAGCCGGTCCTTGTCGGCCAGGCTCGCGGGGGTGCCGTCGCGGATGAGCAGGATGGAGGACACCGCGCAGATGATCTCGAGGTAGTGCAGCAGGTAGCGGCGCAGCCGGCGGTCCCGCACCCGGGTCTGCGCGACGTGCTGGAGCATGAGCAGGTTGACCCGCAGCTGCTGGTCCATCCGGCGCAGCATCACCGACTCCTGCACCGACTGGTCGGGCCGCCCGATGTAGTACCGGTACAGGTCCACGTCGAGGTAGTAGAGGGTCTGCACGCGGTGCAGCGGCACGAGCGCGTAGAGGTTGTCGACGTAGAACGTGTGCTCGGGCAGCCGCAGACCGACCTCGCGCAGCAGCGCCGTCCGATAGGTCAGCGCATGCATCATGAGGTACTGCCGCTTGGCGAAACGGCGGGTCCGGCTCCAGGTGAGCACCCGGCCCCGGGGCAGCGCCCCGGTGTAGCGCACCGCCGTCTTGGTGCGCTTGCCGACCTTCTCGTAGACGAAGTTCGAGACGAGCAGGTCCAGCGGCTGCTCCCCGTCCGACAGCGTGCGCAGCGTGGCGAGCACCTCGGCGAGCGCGTCGCGGTCCAGCCAGTCGTCGGCGTCGACCACCTTGAAGTACCGGCCGGTGGCCAGGTCGAGCCCGGTGTTGATCGCCGAGCCGTGGCCGCCGTTCGGCTTGCTCACCAGGTGCACCTGGCCGGCGTACCGGTCGACGTACTCCTGCGCGACGGCAGCCGTCGCATCGGTGGAGCCGTCGTCCACCACGACGATCTCGACCTCGTGGCCGAAGCCGACCACGGAGTCGAGCGCCCGACGCAGGTACTCCTGCGCGTTGTATGCGGGCACGACCACCGTGAGCAGGGTCATGGCGCCACGACCTCCGCGGCGGCCGCGCCCTCGACCGGCGTCTGCTTGAAGATGACCTTGAAGATCGGGAAGAAGACCCAGAACGAGATCGCGGAGTTGATGATCATCGTGACGACGTCAGCGAGCGTCTCGCCGGCTCCGCCCATGCCCCAGGTGTCGATGAAGAGCTCGTAGATCGGGGCCTTGTACAGGCCCTGGGCGGCGGCCGCGAGCAGCGTGATCGCGACGTAGGCGATGGCGTACCACAGGGCCGCCCGGCCGATCGAGGAGTTCGACTTGAACGTGATGTTCCGCTGGGCGAAGAAGTTGATCACCTGTGCGACCAGCAAGGTGATCTGCACGGCGAGGAAGTATGCCAGCCCGCCGCCACCGGCCGGCAGGGCGCCCGCCGCGTAGTCGAACACGTAGTACTGGGAGCCGTCCACGTTCGACCCGACGGGCCACACCTGGAACGAGGTGTCGACCAGCGAGGTCATCCCGAACAGCCACTTGATGGCCGGCATCATGGCGAGCTGGAGGGCCGTCACGCCGTTGCTCAGCATGAAGAAGACGAGGAACTGAGCGACGCCGGGGTGCTTCGTGGCGAACGAGCGCCAGGCGGCGCGCAGGCGGGTGAGCATGATCGATGTCTCTCCGGGTCGGTGGGTCAGGCCCCGCCACGCAGGGCGCGGGCGGTGCGGCGGTTGGCCCGCCAGTTGCGGACGAAGGCCCCGACGGTGGCGCCCAAGCCGGTGAAGAAGTGCCCGTTGACGATCTCGAGCACACCGTCGACGGTGTCGCCGTCGACCATGCCGTTCGCCATCTTCCCCATGGCCCGGAACGGCATGTTGAGCAGGAACAGCACGTTGAGATCGGGCGTCCCCTTGCGGTCGGCGGCATCGCGGCGCGAGGCCAGCACGCGGTAGCCGAACCGGGCCAGCGGCGAACGCGCGTCGGCCATCCGGAACAGCGCGTCGTTCACCCCGAGCGGACCGGACCAGCCGTCCGAGGGCACGGGGCGACCGAGCAGCGCCGCGAAGTCCTCCTGCGTGGCGCCGCGCACCTCGCCCGTGCGGTAGCAGGCGGGCAGCCCCTCCTCGGTCCGGGGTGGCACGGTTCCGGTGACCGTGACCTGCGCCACCAGCGGCAGGTCCTCGACGTGGGCGCCGGCGAGCACGGACCACGTGCCCTGCTCGACCTGCCACGCCTCGGTCACGACGTCCCAGTGCCGGAACGCGGCGTCGCCGAGCGGAACCGTCACCGTGGTGGACTCCCCCGGCGCGAGCTCGACGCGGGCGAAGCCAGCCAGGGTGAGGCGGGGCCGGTGCACCCCCGGCGTCTCGCGTCGCACGTACACCTGGACGACGTCGGCGCCCGTGACCGCGCCCGTGTTCGTCACGGTGAGGCTCGCCACGTCCGCCGTGGCGACCAGGTCCGAGTGCGCGAAGGTCGTGTACGACAGGCCGAAGCCGAACGGGAACGCGACCGGCACCTGCGCCGTCGCGTAGTAGCGGTAGCCGACGTAGAGGCCCTCGCGGTACTCGGCCGTGCGCCCCGTCGCGGGGAACCATGCGGCCGTCGGGGTGTCGGCGAGCGTGAACGGCACCGTCTCGGCGAGCCGACCCGACGGGTTGACGGCACCGGTGAGCACGTCGAGCACGCCACCGGCACCGGCCTGGCCACCGAGGAAGCCGTGCACGAGCGCCTGCGCCGAACCGAGCCACGGCGTCTCGATGACACCGCCGCCGGCCAGCACGACGACGACCGCGGGGTTCGCCGCGGCCACCGCGGTGAGCACGTCGACCTGCGCCGGGTGCAGGGTGAGGCGCGCACGCTCCATGCCCTCGGACTCGGCGATCTCGTCCAGGCCCAGGAACAGGAGCACGACGTCGGCGCCGCGGGCGGCCTCGACCGCGTCGGCGAGCAGGGCGGCGTCGGGGGTGCCGTCCCGCCGGAACCCCGGGGCGAAGGCGGTCATCGCCAGCCCGGAGTCCCCGATGACGTCGAGCACCGAGTCGAGCCGGGTCGGGTTCACCGTGGACGAACCGGCGCCCTGGTAGCGCGGCGTGCGCGCGAAGTCGCCGATGACGGCGACCCGGGTCCCCGCCGCGAGCGGCAGCAGCCCGTCGTTCTTGAGCAGCACGGCCGAGCGCGCCGCGACCTCACGGGCGAGGGCGTGGTGCGCGGCGGCGTCCACG
>NZ_VWSD01000379.1 GCF_009829685.1 Cellulomonas citrea
AGCCGGGCGAACTCCCAATCGAGTCCATATCCGTCCGCGCGTAGCTGAATTCGCCGTGGAACCGGAACGTATCGCTCAAGTCGACGTCGGCTTGCAGGTAACCCTGGTAGCGATCCGTATCCTCGATGAGGTTGTCGAACGGAATGAAGCTGAAGCGGCAAAGGATGGTGTCCTGCACGCCGCCAAGCGCATCGCACCCGACATCGGGCTGAACAGCCAGGCCGGCTGGCAGGGAGTCCAGCACGATGCCTCCAGCACTTGCCGGAATGACGAACAGGCCCGGCGTGCCCAGCGCCGACCAGGCGGAGGGATTCACCGAATACGGCTGGAAACCGTAATCGCGCTCTGTCGTCGGAAGCTCGGAGCGATGTTGCCAGCCAAGGCCGGCCATCAGGTTTACGTCGCCGAAGTTGCCGCCGACAAGGATCGAACTGGACCAGTTGCCGTCCGATCCGTCGACGAATTCGTAGTCGCCTTGCAACTCGACGCCCGAAAAACCCTTCTTCGTGATGAAGTTGGCCACGCCGGCGATCGCGTCCGAACCATAGGTT
>NZ_VWSD01000380.1 GCF_009829685.1 Cellulomonas citrea
ACCCGCCACAACAGAATTCTCGCATTCCACGGCTAGATATCCAAGGCTATTTGTTTTGGTCGTCAGCAGGACATCCGGGTCAGGCCCTGCGCATTGGAAATCGTGCGATTGCGCGAATCGCGGACGTTGAACGCGGTTTCGTAGCGGATCGTGTGTGCCTTGATGACGCCGTTGAGGAACAGCGGACTGTAGTCGTAGGACACTTCCACAAACATCACCGCATTGCCTTTCAGCGACATGATCTGACGGCCTGCGGCGCCCATGCCATCGGGCAATGAGCCGTCGGTCTTTCCCTTGCCTTCGTTGCCGTACTGCGAGCCCACGGCCTTGTCGCCCCAGCAACGCTGCCATTCGATTTTCTGGCCCTTGTTGCCGCCCTTCCGTCCGTTTTCCTGTAGCGAGGAGAGCACCACGCGGCCCTTGGGCTGAAAGTCGATGGAGTTGCCGATCACGCAGGCGCCGGCGAAGATCTCATAGACATTTGCCTCGTCCATGCCGTTCGAAACGCGTCCGGCATTATCGGAGACCGTGTTGGCGATCTCGCTGACGCG
>NZ_VWSD01000381.1 GCF_009829685.1 Cellulomonas citrea
CTCGTCATTGCGAGGAGCCGCAGGCGACGCGGCAATCCATCGCCCAGTGGCAAATGGCTGGCACGCACTATGGATTGCCGCGCGGCTGCGCCGCTCGCAATGACGGGGCAGGAGGTCGGCTAAGGGACCGGGCCGAGGGCGACTTAAACCGCCAGCGCTTCCCCGCTCAGCGTGATGCAGCGCATTTCGATCCGGCACGAGTTTTTGGCGCATTGGCCGATCGTTCAATGATTACGCCGCGGAGTCGGATTGCAAGTGCGAAGGGGCTTTGCTAGGCGCGCGCCGACCCTGCCGGGGCGACTCTGTTTCGCCATTCCATCGGTGCGGTCGATACGACTTTCTTTCCGGACCCAAGAGGACCTCAAACGCGTGGATATTTCCGCCGGTATTCAGGCTAGCCTGGCAGGCCGTTATGCATCGGCCCTGTTCGACCTCGCTAGCGAGAACGGGACCGTCACCGCGGTCGAATCGGACCTCGATAAACTCGAGGCCGGTCTCGCCGAATCGGACGAGCTCAAGCTGCTCACGACCAATCCCAAGGTCAGCCGCG
>NZ_VWSD01000382.1 GCF_009829685.1 Cellulomonas citrea
CGGGCACCTCCCAGGACGCCTCGGCCTGCGCCTTGGTCGGCATCGATGGGCCCGAACCCGCCGTCGTCGGGGACGGCGCCGCCTCGGGCTCGCTGAGCACGGCCTCGACGCGGACCTCCAGCCCCAGCGTCTCGCGCAGCGCCCGCGCGATGACCTCGGCGTGCTGGCTGCCCTTGAACGCCGCCGCCAGGCCCGGCAGCGTGAAGCCGAGGCGCAGCGTCGTGTCGTCGAGCGACAGCGGCAGCCCGTTGTCCTGGACCAGGGCGTACGTCGCCTTGCGCAGCGCCCGCGCCTGCTCGAGCACCTCCGGCCAGCGCCGGCGCAGCATCTCGGTGTCGAGAGCGTGACGCGTCGCACCGGGGACGGGGGCGGGGGCCGGGGCGGGCGGCGCAGGAGCGGCGGGCGCCGGCGCGGGGACGACGGCCGACGGCCGCGCGGCGCCCGGGGCCGGGCCGGGCTCGACCTCGTCGGGCGTCGACGGGTGCGGGGTCGTCGACGACGGCGCGTCGACGTGCGCCTCCGGCGCGTGGTGCGTGGTGCCG
>NZ_VWSD01000383.1 GCF_009829685.1 Cellulomonas citrea
TCCGAATGACATTGCATTCACTTTAACGTCTACATCAGGCAGCATAGCAAGTACCGTCAACGGCAACACCAATGGCTTTGGCGCACAAAACGCCTGGGTCGATCAAGGCGAAGCACTCATTATTGATTACGCCAATGAGGTAGCCTCGGCTTCGATCAACTTTAGCGGTGCCACCTATATCCATTTCAAGGCCTATGATGCTAATGGCAACTTGCTGGGCGAAGGCGATATTACCAGCGGACAGACCATTGGGAATCTTGGCGAAATTAGCTATATCGAAGTGTCCACCAGTGAGCAAGGTGGGCATGCCAACTTCCAGTTTACCGGTACGTCGGCGGAAAACATTGTCAGCTCTACCGTCGATGTTGATCTCAACTTTACGGTCGATGTCACCGATAGTGACGGCGATACCTCAACGGGCTCGATCCATGTCGATCTGGATGCTCCTGGCAGCACGACTACGGCACCAACGGCGCTGACCTCAAGCGCAGTATCTCTGCTGAGCGAAGCCGATCTTTACAAAGATGGTAACGAATCTGACT
>NZ_VWSD01000384.1 GCF_009829685.1 Cellulomonas citrea
GACCGGCTGCCGCCCGCCGGCTGGGTGAGCCACCGCGGTCGCCGGCTCACCGACCTGGGACGACGCCGGCTCACCGACCTCGGCCGCACGCTCGCGGTGCTGCGCTCGCGCACCCGGCTCGCGCTGCCCGAGCTGGTCGAGGAGGCCGAGCGCCTCCTCGACCTGGACATCGAGGTGGTGGCCGCGCACCCCGAGCTCGACCCGGCGGCGGCCCGCGCCCACCTCGACGCCTTCGCCGACGTCGTCGAGGAGTTCGCCGGGTCCGGTGACCAGGCCTCGCTCGGTGCCTTCCTCGCCTGGGTGCAGGCCGCCGACGAGCACGAGCGCGGCCTCGACGCACCGGTCGCCGCGCCCGACCCGCGCGCGGTCCAGGTGTGCACCGTGCACGCCGCCAAGGGCCTCGAGTGGGACGTGGTCGCCGTGCCGGGACTGGTCGACGGGGTGTTCCCGGCGACCGCGACCGCCGGCGCGGACGGACCGAAGGACCGCGGCTGGCTCACCGCGCTCGACGCGTTGCCGTACCCGGTGCGCGGCGACCGCG
>NZ_VWSD01000385.1 GCF_009829685.1 Cellulomonas citrea
GACCCGCTTGCGGACCAGCGGCAGCAGCTTGCCGAAAGCGATGCAGCTGTCGAACTTCTCGCCTTCGCGCTGTGCGCGGAAATCGGGGTGGTAGCGATACTGTTTGCGCCCCTTGGCATCGATCCCTGTGGCAAGGATGTGGCCATTGGGTGCGGGACAGAACCAGGCATCGACATAGGCCGGCGGCAGCGCGATCGCATTGAGGCGGAGCTTCTCCTGCCGGTCGCGGATCAGCTTCCCCTGCGGATCGTAATAGGCCCATCCCTTCCCCGCACGCTTGCGCGAGATACCTGGCAGGTCGTCGTCGACATAGATGAGCTTCGTCATGGCGAAGTGAAGAACAGTGGGACGTGTGTCACGGTTCCCCACCTTGCGACGAATGGAGCGGTGACCTAGCCACTGCAACCAAGTGAAGGAGAACCCCTTGGCCGATCCCACCTATACTCCGCCCGACGTCTGGACCTTAGATCACGAGAGCGGCGGCCGCTTCGCCTCGATCAATGCACCCACCTCCGGCGCGCGCGAGGAAAGGGAGCTTC
>NZ_VWSD01000386.1 GCF_009829685.1 Cellulomonas citrea
CAGTTGATGGATCGCGAACAGGGCTGGAAATTCAGCCGCGTTCTCACTATGTTCTGCGGACAAGAATCTGATCGAGAATGAGAGCCGGCGAACGGTCATCGCGTTTTCCGGAACAGCGCTCTAGCTGCGCACCACGCGCTACCGGAACTCCCTTATGGATGAAGTGATCAAGGCAAACCGCAAACCGTCAGCCGGATCGAACTCGCGGGCCATTACGATTCGCGGCGCGCGCGAGCACAATCTCAAGAATATCGACCTCGCCATTCCGCGCGACAAACTGGTCGTCTTCACCGGCCTGTCAGGTTCCGGGAAATCCTCCCTCGCCTTCGACACCATCTACGCCGAGGGCCAGCGCCGCTATGTCGAGAGCCTGTCGGCCTATGCGCGCCAATTCCTGGAGCTGATGTCCAAGCCGGATGTCGACCTGATCGAGGGGCTGTCGCCGGCCATCTCCATCGAGCAGAAGACCACCAGCCGCAACCCGCGCTCGACCGTCGGCACCGTCACCGAGATCCACGACTACATGCGCCTTTTG
>NZ_VWSD01000387.1 GCF_009829685.1 Cellulomonas citrea
TGTGATCCCCTGTATTCACGGCTACCCTGGCGAGACAGGCGACATTCAGTCCTATTTCGAACTCATAAACCTGCCCTATTGCGGCTGCGACGACGAAGGTTCGCGCAACTGTTTCAACAAGATCACCGCCAAGATGTGGTTTAGCGCCCTGGGGATCCCCAACACGCCATACCTATTCCTAAGTCAACTGGACGAGCAGGCGATTGCCCAGACCACAGAGGCGCTGGCCAAGTGGGGCTCAGTTTTCGTTAAGGCCGCCTCCCAAGGCTCCTCGGTGGGCTGCTATCGGGTCGATGATTCAGAGCAGATCCCCGCCATTTTGGCCGATGCCTTTCAATATTCGCCCTATGTGGTGGTGGAGAAAACCATTCAGGCGCGGGAACTGGAAGTCGCCGTCTATCAATATCGCGGCGAAACGGTCGCCACCCTGCCGGGCGAGGTGATCTGCGCAGGCGATACCTTCTACACCTATGACGAGAAGTATGCCGCCGACAGCAAGGCCACCACTCGAGTCGTGGCCGAGGTCAGCGATGA
>NZ_VWSD01000388.1 GCF_009829685.1 Cellulomonas citrea
TTACGAAGACGTGCCCTGGTTCTGGTCGAACCAGTACGATCTGCGCCTGCAGGCTGTGGGCATATCGCTGGGTTTCGATGCGACGGTGCTGCGCGGCGACCCCGCAGCGGGCAAGGTCAGCGTGCTCTACCTGAAGGAAGGCAAGATCATCGCGCTCGAGTGCGTCAACAGCACCAAGGACTATGTCCAGGGACGCAAGCTGGTGATGGACCGGGCCGAGATCGCGCCCGAACTGCTGGCCGACGCCGAAGTTCAGCTCAAGGAGATGGGCGCAGCCTGACCAGCGCCCATCGCGCGGCGTCCGCCACCACCGGGTCGGGATTGTTCGCGAGCGTTTCCACCTGCGGCACGAACTGCGCATCGCCGCTATTGCCCGCCGCATAGAGGCAGTTGCGCACGAACCGGTCGCGCCCGATCCGCTTGATCGGCGAGCCCGAGAAGAACTGCCGGAACCCCGCATCGTCGAAGGCGAGGAATGTCGCCAGATCGGGCGCGATCAGGTCGTCGCGCGGGGCCAGCTTGAGGTGGCGGTGC
>NZ_VWSD01000038.1 GCF_009829685.1 Cellulomonas citrea
GCGGTGACGGCGGTCATGACCGCTGCCCTGCGAGCAGCGCGAGCGCGGTGCGCTGCGCGGTGGCCGTGGTGACCGGGCTCACCGCGGTGCCGCCCGACCCGGCGGCGCCCGCCTGCGGCAGCACGCGTCGGATGTTCGTCGGTTCGGCGTACACGCGGTGCACCCCGACGGTGCCGCCGGGCTTGGGCGCGTCGATCATCTTGCCGTCCCCTAGGTAGATGGCGATGTGGGTACCGCCGTTGAACACGAGCAGGTCGCCGGGCAGCGCCTGGTCGAGCGAGTCGACCTTGGTGCCCAGCTGCTGCTGGGCGCGTGCGGTGCGCGGCACGTCGGTGACCTTGGTGACGCCGAGGTCGGTGAGCGAGCGGAGCACGAGACCGGAGCAGTCCAGGCCGCCCTCGGACAGCTGCTCACCGCCCCACACGTAGGGCACCCCGGTGTATCTCGACGCCGTCGCGATGAGGTCCTGGGCGGTGGCCGTGCCGCCGGAGATATCGGTGCCTGCGCCGGTCGAGGAGGAGGTGCGCCCCTCGGCGAGCCTGCGCAGCAGCGCCGCCAGCCCGGCCGAGCCGGTGCCGCTGGTGCCGTCCAGACCCGTTCCCGACAGGCCCGTCCCCGACAGGCCGAGCGACTGCAGCAGGTCGCTGTCCCCCGTGCCCTGCTGCTGGGCGGCGGCGAGCAGCGAGGCGAAGTCCGCCGACGAGGACGACGCCTTCGCGGCGGCGTTCGGGTCGACGAGCGAGGCCAGCTCGGCCACCCGCGACCGGATGCCCTCCACGCCCAGCGCGCCGTTCACGGCTGCACCACCGGCGTGCGCGAGGCGACCTCGTCGAGCACCTTCTGCTCGGCCCGCTCGTCCTCGACCCGCACGGTCTGGGCGTGCCGCTCGGCCAGCCGTTCGACGCTGCGGGTGGCCTGCCGGGCGGCCGACCACTGCACGGTGCGCTCGGCGGTGACCTGCGCGGCGGCGACCTCGTCGGCCTCGCGCTCGAGGAGCAGACCCGACAGCGCGGCACGGGCGGCCACGGCGGCCTGCCAGGTCGCCGGGTCGGCGACCGGTGCGGTGACCTGGGCGCCGAGCGCCCGCGCGGTCGCAGCGGCCCGCTCCCGCGCCGTCTGCTCGGTGCGGTGGGCCGCAGCCAGCGCACCGGCGGCCCGGTCCTCCTGGATGCTGCGCACCCGCAGCAGACCGGCCAGCCCGAACTTGCGGCTCATGCGGCCACCCCCAGCACGCTGACCAGGGCGTCCAGCTGCTCCCACGAGCGGGCCGCGGGGGCCGGGTCGTCCATGCCCTGGCGCAGGAAGGCGTTGATCGCGTCACCGTGCGCCACGGCGGCGTCGACCATCGGGTTCGAGCCGGCGACGTAGGCGCCGACGTCGAGCAGGTCGGCGGCCTGCCGGCGGGCCGCCATGACGGCCCGCAGCCGACGCGCCGCCTGCCGCTGCGCGGGGGTGGTCACCCTCGAGGCGACGCGGCTGATCGAGCCGAGCGCGTCGACGGCCGGGTAGTGGCCGGCCACGGCGAGCGCACGGTCGAGCACGACGTGCCCGTCGAGGATGGACCGGGCCGCGTCGGCGATCGGCTCGTTGTGGTCGTCGCCGTCCACCAGGACGGTGTAGATGCCGGTGACCGACCCCGTCGGCCCGGTGCCGGCCCGCTCCAGCAGCTGGGCGAGCAGCGCGAACGTGCTCGGCGGGTAGCCGCGGGTGGCCGGCGGCTCGCCGACGGACAGCCCGATCTCGCGCTGGGCCATGGCCACGCGGGTGAGCGAGTCCATCATGAGCACGGCGTTGCGGCCCTGGTCGCGCAGGTGCTCGGCGATGCGGGTGGCGACGAACGCCGAGCGCAGCCGCACCAGCGGCGGCTGGTCGGAGGTGGCCACGACGACCACCGACCGGGCCAGGCCCGCCGGGCCCAGGTCGTCCTCGAGGAACTCGCGCACCTCACGGCCACGCTCGCCGACCAGCGCGATCACCGACACCTCGGCGTCGGTGCCGCGCGCGATCATCGACAGCAGCGACGACTTGCCGACGCCGGACCCGGCGAACAGCCCGATGCGCTGCCCCTGGCCGACGGTGACGAGGGTGTCGAGCACGCGCACGCCCAGGTCGAGCGGGGCGGCCACCCGGCTGCGCTCCAGCGGGTGCGGGGCGTGCCCCTCGATCGAGCGCCACGTGACGTCGCGCAGCGGGCCCTTGCCGTCCATCGGCCGGCCCAGCCCGTCGACCACCCGGCCGAGCAGCCCGTCGCCGACGGGGACCCGCAGCCCCTCGCCGCGCGGGCGCACCGGGGTGCCGGCCCGCAGCCCCGTGACCGGGCCGAGCGGCATGCACCGCACGGTGCCCTCACCGGTGGCGACGACCTCGGCCAGCACGGCCGCCTCGCCCTCACCGACGGTGAGCAGACCGCCCACGGCGGCACCCGTGCCGACCACGTCGATGGTGAGCCCGACCACCGAGCGCACCCGGCCCACGGGTTCGGGGGCGGTCGCGGCCAGGGCGCGCTGCCAGGGCGTGCGCGGCGCGTCGAGCGTGCTCATCAGCGCTCACCCGTCTCGGCGAGCACGGCACGGGCCCGGGCCAGCGCGGCGTCGATACGCGCGTCCAGGGCGCCCTCGGCGTGCTCGGCCACCGCGTCACCCGGGGCCAGGGACGCGTCCGGGACGACCGTGACGCCCGCCGGGACCGAGCCGGCGAGCACGGCGGCGTCGCGCGGGTGCAGCCGGACGGTGACCTCGTCCGGGTGCGCACCGGACAGCGCGCGGGCGAGCGCCGCACGGGCGGACGTGGCGGCGTCGGACAGCTCGACGCCCAGCACGGCCTTGGCCAGCTCGACGGCCGCGAGGTGCAGGTGCTGCTCGACCTGCGCCAGCACGGGGGCCTGCCGAGCGGACAGCGCCTGCGCAGCTGCGGCCAGGACGGTCACGAGCCGGGCGTTCTCGGCGGTGAGCGCCGCCTGCTGGTCGGCGAGCGCCGCGCGGGCCCGTTCGGCCTGCAGCTGCGCCTCGTCGGCCGCGCGCCGCGCACCGGCGGCGTACCCGGCGGCGAAACCCGCGGCCCGGGCCCGGTCGAGGGCCCGCTGCGCGGCCGGGTCCTGCACCCCCGGCTCGACCAGCGGCAGGAACTGGGGGGCGACGGCCGTGTGGCCGCGGTAGGCGGTCACCGTCGGGAACGCGGGCAGCGCCTCGCGCCGCTGGGTCGGCACCACGGGGGCCGACGCCAGCAGCGGCGTGAAGCCGTCAGGCGACGTACTCATCGTCCGTGTCCCGTCGGATGGTGATCTGGCCGGACTCCTCGAGCCGCCGGATGCCCTGCACGATCTGCGAACGGGCCTCCTCGACCTGCGACATGCGCACCGGGCCGAGCAGGTCGATCTCCTCGACCAGGTTGTCGCGGGCGCGTTCGGACAGGTTGGTGAGGATCTTGTCCTGCACCGGCTGGCTGGCCCCCTTCATCGCCAGGGCCAGCTCGCCGGTCTCGACGTTGCGCAGCACGAGCTGCATGGCGCGGTCCTCGAGCAGCACGATGTCGGCGAAGACGAACATGAGGGCGCGGACCTCCTCGGCGAGCTTCTCGTCGCGGTCCTGCAGGCCTTCGAGGATGAGCTTCTCGGTGGTCGGGTCGGCCCGGTTGATGATCTCCACCAGCGGCTGCACACCGCCGACGGCCGCCATCTCGCGCGGGGCGAGCACCGTGGAGGCCTTGCGCTGCAGGCTCTCGGCCACCACCTGGACGAGGTCGGGCGCGGCGCGCTCCATGAGGGCGATGCGGTGCGCGATGTCGCCCTGCTCGGTCGGCGGCAGACCGGCCAGGATCGCCGAGGCCTGCTCGGGCCGCAGGTGCGCGAGCACGAGGGCGATGGTCTGCGGGTGCTCACCGGACAGCAGCGAGACGACCTGGCGCCCGTCGGCCTGGCGCATGAACTCGAACGGGTCGCCGGCCAGGTGGGTGCGCAGCCGCTCCATCATGTCGGCGGCCTGGTCGTGGCCGAGCGAGGCCTCGAGCAGGTGCTGGGCGAGGTTGGCGCCGCCGCCCAAGCCGGGGCCGACGGCGGAGACGTCGTAGAACTCCTCGAGCACGTCGTCGGCGACCGACTGGTCGACCCGGTCGAGGCGCAGGATCTCGGCGGTGAGCTCCTCCATCTCGGAGACGTCGAGCTGGGCCATGACGCGGGCGGCCCGGTCGCGCCCCAGCTGGAGCAGCAGGGTGGCCGCCTTCTGCGGCCCGGTGAGCCCGCTCATCGACGCTGACCGGACTCGGCCAACCAGCCACGCAGCAGGTCGGCGACCTCACCGGGCTGCTCGTCCGCCAGGGCGGCGACCTGCCGGCGCTTGGACTCGATCGGGTCGGGCCCGCGCGGCTCGGCCTGCTCGAGGGCGGGCAGGCCGGCGCTCTCGACGGCCTCGAGAGCGAGCCGCTGCTGCTCGGCGACGCTGGTCTGCTGCAGACCTCCCAGGTCGAGCGCCTCACGCTTGGCCCGCCGCGAGCGCCGGGCGCCCATGACGAGCAGGGCGATGAGCACGAGCAGCACGACCGCGCCGATCGCGCCGTCCTTGATGAGGACCTGCGTCTTGGCGGCGGCTGCCTCCTTGTCGGCCACGGCGAGCGCGGTCTTGGCCTCCTCGGCGGCCGTGGTGTCGAACGGCATCCGCTGCACCGACAGGGTGTCGCCGCGGGTGGCGTCGATCCCGGCGGCGGCCGCGATGGCCGACTGCAGGGCGGTCATGTCGAGCGCGGCACCGGCCGTGGAGTTGATGGCGACGGCCACCGACTGACGCTGCACCGTGCCGGGGGCGGCGGTCGTGACCTCGGTGGTCTTGCCGACGGCGTTGGTGAGGTCCTGGCTGCTCGACTTGTACGAGCCGTCACCGGTGCCGGGCGTCCCCGTCCCGCCGGGCACCGCGATGTTGTCCGGGCCGAGCACCCCGGTGGCCGAGCCGGAGCCGGTGCCGGTGTACTCCTCGGTCTTGGTCGAGCTGGCCAGCGGCGGTGTGGTCGGGTCGGCCTGGTAGGACTCGACCGTCTTCTGCGACTGGTCGTAGTTGAGCAGCGCGGTCGTGGTGACCGTCACGTTGTTCGCGCCGACGAGCGGGTCGAGCAGCCGGTGCACGGCGGCCTCGATCTTCGACTCGTAGTCACCGGTCTGCTGGTCGGCCATCGCGCCGGAGGTCGCCCCGACGGTGGACAGCACCGCGCCGTTGGCGTCGACGACCGACACGTCGGTGGTCTTCATCCCGGCGATGCCGGCCGAGACCAGGTGCACGATCGCCTGCACCTGGTTGGCGTCGAGCGTGACACCGGCCTTCTCGCGGACGAACACCGAGGCGGTCGGGTCCTTCTTCTGGTCGGAGAAGACCGAGTCGGCGGGGATCGCGAGCTTGACGGTGGCGGCCTCGACCCCGTCCATCGACGCGATGGTCTTGGCGAGCTCACCCTCCATCGCCCGCTGGTAGGTGGTCTGCTGCTGGAACTGCGTCGAGGTGGCCGACAGCTTGTCCAGCAGGGAGTACCCGGTGCCGTCGGCGTTGGTCGGCAGCCCGGCCGCGGCGAGCTTGATGCGCTCGGAGTAGACCGACTCGGTCGGCACCATGACCGTCGCGCCACCGTCGGCGAGCTCGTACTTGACGCCGTCCTTGGCGAGCTGGTCGACGACCGCGCTCGCATCGCTGCCGGACAGGCCGGAGAACAGCGGCGTGAGGGTCGGCTTGGTGGCCCAGGAGTAGACCGCGAACCCGATGACGAGGACCGCCGCGAGCGCGAGGAGGGCGAACACCCGTTGCACGACGTTGAACTGCTTGACCGCGTTGGACAGCCGGTCGACGGTGCTCTGCAGTGCGGCGGGCATCAGGCCTGCATCCTCATGATCTCGGTGAACGCCTCGACGGCCTTGTTGCGCAGCGCGGCGGTGAGCTCGAGCGCGGTGGCCGACTTGGCCGCGGCGATCGTGTAGTCGTGCACGTCGGACAGGTCACCGGTGACCGCCTTGACGGCGAGCCCGTCGCTGGTGGACTGCAGCTGCTGGAGCTGGTCCATCCCGCCGAGCACGGAGGAGAAGCCGGTCCCGGTGACGCCCTGCGCACCGGCGGTCTGCTGCAGCGGGGTGGTGGGTGCGACGGCGGTGACACCGGCCACCGGCAGGATGCTCATCAGGCCTTCCCGATGGTGAGCGCGGCCTCGTAGGCCGACTTGGCGCGGTCGATCACGGCGGCGTTCGCCTGGTAGCCACGCTGGGCCATGATCAGCTGGGTCATCTGGCTGGACAGGTCGATGTCGGGCATCTTGACGTTGCCCTCGGCGTCGGCCAGGGGGTTGGTGGGGTCGTAGACGATGCGGCCCTCGGTCTTGCCGGACAGCCGCGCCCCGGCGACCTGCACACCGCCGTCACCGGAGGTGATCTCGCGGGCCTCGATGTACCGAGCCTGGAACGCGTCCTCGCTCGTGGAGGTGGCGTCGTTGATGTTGGCGATGTTGTCCGAGACGGCGTCGAGCCACTTGCGGGTGACGTCCATGCCGCTGCCGGCCACGCCGAGGGCGCCGAAGATGGTCATCAGGAGCTCCGCATCGCGGTACGCAGCAGGGCGAACTGCTGGCTCGCGGCCTGGGTCGCGAGCGAGTAGCGCAGGTTGGTGTCGATGTTCGACACGGTCTCGGTGTCGAGGTTGACGTTGTTGCCGTTCGTGTCCGTCGGCTCGAGGCTGCGCGAGGTGGTCGGAGCCACCGCACCGCTGCCGGACCGCACGGCGGCCTTGAGGGCGTCCTCGAACTGCACGCGCTTGGCGTGGTAGTTCGGCGTCTGCAGGTTGGCGACGTTGTCCGCGATCGCCGCCTGGCGCGCGGAGAGGCCGTCGAGCGCGCTGCTGAGCGCGACAGCCGTCACGGAATCGAACATGCCCATCGAGGCCTCCACCGACACCGGTGTCCTGCGGCCAGTCCGTGGCCTCCTGATGAGCGATCCCTGCTCGGGGGTCTCATCGGTCCGACAGGGTGTGGAACTGAGGCGTTCACCTACCCGGACCAGCGCAAACGCCGGATCCGTCCGAGTTGTCCGACGTTCTCACCCCCTCGGCCATCCAGCATCTGGACGGGCTGGACAGGGGTGGCTGCACGGGGGTAACGAACGACGTCGAACGCCTCCACGCGGTCGCCTGCGCACGCGGTGGCAGGACCACACCGCAGCGGCCGGCGGACCCGCCGGACCGCGCCCCGGACGCGGCCGGGTCAACCCTCGATGTCGAGGAAGACCGGCCGTGCGGCCGGGGTCGGCGCCAGGGCGGCGACGGCCGCGAGCTGGCGCCGGTTCATCACGAGGGCCCGCCCCATCGCGGCCGCCGTGGCGAGCTGTCGGTCGAGCAGCGCACGCGCCCGGTCGGCCAACGCGGCCGGCAACGGCCCGAGGTCGGCCGGCGGGCGCCAGGCCACGAGCCTGGCCACCTCGTCGACGGACGGCAGGTGGTCGTTGTCGAGCATCCGCTCGGCCGTCGTCACGTCGATCTCGAGCTCGGTGAGCGCCTCCGACCAGGCGGCGTCCCACTCGAGGGTGAGCATCACGCCACGCCGAGCATGGTGGAGCCGATCTCGTCGGCCCCCTGCGAGGTCGTCGCGGCGCGGGTGGCCTGGGCCGAGGCGGCGAGCGAGGCCTCCGCGCCACGCCACGCCTCGGCGAGCGGCTGCACCACGTCCCGGCAGCCCCGGGCCTTGGCCGCGTCCCCGGTGGCCGCCGACTCGATGAGCCCGGTGAGCAGGTAGCCGTAGATCGACATGAGCCGCGGCCCACCCTCCCAGGCCGCCACGTCGAGCGAGGAGATGAGCTCGGTGACGATGTCACGGGCGTGGCCCAGGTGCGCGCCGCCACCGACCCGGTCACCGCGCTCGAGCGCCTCGACACCGCGGTCGAGGTCGGCCACGAGGCGGTCGTAGAGCATGGTGAGCAGGCGCGCCGGGCCGACGGTGGCCACCGAGTCGGCCAGGTAGGTGGAACGTGCGTCGTACATCGAGAAGCCCCTTCCGTGGGTCAGCTGGACGACGAGGAGGACGAGCTGGACCCGTTCAGCGCCCCGAGGGCGGAGGTGAGCCAGCTCTGCTGGGACTTGAGGGTCTGCATCGAGGTCTCCAGGGACGCCCACTGCGCCTCGATCGCGTCCCTGCGGGTGGCGAGCACCGAGTTCCAGTCCGAGATCTTGGCGGCCAGATCGCTGATCTGGGTGTTGTCGGAGGTGATCTCCTGGGTGAGGGTGCCCTCGTACTTGTCCGACGCGGCGGTCGTGACCTTGGCGACGCGGTTGGCGATGGAGGTCAACGTCGCCTGCACCGAGTCCGGGTCCTTGGCGAGGGCGGCGGCGAAGACGGCCGAGTCGAAGGAGAAGGTGCCGTCCTTGTCGACCGAGATCCCGATCGTCGACGGCGACACCCCGGGGGTGTCGGGCGACGCCGGGTCCACGTCGTAGGAACCCGCCTCGGAGATCTGCTCGGACAGGGAGCGCACCCCGAAGTTGCTCGACAGCACGCCGCCGGCCACCGAGGTGGTGCCGTCGGCGTTGGTCTTGGTCGTGGCGGCCGTCTGGCTCGCGATCTCACCGAGCACGAGGTTGAGCTGGGAGACCAGGTTCGCGCCGAGCTTGGCCACCGCGGCGGTGTCCTGGGTGACGCCGAGGGTCACCGGGGTGCTCTCGACGGCGGTCACCGTGACGTCGAGCCCGGTGACGAGGTCGGCGAACGTGTTGGACGACGAGGTCACCTTCTGGGACTGGCCGCTGGTCGGCCACAGGGTCACCTGGGCGTCCTGGGCCGTGCGCGTCGTCGTGAGGGAGACCGCGGTGGCGGTGCCGCCCGTGACGGCCGCCTTGTCACCCTGGTAGAGCGTGAAGCCGTTCGCGCCGCCGGAGGTCTGGCCGGTGAGCTGCAGACGGTAGGCGGTGGAGCCGTCGTCCGCCGTGTACTTGACCGTCGTCGCCGCGACACCGGCGCCCGAGGAGTTGATGGCCGACGCGAGGTCCGCGACCGAGGTCAGGCCGTCGGTCGAGATCTCGGTGAGCGTGCTCCCCACCTTGAGCGTGAGGGTGCTCGCCCCGCCGGTGAGGTCGCTGACGCCGGTCAGGGCGCCGGACACGGACACCTGGCTGGCGGCGAGCCTGTCGACGGTGAAGCTCACCTCGGTCGCCGTGGCGGACGAGCGTGCGTTCGCGGTCACCGAGGTGGCCGACGAGGTGGCCTTGAGCGCGTTCCAGGAGGCCGGCTTCGCGGCGGCGGCCGCAGCGTCCCCGAGCGAGGAGACCTTGGTGTTGAGCGACTGCAGCGCCGCGACGACCCGGGAGAGCTCGGACTTCTTGTCCGACAGCTGGGCCTGCGGGATGGCCTCGACCTTCATGATGCTCGCCACGATGTCCGCGGTGTTGAGGCCGGAGACCAGGCCCGAGATCTGCGAGGAGCTGCTCATTGCTTCCGTCCGGTGGGGTGCCGCGATGCGGCAGCGGCGGTGGTGGGGACGACCCCACCACCGCCGATGCACGCATCATCCGATCAGGGTGCTCAGCTCAGGAGCTTGAGGACACCCTGGGGGATCTGGTTGGCCTGCGCGAGCATCGCCGTGCCGGCCTGCGACAGGATCTGCGACTTCGTGAAGTTGACCATCTCGGACGCCATGTCGGTGTCACGGATCCGGGACTCGGACGCCGACAGGTTCTCGACCGCCACGTTCACGCTGTTGATCGTGTGCTCGAAGCGGTTCTGGTAGGCACCGAGGTTGGCTCGGGCGGTCGACACGTTCTTGATCTGTGCGTCGATCGCCTTGATGGCTGCCTGGGCCGACGCGGCGCTGAACAGGTTCAGCCCGGTGCCGGTCGAGGTCGCGGCGAAGGACACCGCGTCCGCCACCGAGGCCACGTTCGCCGAGGACAGGTCGACCGTGATCTGGCTGGCCGAGTCACCGTCGGCACCGACCTGGAAGCTCAGCGTGGCGCCGGTGGCACCGCTGACCTTGTCCAGCAGCGTGGTGCCGTTGAAGTTCGTCGAACCGGCGATCCGAGTGAGCTCCTTGTTGAGCTGCGTCGCCTCGGTCGCGATGTTCGTACGAGCATCGGCGGAGTTCGAGTCGTTGGCCGCCTGGACCGCCAGGTCACGCATGCGGTGCAGGATCGAGTGGACCTCGGTGAGCGAACCCTCAGCGGTCTGGACGACGGAGATGCCGTCCTGGGCGTTGCGGGCGGCCTGGGTGAGGCCGCTGACCTGCGAGCGCAGGCCCTCGGAGATGGCCAGACCGGCAGCGTCGTCCGCCGCGCGGTTGATGCGGTAGCCGGAGGACAGCTTCTCCAGCGACTTCGACAGGGAGTTCTGGGTGGAGCTGAGGTTGCGGTACGCGTTGATGGCCGCGACGTTGGTGTTGACCGAGAGACCCATCGTGATCTTCCTCCTTGATGCGGGTCGAGTGGCCCTTCCATGGGCACACCCGGTGGATCGGCTACGAGTGCGGGGCCCTGAGTCGTTCTGCCCACGCATTCGGGTGAATGTGTCAGCCCATCGCCACCAGACCGGGGGCGACGATCTCGAGCTGCTCGACCAGCTCGGGCATCCGCTGGGTCGGCACCCGGTCGAGCGCGTCGTCCAGGGACGGCAGCGCCCGGCCGTCGTGATAGGCGGAGTACGCGAGCGCCGCCGCGAGGGCCCGGTCCCGCGGGGCCTGGCTCGGCTCGGCCGCGAACGCCACCAAGGTGCAGTACTCGTCCAGCCCGAGCCGACGCAGCCGCGCCGACCACTCGACGGCCTCCTCGAAGGTCCCCATGGTCGGCACGACACGCGCCGCGGCCACGAGCACCGCCGGGTCGTCGGGCCAGCGCTCCACCATGAGGTCGAGCAACCGGAGCGCCGCCCCGGTCGCGGCCTGGCCGCAGCGCAGCGCCCAGGCCCGCCGCTGGTCCGCGGTGGTCGCCGCGAGCAGCTCGCCCACCGCCTCCTCGCCCAGCTGGTCGATGAGCTCGACGGGGTTGAGCGCACGCGACCCGGCCCGGAGCGCGGCCGACGCGACCTTGACCGCCTCGGGCTCGCGCCCGGCACGCGCGAGCAGCCGGACCTCCAGGTCGGCGACCGAGTCGCGCCGCAGCGCACCGCCGGCCGAGTCCCGGCTGACCGTGGGGACGCGGCCGAGCGAGGTGAGCGCCCGGTCGATGTCCCCGACCTTCTCCGACAACCGCGCCTGGGCGATGTCGACGGTCGCACCCGTGGGGTTCACCTCGCGCCACCGGTCGACCCAGAGCTGGGCGGTGGGGAGCTCGTCGAGCATGAGCGCCATCGTGAACTGGCCCAGCACGAGGGCCTCGGCGACGAGCGCCGGCAGGACGTCGGGGACCCACGCCTCCTCGGCGACGGCCTGCGACCGCTCCCAGCTCGCCGCCAGGATGAGCGAACGCGCCAGGTGCGCGCGCGCCACCGCGGCGGCGCGCGCGTCGTCGGCCGCGAGCGCATCGGCGAGCTGGGCCTCCACGATCGCGATGTTGCGGGCCGCCTTGGTGGTGGCCAGCGCCTGGGCGTCGACGTAGCCGGTGTGCAGCAGCCGGATCCCGGCGAGCACCGGACCGGCGGTCGGGCGGCCGTCCGTCGTGTAGATCTGCTCGTGCAGCCGGTCGCCCCAGCGGTGGCCGCGACGACGGAAGATCCGGTTCGCGGTGAACTCGTAGGGCTCGTCGAGCGAGGTGCGCGGCTGGTTGAGGATGCGCAGGCCGAACGTGCCGGACGAGGCCTTGGCCAGGTGCTTGCGCAGCGTCGCGCCCTGGGACTCGAAGATCTCGTCGGCGTCGATCGACAGCACCCAGTCCCCGGTGGCGTGCGCCAGCGCCCGGTTGCGGGCGGCGCCGAAGTCGTCGTCCCAGTAGCCGTCGATCACCGTGTCGGTGTAGCGACGTGCGACGTCACGGGTGCCGTCGGTGGACCCCGTGTCGTAGACCACGATCTCGTCGGCCCAGCTCACGGACGACAGGCAGGCGTCGAGCACGTCCTCCTCGTCCTTGACGATCATCACCACGCTGATCGTGACCCGCTGCCGGTTCGCCGCCATGGCAGTTCCCACCCATCCGCGCCGCACGGCGCACCCTCACCCGATCGGCCGATCGGGTGACGACCTGAGAGATCTGTCGACGCGGGGCGCGACGCCCGGTGGACGAGGTTCAGCGCGCGGCAGCCGCCAGATCCGGGACGCCGACGTGCCGCACGGACATCTCGGTCGTGGGGTCCGCGAGGAAGCCGCGCAGCGCGGCCACGTCGACCGTCTCGCCGGCCCGCAGCCAGACCCGGCGACGGCCGCCGGCCGCAGCCGCAGCCATCCTGGGGCCGTCCTCGTCGCCCGCCTCGACGACGACGACGCGGCCCGCCACCTGCGCGGCGAGCTGCTGCGCGATGCCGGCGCCGTGGTCGACGAGGACCAGCTCGACCGACCGTTCCGTGACGACGTCGACGAGCGCGATGAGGGCGCGGGCGCTGGACGTGAGGTCGTCGTCGCAGTCCACGATGAGCGACAGCCGCGCCATGGCGGCCTCCTTGCGGGCCAGCACCTCACCGTTGCGTGCCTCGATCGCCCGCCAGTCGAGCCCGTTCGCGTCGAAGGTGGCGTGGCCCAGGTGGTAGACGAACGAACCGCGCACCATGAGCAGCCGGGCGCCCACCGCCTGCAGCCGCCGGCACAGGTCGTCGTCCTCGTAGCCGCCCACCTCGAACGCGGTGTCGAACCCGCCCACCAGCCGCACGAGGTCGGTGCGCACCGCCAGCGCGAACCCCACCAGGCGCGTCACCGGTTCGACCGTGACCCCGCCGGCAGTCATCGCCGCGGCGGCCAGCGCCCGCACGTCGTCGAGGCCACGCACCGTCGCCTGCCGGCCGGGCGCGTACAGCTGCGGACCGGACACGAAGTTGCTCATCGGCCCGGTCGCACCGACGGCCGGGTCGGCGAAGGGTGCGAGCAGCCGGTCCAGCCACGGCCCCACCGGGAGGGTGTCGTTGTTCAGGTACACGACGACCGGGTTGCGTGCCACGTCGGCACCGGAGTTGCAGCCGGCCGCGAAGCCCAGGTTGCGCGCGTGCCGCACCACCTCGACGCGGGGGGCGAACTCGGCGAGCACCGCGGGGGTCTCGTCCTGCGACCCGTTGTCGACGACGATCACCTGGTCGTCCTCGCGCAGCGTGCCCAGCAGCGTGTCCAGGCAGGCGCGCGTGACCTGCGCACCGTTCCACGCCGGGATCACGATCGAGGCGGCCGGTCGGTCGACCGTCGCGGCAGCCGGGGTCGGCTGCGGCGCCACCGCACCGGCGCGCACCCGTACCCGGGGTCGGCGCTCCCGCCGGCGGGTCTGCACCTGCTCGAGCACCGCCGCCAGCTCCTCGGTGAACCGCCGGGGGCCGAACATCTCGTCGATGTGGGCCCGGCCGGCCGTGGCGAGCGCGCCCCACAGCTCGTCGTCGGACAGCCCGCGCAGCACCGCGTCGGCGAAGGCCTGCGGGTCGTCGGCCAGCAGCGCGTTCTGCCCGTCGACCAGGCCCATTCCCTCGGCGCCGACCGACGTCACGACCACCGGCAGGCCGTGCGCGAGCGACTCCCCGACCTTGCCCTTGACCCCGGCCCCGAAGCGCAGCGGGCACACCGCCAACCGGGCGGTGCCGTACAGCTCGGCGAGGTCCGGCACCCAGCCCAGGAAGCGCACCTGCGGCGGGGCCGCGTCGACGAGGTCCTCGGGCACGTGCGACCCGACCACGTCGAGGTGCACGTCCGGCCGCACCTGGAGCACCAGCGGCAGCACCTCCTCGGCGAACCAGCGCACCGCATCGGCGTTCGGCGCGTGCCGGAAGTTGCCGACGAACAGCAGGCCCGTCCGCTCGTCCGGCGGTGCGCCCCGGTCCGCGACGGGCGCGTGCACGGTGGGGAGCACGTGCACCGGCGCCCCCGGCACGAGCTCGGCCAGCAGCTCCTGCTCCACGGGTGAGACGACCAGCGTGGCGTCGGCGGCCTGCACCATCCCGAGCTCGACCTCGCGCAGCTTGTCGGGGTCGAGGCCGTCGGCGGCGGCACCGCGCAGCTGGGCCTCCCGGGCGACCCGCAGGAAGTGCAGGTCCACGGTGTCGAACACCAGGGGCACCCCGGGCAGCGCCTCACGGCACAGCCGTTCGGACTCCACGGCGACCCCGATCCGGCACACGACGGCGGCGATCACATCGGGCGCGAGGTCGCGCAGGAGGCCCGCGAGGTCGTGATGGCCGTACCGCACCTCGACACCCAGCGCCTGGACGGCCGAGGTGTACGGCTCGGCCCGGACGGGGCTCATCGGGATGAAGACCACCGCGTGCCCCGCGGCCCGCAGCGCCTCCAGCATCGCGAAGGCACGCACCGACCCGGCGTCCTGGTCGGGGGTCGGGACGGTGTGGTCGACGACGACCACCAGGTCCTTGCCTGCCCGGCGACGGGCGGCGCGTTCGACGGCGCCAGGGTCCGTCGGTGACAGCTGGTGGGCGAGCTCCGCGGACCACTTGCGGGCGAACACCTCGCGGTTGACGACCTGCCGGGCCTTGACGCCCGACCCGAGGTCGGTGCCGTGGGACACGCCCTCGTGGTGGACGACGACCGCGCGCGGCTCGTACCGGACCCGCAGCCCCGCGGCGCGGACGGCGAAGGCCAGGTCCGCATCGTCGTAGTAGGCGGGGGCGTAGCGCTCGTCGAGGCCACCGAGACCCACCAGGAAGTCCCGGCGCAGCATGATCGCGGCGCCCGAGCAGTAGTCGACATCCCTCGGATAGGTGACGGCCGGGTCCTCGGGGTTCCCGAGCCGGCCGTAGTTCCACCCGGAGCCGTCCGACCAGATGATCCCGCCGGCCTCCTGCAGCCGCCCGTCGGGGTAGACGAGCTGGGCGCCGACGAGCCCGACCGTGGGGTCGGCGATCGCCTCGCGCATGGCGTCGAGCCAGCCGGTCCGGACCTGCGTGTCGTTGTTGAGCAGCACGACGAGCTCGCCGCGGCTCGCCGCGATGCCGGCGTTGCAGGCCCCGATGAACCCACGGTTCACCTCGAGCGCGACCACCTGGACGCCGGGCACCCGACGCAGCTCGGCGAGGCTCTCGTCGGGCGAGGCGTCGTCCACCACGACGATCTCGACATCGTCGCCGGTCGTGTCCATGAGCGAGCGCAGGCACTGCTGCGTGTAGGCCCACTGACCGTGCACCGGGATGATCACGGACACCGCCGGTCGGTCCACCGCCGGGAACGCCAGTGGCTCGTCGGCCGACGTGCTCGAGCCCATCGTCGTCACCACGCGCCCACCTCAGGTCGGGCCCGGCCGTCCCGGGCTATGCAGAGCAGATCGGCCACGGCCGTCACCTGATGAGACGAACCGGCGCTCCTGCGGCACCGCCGGCGAACGCGGCCCACTGCTCCACTCAGGTGAACCCCGGCGGTGCCGATGAGCACAGGCGTGACCGCAGCAGCAGCCACCTTCCCCGCGACCGTCGTGGTCGTGCTGACCGGCCCGGACCCGTGGGCGACGCAGTGCCTGTGCGCCGTCGCGGACCGGACGCCGGCGCAGCTGTACGAGTTCGTGCTGGTCGACGACGCGTCGGGAGGCAACGACGAGCTGCTGGCCGCGCTCGACGGCGACGTCACCGTGGTCCGCAACGCCGCACCCGTCGGGCTCGTGTCCGCCCGGGCCCAGGCCGCCGCACGAGCGCTGGGCCGCACCCTGGTCTTCGTCGAGCCCGACGTCGAGGTCGGTGACGGCTGGCTCGAACCGCTGCTCGCCGCGATCGAGGCGCAGCCGAGCGTCGACGCGGTGCACCCGAGCGTCGACGGCGACGCGACCGGCTCCGCCGCCGCCGCGGTCATCGCCGTGTCACGCGAGCTGTTCCAGTCGCTCAACGGCCCCGGTGCGGCTGCTGATCTGGCCGATGCGGTCCGGCTCCGCGGTGGGCGGGTCAGGTGCGAACCGCGCTCGCGCGCCCGGCGTCACCACCCGGGCGGCGGCGAACCACCACGGGCGCTGAGCCGCCAGGCCGTCGACCTGGCGCTCGCCGGCCGGTTGGCCGAGGCTGTGAACGCCGCACACCTCGCGATCGACGACGACCCGAACGACGTCGCCGCACTCACCGTGCTCACGACCGTCGCGACCGCGCTCGCCGCCCACGGGCGGACCGGCGCATGAACCCGGAGGACCTGGCGTGACCCTGGACCTGCAGACGCTGGGCTACCAGCGCGACCGCGACCTCGCCCTGTGGACCCGCCCCGATCCGGACGCCTTCGGCTACAGCGACGGCGACGCCGCGGAGAACTGGGTGGCCGATGCGGTCACCCACTGCAGCGACCTGCGCAGCACGTCCCGCGAGCTCACCCGTCGGATCGTGGACTGGCCCTCGCGCTACCACCTGAGCCCGCAGCGCGGGAACGTCGTCCGTCCGCTGCTCGACACCCTCACCGGCCCGGTGCTGGAGGTCGGGGCCGGCATGGGGGCGATCACCCGCGTGCTGGGTGAGTCCGGCCTGGACGTGGTCGCCGTCGAGGGCTCCCAGCGACGGGCCCGGATCTGCGCGACGCGGTGCCGCGACCTGGGGAACGTGCGGGTCGTGGCCGACACGATCCAGGCGTTCGGGACGCCGACCCGGTTCGGCACCGTCGTCATGATCGGCGTCCTGGAGTACGCCCGGACGTTCGGCTTCGACGTGCCGGGCCGCGAGCCGGTCGACGTGATGCTCGAGCACATCGCCTCGCTGCTGGCCCCCGGCGGCCGGCTGGTGCTGGCGATCGAGAACCAGCTCGGCGCCAAGTACTTCGCGGGCTTCCCGGAGGACCACCTCGGCCGTCGGATGGTGGGCGTGGAGGACGGCTACGGGCCGGGCACCGCGGTCACCTTCGGGCGCGAGGAGCTCACGGCACGGCTCGCGTCGGCCGGTCTGCCGCACCAGCAGTGGTACTTCCCGTTCCCGGACTACAAGCTGCCGTCCGCGGTCCTCACCGACGCGGCCTTCGAGCCCGGGCACGGGTTCGACCCGACCTCGCTCATCGTCGGGACGGCGCACCAGGACCCGCAGGAACCGGCCGTGACGACCTTCGACCTGGCGCGCACCTACCCGGCGCTGATCCGCAACCGGCTGCTCCCTGCGATGTCCAACTCCTTCGTGGTCACGGCCTCGGCCGCACCCGTCGCCGAGCCCACCGAGCTGGCCTGGTACTACGGCACCGCGAGCCGGCGCGAGGAGATCGACAAGCGGCTCGTGTTCAGCGCGGGTGAGCACGGACCGCGGGTCCGGCGCATCACCCCGGACGGCACCGCGACCGACGTCGAGCACCAGCCGGGCCGGCTGTGGTGGGACGAGCTCGTCCGGATCACCGGCCGCCGCGGCTGGGACCTGGCCGAGGCCGGCGCCTGGTTCGACCGGTGGTGGACCAGCCTGGGCACGGCGGCTGCGACCGAGCTCACCGCGTCGACCGTGCTGCCCGCCCACCTGCTCGACGCCATCCCCCGCAACCTGGTGGTCGACGGCGACGTCGCGACGTTCATCGACCTGGAGTGGGACGCGGACCACCCGCTCGACATCGCCTACCTGACGTTCCGGGCGCTGCTCTACTCCTTCGAGGCGCTCGCCTCGGTGGCTGAACCCGCAGCCGGGACGCCCACCACCCTGGCCGGCCTCATCACCGCCCTCGGCGCCCGCGTCGGGCTGACCTACGACCCTGACCTGGCCGCGCGCTGCTGGCAGCGGGAGGTCGAGCTGCAGTCGCTGGTCACCGGGCAGCAACCGACCCCCGGCAGTGGTTTCGACCGCCCGCTGCCGGTGGGCCGGGGCCTCGACCAGGCGCTGCTCGCGGCGGACGAGCTCGACCGCACCAGGGCGGCCGTGCGCGAGGCGCTCGCCCGCTTCGTCCCACCGGCGGACCGCCGGTAGTCGTCCTGGCGGCCGGCTCGCGGTGGCCTCCGGCGCTCCCGGGCCGCGAGTCCTGCCCGAGTCCTGACGGACCCGCCGGGTCCGTCAGGCCGGCACGCCGACGCGCTGGGTGATCGGACCCGAGCCCGGCCCGAGCGCGACGGCCAGCAGCTCGCGGTCCACCGCCTCGCCCGAGCGGACCAGGAGACGGATGTCGTGCGACGCGGCCGCGAGGCCCTGCGCGAACGCGTCGTCGGCCTCGCCGGCCGGCGCGATGCGGATCTGCCCGCCGGAGACCTGCGCCGCCACGGTCTCGGCCACCGGGCCACCGTGGTCGACCAGCACCAGCTCGGTCTCCCGGTCGCCGCAGCCGTCCACCACCGCGACCAGGGTGCCGATCGCATCGGCCAGGTCGCCGGCGCAGTCGAGCACGATGCTCAGGGCCGGGTCGGCGGCGAACAGGTCCGGGTGCGCCGCGGCGCTCACCAGGTGCAGCAGGTAGGAGTCCTCGACGACCACGAGCCGGCGACCGGCGCGGGTCAGCCGCCTGCACAGGTCGAGGTCCTCGTCGGGGACGTCCGCGAAGCCCCGGACCGAACGGAACGCGTCGGCGCGCACCGCCAGGGCGAACCCGTCGAGCTGTGGCACCCGGGTGGCGGCGTGCCGCGCGGTCGCCATCGCCCCCTGTGCGAAGGCGACCGCCGCCGTGTCCGACACCAGCGCCGAGTCGGGGACCGGCCGGTGCTGGGCGCCCGAGGCCCCGCAGCTGAGCGGGCCGGCCGCACCGACCGACGGGTTGGCCAGCGGGGCGACGAGCCGGTCCAGCCAAGGGCCGGTCGGCACGGTGTCCGGGTCGAGGAAGACCAGCACCGGGGTGGACGCGTCGCGCGCGGCCGCGTTGCGACCGGCACCGACGCCCAGGGGTTCGGCGTTGCGCAGGGTGCGCACGAGGTCGGCGTGCCCGGCCAGCAGGATCGGGGTGCCGTCGACCGACGCGTCGTCCACGACGACGATGCGGTCGTCGGGCCCGAGCGTGGGTCGCAGGCCGTCCAGGCAGGTGCGCAGCTCGTCGACGTCGTCCCGCGCCACCACGACGACGGTGGCCGCCGGGCGGCTCATGCCGACGCCCCGACGGTCGCGGCCGACCGGGCGGCCTCGAACACGCCCCGGGTCTCGTCGGCGAACGCGGCCTCCTGGTCCTCGATCCAACGGCGGTAGGAGGCGAAGCGGGCCGCGTGCGTGGTGTGGTCGGCCAGCACGTCGCGCAGCAGCGCCACGGTCCGACGGTCGGCCGCGGGCCCCTCGGCCGGGTCGACCTTGTACTCCTGGGGGATCGGCACGTCCACGTCGTTGACGGCGCTGCCCCGCCGTCCGACGACGACGCAGGCGCCCGCCAGGGCCGCCTCGCGCGGGATGCGGTCGCGACCGGGGTGCTCACCGAAGTCGACGTAGGCCTTCACGCCGCCCAGCGCCCGGGCCAGCTCGGCATGCGTCATCCCGGCGAGCGGGACCCAGGTCAGGTCGGGGGCGAGGTCCATGAGGCGCCGGGTGGTGTCCATCCCCTTGGCCGGGTTGTAGGCGACCGCGTCGGCGCGCTCGCCGACCTGGGCATCGACCAGCTCGGCCCGCAGGCTGGTGTGCAGGTAGTCGCTCAGCATGATCGGGTCGCCGCCGCGCGCCCGGACGGTGTCGAGCGCGTACTGCGACTGGGCCAGGTGCAGCACCCCCGGTCGGCCGTAGAGCACGTCCAGCGGCTTGAGCGGTGTGCCGTACTGCCGCTGGTAGCCGTCGTTGTGCCGGTCGAACCAGTCGACGCTCAACCACCACAGCGCCGGGACCGCGCGCTGCAGGGTGAGCAGCCGGAAGGCGAAGATCTCGGGGGCGACCACCACGATGCCCGGTTCGTCGGGCACCTGTGTCCCGATGCGGACGTCGTAGTGGCGGTACGGCTCGGGCACAGCCGTCCGGTCCCCGTCGCCGAGGTACACGATCTCGGCGTCCTCGCCGAGCGCCCGCGCGGTGTGCACGAGCTGGTGCAACGCCTCGGGACCGCCGGTGACCGCTCCGGCCGGGCACAGCACGACAGCGCGCACGGGGCTGCTCCTTCCTCGGCGCGCGGGAGGCGCTCCACCCAGCAGATCGTCGGCCGCCGGTCCGGTCTGAGCCGTTCGGGATGCCGATCAGGTTCGGCACTCTCCACCGGCTCCTTGGGTCCGCGAGGGGCCGGCGGATGCTCGAGGCCCACCGGGCGCTGGCGGAGCAGGTCGACGGGCGGGTGTCGTGGGGGTGAACCCGCGGGATCGGGGTCAAGACACCACGTCCGTGTTCCGATTCGTCCTCCAGACCACGTCCGACCTCACGAGGGAGATCCCGCCGCCATGACCGAGCGCACCGCATCCGGGTGGACGGCCGTCGCGCTGGTCAACCAGCCCGTCGCCGACCGGGTCGGGAACGTCACGGCGTACTCGGTCCGCGCGATGGTGCCGTCCCAGCGGGGCAGCCAGGAGGACGTCGAGGTCCTCGTGGACGCGGCGTACCAGGCGGCGGACCTCACGACCCTCACAGCCGGCCAACCCCTCCACGTGGACGCGACGCGCAAGCTGCTGGCGTCGGCCGACCCCGACATGGTGGCCCGGGTGTCCCCCGAGCTGGCCGCCGAACCGGGGGTGGAGCGGCTGGTCGCCTGGCGGCACGCCCGTGGGCTGTCCACGGCGCTCGACCGGTTCGCGGCCCTGGATGCCCAGCTGGCGCTGCTGCCCATGGCGGGGTTCGTCACGATCGACGTCGCCGACCAGGGCGGCCGCCTGGCCGACCTGGTCGCCCTCGCGCACAACCTGGGTGCCCGGGCGATCGCCGGCGGGGCGAGCACGGCGTCGGCCGCCGAGCAGGCCTTCGACGCCGGTGCGGACCTGGTGCAGGGCCGCCCGGTCGAGGACCGCCCCGACGAGCGCGGCGGGCTGGCCGCCAACGAGCTGCACTGCCTGGAGCTGCTGTCGCTGCTGGGCGAGGACCCGATCGACCAGGACGCCGTCATCGGCCTGGTGGCGGCGGACCCGAACCTGGCCGTCGGGGTGCTGCACCTGGTGAACTCGGCGGTCTTCTCGTTGCCCCGGTCGATCGACTCGGTACGGCAGGCCGTCGTGCTGGTCGGCCCCCGGCTGCTGCGCGCCCTGGCGAGCACGTCGCTGTCGGCGGCGGGCCGGGCGGCGGTGGACGACCTGTGGCTCGTGCTCACCCGCGCCCTGGCCTGCTGGCAGCTCGCGGACGAGGACGCCGGCTACACGGTGGGGCTGCTGTCGGCCGTCGCCGAGCAGCGCGGCACCGACCTGCGCTGGTTGGCGCAGATGGCGGGGCTGTCACCGGAGTCCACCGCGGCCCTGGTGGACCGGACCGGACCGCTCGGTCGGGTGCTCGCGTGCGTGCAGGCGCACGAGGCGGGCGACCCGCAGGTCGCGCTGCGGCTCGGGATGGACCCGCACGAGGTGTCCCAGGCCTGGTTGGCGGCTCTGCCGGAGGCGCTGGACATCGCCGCGGCCCTGGTGCCGGCCCGCGCCTGAACCTCGGCGACGAGGCTCGCAGCCCCGCCGCCGCGACCGGGAGGACGGGTGG
>NZ_VWSD01000389.1 GCF_009829685.1 Cellulomonas citrea
CTGACGACCGCTGGGACCTCGTGGCGGCGCAGGACCTCGCCCTCGCCCCGGTCGGCGCTGCGCTGTCCAGCGAGCCGTACGTGTCGCACTACCTGGCGCACCGCGCGGTCGACCTGCCGGAGGTGGGCCGGGTGGTCGCCACGCGGCAGACCATGGCGTGCGCACCCGCGTTGCCGCTGGTCGTGCACGCAATCGCGGAGGGGGCGGTCGCGCACCTCACCGATGCCATCGACCTGTACGGCCGCTCGGCGCGGCTCGACGGGCGCGCCGCCGCCCTGGGCGACCCGGTGTGGACGGGGCGCACCACGCAGGACGAGCTCGCCATGGCGGTGCTGCTCAGCGCACCGCGAGCGCTCGACCGGCCGGCCACCTGGCACGTGGTCGGCGTGGTGCGCCGCGACCTGCCGGGTGACCTCGACGAGGCGGCGCAGGTGGTGCTCGACCGGCTCGGCACCGCGCAGCAGACCGCCCAGGCCCCGGCCGCGGTGCCGACCGCCACGGTGCAGGCCGGCGCGGTGCCGACCACCACCGCG
>NZ_VWSD01000390.1 GCF_009829685.1 Cellulomonas citrea
TGGAGAAGAACTTCCGCCGTACGGTTTTCGCCGCGCCGCACTCGCAGTCGACGCTTCCTGGTGCACATCGTCCCGCCGGTGGCTTCGGCCGTCGGGTGGCGCAGTAAGAACGGAAAGGCGGAGACTGCCGGATGTCTGACGCCAATTTCGCCTCGCTCTCTCCCACTCTCCTCGCGCGCAAGGGTGGCGCCAAGCCAGCCATGCGTCCGCAGTCGGGAATTCCCGGCCCGGTCGACGGTGCCGAGGCGGCAGCCAGTCTCGAAGATCTTGGCGGGAACGACATGGGGGACGAAGCTTCGCAGGACGACAAGGTCGTCAAGCTGGCACCGCAGGCCGCCAATGAAGACGGCGGACCCAACCAGGTGCGCCAGTCGCTCGATCGTATCGCCGCCCAGCTCGAGAAACCTGCCGCACCCAAGCCGAACCCGGTCGTGCGCCAGACTGCGTCGAGCCGCGGCAAGCGCGCCGCCTTCACGCTGCGCCTCGATCATGAACGCCACCCCAAGCTCCGCCTCGCCTGCCCCGTCCGT
>NZ_VWSD01000391.1 GCF_009829685.1 Cellulomonas citrea
TCCCCCACGATGGCCAGCGTCTGGCCCATCTGCAGGTCGTAGTTGAGCCCGTTGACCGCCTGGACGAGTCCGTCCTCGGTCGGGAACTGCACAGTCAGGTCGGTGACCTTGAGGATCTGCTCGCCGACCTTCTTGCCCTCGCGGCCGCGCCGCTGGGCGATGTTCGGTCCGCTCTGCGCGGGCTGCAGCATGTCCTGCGTCTCGCTTCCGGTCGTCATGCGGGGTCCTCGCGAAGTATCGGAGCGAAGAGGAGAGCTTCGGGGGGTGCGGTCATGAGAGCTTCACGCGGGGATCCACGACTCCGTAGAGCATGTCGACGATCAGGTTACCGATCGTGACGAAGGTCGCCGTGATCACCACCACCCCGGCGATCACCGGCAGGTCGCCGGTGTTGAACGAGTCCAGGGCGAGCAGACCCATCCCCTGGATGTTGAAGATGCGCTCGGTGAAGATCGACCCGGTCAGCTCGAAGGCGATGGAGATGCCGACCAGCGTGATGAAGGGCGCGATCGCCGCTCGAAGCGCGTGGC
>NZ_VWSD01000392.1 GCF_009829685.1 Cellulomonas citrea
CGCCGTGCGGCGCTGCCCGAGGCCGGCGGCGACCTGGCCGGCCACCAGGTACGCCTCGACCGCGTGGTGCAGGTCACCGGCGGCGTCCAGCCGGCCCGCCACCCGACGGGCCACCCGCAGGTCCGGTGGCTCGACGGTGCCGAGCCCGACCCTCGCCTGCACCGCGATGAGCAGGGCGCGGTCACGCCAACCGGCGCGCCGCTGCACCCGCGCCTCCTCGGCGGCCGTGACGGCCACGTCGTAGGCACGCTGCAGATCATCGTCGAGCAGCAGGTAGCGGGCCCGACGCAACCGGGCCTCGAGCCGCATGAGGTGGGCACCCGCGTCGTCGAACTCCTGCTCGGCCCGGCCGGCCGCGGCGACCGCCTCGGGCAGCAGCCGCAGGTCGGCCATCGCGTCGGCCAGCTCCACGTAGTGCTCACCCAACGGCAGCCCGGCGCTGCGGTAGAGCCGCTCCGCCTCCTCGAAGTCGTGCAGCGCCGGACCCAGCCGGCCCGCGCGCGTCGCGATCCAGGCGCGGCTGCCGGT
>NZ_VWSD01000393.1 GCF_009829685.1 Cellulomonas citrea
GTGGCCAGGGTGGTGACGTCCGGCCCGCCGGACAGGTCCTCGGCGAGCGCCAGCTCGGCGAGCTCGGCGGCCAGCCCGGCCGGCAGGTCGAGCACGGGCGCCGACGCGGTCACCGCTGCACCTGCGCGGTCTCGGCGGGGACCGTGGTCGACAGCTCGACGCCGAGCGGTGTGCGCCGCTGCTGCAACCCGACGACCGGCACACCGTCGCCGTCCACCTGGGTGTCCACGTGGACGAGCCAGTCGTCACGGTCCGCACGCACGTCGGAGCGCCGGTGGCAGCCGCGGCTCTCCTCGCGGCGCACCGCGGCGTCCACGAGCACGGTCGACAGCGCGTGCAGGTTGGTGGCCTCCCACGCCGCCCGGCCGGGCTGGGCGTGCCGGGTGCTCGGTCCCGTCGAGGCGAGCAGCCCGGCGAGCACCTCGAGCCCGTCGGGGTCGCGCAGCACACCGGCGTCGGCCACCATCTCGCGGGCCAGCACCGCCCGCACCGCCGGGTCGACCCCCGCGGCGTGCCGTGCCACCGT
>NZ_VWSD01000394.1 GCF_009829685.1 Cellulomonas citrea
GTATCGGATCAAACAGCTACGATTATCAAAGCCACATCCAGCACGAATTAGAGCATGCAATCGGCATGGGACATCATGCAGAAAGTAACACTGCAGCGATCAACTGTTTGATGTATCCCAGTTCGGATTTGGGAACTACGAAGCGTATGTGTAATTACGAGGGCATCACTCGGGAATGGATATATGGCAAGCGGCCCTAAAATACACAGCGCTGCACTCGCCGTTCTTCTAATTGGTTGAGCTGGCGATAATAGCAGCGAGACGCCTGCCGATGTTGCGCTCGGGTCGGCCGGGGAGACTATTTCGCTGGGGACATGCTGCGGCCTCGCATTGCGCGGGGAGCGCTATCAGCCGCTGCCTTACGAGGACAACATCGTCTACCGCATCGAAGGGGACGGGTTCTCGATCAAGCTAGGCGTCGGTCAGCCCTTCATGACCCTGCCTGAGGGGGCGGCGCCGGTGGATTCGCTTGATATCGCGGGATGCGCCGTGGCGAAATACGGGTCGGATGACGCGAAGCGGG
>NZ_VWSD01000395.1 GCF_009829685.1 Cellulomonas citrea
TTTGGACTCAGTGTATCCTATTGGATATATAGTATTCAATTTGAGCGTGAGTAAAATCTAGGTAAAACTCGAGTAAAACAGGGATAAAAAAAAGACACCCTTTGCTAAACAGTCAAAGGGTGTCTCTTGGGTGAATGGCCTGGGCCATCCTTGAGAAGTGGGTTAATCGGCGTAATTAAACAGCGACTTGACCGTCTCGAGTGTCTTGTCCACTTCCTGAATGTTGGAAGGGCTGATGAAGATAGTGTCGTCACCGGCGATAGTGCCCAGTATGCCTTCGGGCTTGCCGATGGAGTCCAGTAGTCTGGCGATTAGCTGGGCAGCCCCTGGGCTGGTACGGACCACTATCATAGACTGGTTATGGTCGACATCCAGTACTAAGTTTTTCAGCGGGCTGCCAGCCGTCGGGACCCCAAGTTCGGCGGGCAGGCAGTAGACCATCTCCTGTTTGGCGTTGCGGGTGCGCACGGCGCCAAACTTGCTCAGCATGCGTGAGACTTTGGACTGGTTAATATTGTTGAA
>NZ_VWSD01000396.1 GCF_009829685.1 Cellulomonas citrea
GCACCCGGCGCACCGCCTCGGCGGCGGCCTGCACGGCCGAACGGCGCCGCTCACCAGCCTCGTCGGAGCCGAACGGGTCGGCCGGCCAGGTCGCGGTGCGAGCGACCGCGGTCGCCGGGTTCTGCTCGCCCGGGTCGGCGACGTCCTCGACCAGCTCGACCAGACCGTCCTCGATGAGCTCGACGAGGAACGGTGAGACGGTGCGCGGCCTGGTCGTCGTGTCCCAGCGCGCCGCGGTGAGCAGCAGCCGCTTCCGAGCGCGGGTGAACGCGACGTAGGCCAGACGACGTTCCTCGGCCACGAGGTGGGCGCCGTTGTCGCGGGCGAACGCGGCGAACCGGTCGGCCAGCTCGCGCGAGGTCGTCGCACCGTCGGGCTCCAGGGTCGGCAGGTCGTCGCGGTCGCCGCGCACCGGGTACGGCAACGCGTCGAGCGCGGTGAGCCAGCCGCGGTCCTTCGGTCCGTCCGCGCCGGCGGTCGCGGTCGCCGGGAACACCCCGTCGACCAGTCCCGGCACGGCG
>NZ_VWSD01000397.1 GCF_009829685.1 Cellulomonas citrea
CTACATCCCCAGACGCGCTGGGTTCATCATCATCCAGCGCGTCACCACTTTCACCCCGTCTCCCTAACCTTTCTGGCAGCGACAGATTTCATTATCCGAACTTACGGGCTGCCAGCTTTTTTCTCTCCCTATTAAGATTGAATTTTCATCAAACGGCACCATATCTTGCTATATCATAGGGAGATTTTTATGCTAGCCATCTTTATTCTTGCACTGGTGAGTAGTGTCGCCATAGGTTACATACTGTTTAAACCTAGGTATGTCAGGTATCGCCGCGCGCAAATCGCCAAACGTCCCTTTCCCGCAAGCTGGCGCGCCATACTCAAGCGCCGCATGCCCTATTTTCGAGCCCTGCCGAGCGACTTACAATTACAGCTAAAACGCCACATTCAGATCTTCATTGCCGAAAAAACCTTCATCGGCTGCCAGGGAATAGAGATTGATGATGAGATCCGGGTGACCATCGCGGCCCAGGCCTGCCTGTTACTGCTCAACCGTGACACCGACTACTACCCTAAGCT
>NZ_VWSD01000398.1 GCF_009829685.1 Cellulomonas citrea
TTTCATGTTCATTCCCCGTTCCATACGATCCACGGGCCAGTCCTGCGCTTTAATTTAGGTGAGGGTCGCTCACCTTGCGGCTTCGATCGCTGCCGTCTCCGACCGTTCGGCGATGAGTCGACTCAGGCGGGCCTTCTCGATCTCGCATATACGCAGCAACACCTTCTCGCGACTTGAATCGAAGAACAAATCATCGGTGGAATAGATTTTCGACAAGTCTTGAGGCGAGCGGGTGAAGTCAACGGCCCCCAGGGACTGGCGACATCCAGCGTAGCGACCGCGGCAGGACACAATGTTGAAACCCAGGTGGCTTTCCACCAGTTGAATGCTGCCGGTGTCGTCGAGTTTCGATCTGATCTCGCCTATCGTCAGATTGCACAAGCCAACCAGCGCGTCCTCCAAGGTTGGCGCGAGGAAGAGATCCGAACTGGCGTAGGACTGTACAAGCGTGTCGAGCGGCAGCGAAAAGTCGACTGGTCCCAGAGACCTGCGGCAGGCGACATACCTGCCTTGGCTGCGG
>NZ_VWSD01000039.1 GCF_009829685.1 Cellulomonas citrea
CCACCCGTCGAGCAGCCGCGTGTACTCCGCCCGCAGCGCGGCGTCCCGGATGCCCGCGACCACGGGTGCCGCCGCGCGCAGGGCCGCGACCCGCCCCTCGGCGGTGTCCAGGTCGTGCTGGTCCAGGGTGGAGCGCAGCACGAACTCGAACAGCGGGGTGCGCCCCGCGACCAGGGCGTGCACCGCGTCGGGACCCCGCTGCTGGCGCAGCTCGCACGGGTCCAGCCCGGTGCGCTCGACGGCGACGAACGTCTGCGCCGCGAACACCTGGTCCTCGCCGAACGCCTTGAGCGCGGCGGCGCGACCGGCCGCGTCACCGTCGAAGGTGAAGATCACCTCGCCACCGACCGAACCGCCGCCGGCCAGCTGCACACCACCGGCACCGCCGGCGTCACCGAGCAGCCGGCGCACGATCCTGGCGTGCTCACCGCCGAACGCGGTACCGCAGGTCGCGACCGCCGTGCCGACCCCGGACAGGTGCATCGCCATGACATCGGTGTAGCCCTCGACGACCACCACCTGGTGCGACCGGGAGATCTCCCGCTTGGCCAGGTCGATGCCGTAGAGCACGTGCGACTTGCGGTAGAGCGCGGTCTCGGGGGTGTTGAGGTACTTCGGGCCGGTGTCCGCCTCGAACAGGTGGCGTGCGCCGAAGCCGACGGTCTCCCCCGTGACCTCCCGGATCGGCCACACGAGCCGGCCCCGGAACCGGTCGTAGACCCCGCGCTGCCCCTGGCTCACCAGGCCCGAGGCGGTGAGCTCGGGCTCGGTGAACCCGCGGCCGCGCAGGTGCCGCAGCAGGTGGTCCCAGCCCTGGGGGGCGAACCCGACCCCGAACTGCTCGGCCGCGGCGCGGTCGAACCCGCGCTCGGCGAGGAACGCCCGCGCCGTCGCGGCGCCCGGTGTCGCCAGCTGCTCGCGGTAGTACTCCTCGGCGACCTTGTGCGCGTCCAGCAGCCGACGGCGCCGCCCGGGCTCCTCACCGGGACGCGGGGCCGAGCCCTCCTCGTAGTGCAGCGTGAGGCCGATCTGCCCGGCCAGGTGCTCGACCGCCTCGGTGAAGCCGAGCCCGTCGACCTTCTGCACGAAGGCGATGACGTCGCCGCCCTCACCGCAGCCGAAGCAGTGGTACCGGCCGACCTGGGGCCGCACGTGGAACGAGGGTGACTTCTCGTCGTGGAACGGGCACAGACCCTTGAGCGAGCCCACCCCGGCTGGCCGCAGCGCCACGTGGGCACCGACGACCTCCTCGATGCTCACACGTTCGCGGACCGCCTCCACGTCCTCCCGCCGGATGCGCCCTGCCACACGCGGAGTCTAGGTGTTCCGGCCGACGAGGTCCGCGGGGACGGGCGCGTCCCGGTCGGTCCGGGCGGTGCGCCGCGCGGACCTCGAGGCCACCTCGGCGACCAGCCCGACGGCCACCACCATGGCGACCTCGACCACCATCGCCGCCGCGAACCCACGTTCCGGGCTGCCCGTGCTCCGCGCCGCGACGAGGTACGCCGAGCCGAGGACCGGGGCCCCGAGCCCGAGCGAGGCCTGCTGGACGGTGGACACCACGGCGCTGGCGCTGCCCGCGAGCGCGGCGGGGACGTCGGCCAGGCAGAACCGGAACACGCTGGCCACGATCACCCCGTTGCCGACCCCCACGAGCACCAGCCCGGGCTGGATCCAGGCGCCGCCCGCGTGGCCCGCGAGCACCACCAACGTCGTGGCCAGCACGCCGAGCACCTGCACCACGACCCCGACCCGGATGGTCCGTGCCGGACCGAGCCGGACCGCCAACCGCGCCGACCTCGACGCCGCGAGGAAGAACGCCAGCCCGAGCGGCACGAACATGAGGCCGGTCGCCGTGGCGGTGCGCGCACCCCCGGCCTGCACGGTGAGCGTGAGGGCGAACAGCAGCCCGCTCCACGACCCGAAGAACAGCGCCCCGAGCAGCAGGCCTGTGCGCATGCTCGGGATGCGCAGCACCGTGGGCGGGACGAGCGCGTCCAGCCCGCGCGCCTCGCGACGTCGCTCCACGGCGGCCAGGCTCGCGAACCCGAGCGGGACCAGGCACACCAGCACGACGGTCCACCAGGGCCAGCCGAGAGCCGGCCCGAGGGCCGCGGGCAGCATGAGCGCGACGAGCGTCCCACCCAGCAGCACGGTGCCGAGCAGGTCGACCTGCGGCCGGCGCGGCGCCCGGGTCTGCGGGACGAACCTGGCCAGCGCGAGCACCCCGAGCGAGATCGGCACGTTGATGAGGAACACGGCGCGCCAGCCGAGCCCGAGCACGTCGGCACCCACGAGCACCCCGCCGAGCACCTGGCCCACGACGAACGACAGGCCGCCGATCGACCCGTAGAGCGCCAGGGCCCGGACCGACTGCCGGCCGCTCGTCGTCACGTGGATGGTCGCCAGCACCTGCGGCACCACGAGTGCCGCCGTGAGCCCCTGGGCCGCCCGGGCGACCAGCAGCACACCCGTCGTCGGCGCCAGACCGCACCAGAGCGAGGCGAGGAGGAACCCGGCGACGCCCACCACGAAGACGGTGCGGCGCCCGACGGCATCCCCGAGCTGCCCACCGAGCACGAGCGCGACGGCGAACGCGACGCCGTAGCCGGCCACGACGAGCTCGAGCTGGGCGCCCGAGGCCCCCAGCTGCTGCCCGATGCTGTGCAGCGCGACGTTCACCGCCGCGAAGTCCAGCTGGGACAGGAGCTGACCGCCGATCAACGCGGTCAGCCCCACGGCGCTCAAGGTGCGGGTCTGGGTCTGGGTCACGGGTCGAGCATGCGGGCCATCGACCCTGGTATCCAGACGGCGTTCATCCTGGTACCAGCAGCACCTGGTACCTCGCCTGAAAGACGCCGACACTGGTGGTCGTGACCACGACGACGACCGAGCGCGCACTCGACCGCACCCCGGTGGACCGCCACCGCGAGCTCGGTGCCTTCCTGCGGGCACGACGCGAGAGCACCGTGCCCGAGTCCGTCGGCTACAGCTCGAGCACCTCGCGGCGCACCCCCGGTCTGCGCCGCGAGGAGGTCGCTGTCCTCGCGGGCGTCGGGGTCACCTGGTACACGTGGCTCGAGCAGGGCCGGCCGGTCAACGCCTCCGAGCAGGTGCTGTCGGCGATCGCCCGGGCGCTCCTGCTCGACGAGCTGGAGACGACGCACCTGTTCACCCTGGCCGGGGTGGTCCGCCGCGCCGACGACGTCCGCCAGCAGTGCCGCGGGCTGTCCCCCGCCGTGCACGTCGTCATCGACCAGCTCGGCCCGCTGCCCGCGCTCGTGCTCAACGGCAGGTACGACATCCTCGCGGCCAACGACGCGTACTGCCGACTCGTCGACCAGGACGTGCCCGCGATCGCCGACGGCGACCGCAACTGGCTCTACCTCGCGCTCACCGACCCGCACTGGCGCACGACGCTCGTGGACTGGCGCACGCACCTGGACGCCTGCGCGGCCCAGTTCCGGGTGGCCATGGCCGACCACCTGGGCGACCCGCTGTGGACCCACCAGCTCACCCGGCTGCTCGACGCGTCGCCGGAGTTCGAGCAGGCCTGGTCCCGGCACGAGGTGCGCCGGCCCGAGGAGCCCCTCAAGCGGTTCCTCAACCCGCACGTCGGTGTCGTCGAGCTGCGCAGCAGCAGCTGGTGGGCCGCCCCGCAGCACGGCACCCGGATGATCTTCTACACCCCGGTCGACGAGGCCGGACGGGCCGCGCTGGACACGCTCAGCCGCCGGCCGGTCCCCGGACGGTGAGTCACGGCCGCGGGTGCACCAGCCGGGCGTGCCAGCTCGCGGCCGACACATCGGTGAGCGAGGCCACCTGGTCCACGACGACGCGCAACCGCTCGGCGTCGTCGCCCGCGGCCCGCCAGTCGGCCGCGAACGATGGTTCCAGCGCGAGGGGCGCGCGGTCCCACAGCACGTGGACCAGATCGGTGAGCACCTCGCGCTGCCGGGCGTAGAGCGGCTCGAGCTCGCGCGGGGCCATCACGTAGGCCACCGCGATGCCCTTGAGCACGAGGATCTCGGCGGTCGTGCTCAGCGGCACCACGAGGTCGGCAGCGTAGCGGGTGAGCGGGCCGGGGCCGTGCTCGGCGCGGGTCGCCGCCTGCGCCGCCTTGGCGAACCGGCCGATGAGCTGGCTGGTCGCGTCCTTGAGCATCGCCAGCGCACGGCGGGTGCCGTCGAACCCCGCGGTCCACAGCTGGGCGGCGACGAGGCGGTCCATCGCGGCGTAGAGCCCGTCGGCGTCGACCTGGTCGCCGTACCAGGTGGAGACCGCCTCGGCGATCCGGTCGCGCTCGGCAGGCACCCCGAGCACGAGCAGGTCGACCCGGCCGCCGACGACCGCGTCCTCCACGTCGTGCACCGAGTAGGAGATGTCGTCGGCGAGGTCCATCACCTGCGCCTCGAGGCACTTGCGGCCCGGCGGGGCGTCCCGGCGCAGCCACTCGAAGACGGGGACGTCGTCGGCGTAGACACCGAACTTGTGGGTCGGGCGCCCGCTGGCGGCGCTCACCGGGCCGGCGCCGAACCGCCAGGGGTACTTCACCGACGCGTCGAGGCTGGCCCGGGTGAGGTTGAGGCCGACGCTCGTGCCGTCGTCCGCCGTGACCTTGGGCTCGAGCCGGGTGAGCAGGCGCAGCGTCTGGGCGTTGCCCTCGAAGCCACCGATGTCCCGGGACAGGTCCGCGAGCGCCCGCTCCCCGTTGTGCCCGAACGGCGGGTGCCCGAGGTCGTGCGCGAGGCAGGCGGTGTCGACGACGTCCGGGTCGCAGCCCAGGGCCTTGCCGATCTCGCGCCCGACCTGGGCGACCTCGAGCGTGTGGGTGAGCCGGGTGCGGACGAAGTCGTCCGACGCCGGGCCGAGCACCTGGGTCTTGGCCCCGAGCCGACGCAGGGCCGAGGAGTGCACCACCCGGGCCCTGTCGCGCTCGAAGGGGGTGCGGGCGCGTGACTTCGGCGCCTCGGGGACCCAGCGTTCACGGTCGGCGGCGCCGTAGCCGGTGCCGGACGGTGAGGCGGGCGTCACGGCCTCACCCTAGCGAGCCTCGTCGCAGGTGACGGCACCGGCGGCCGGGACTGGTCCTGTCGCAACGATTTGCGGTACGTTGCGGATCGCGGTTGCGCGACCGGCACACCCCGTCGCGCGACCCGGACCCGAACCCATGAAGGCGGTGACCGTGCCGAGCACCCGGCTGCGCCTCGCCGACGTCGCCACCCAGGCCCAGGTGAGCACCGCCACCGTCTCCCGGGTGCTCAACGACAAGCCCGGGGTCTCCGACGACGTGCGGCAGCGCGTGCTGGCCGCGCTCACCGACCTGGGCTACGAACGCCCCACCCGGCTGCACACCCGGTCCGGCGGCCTCGTCGGCCTCGTGCTGCCGGACGTGACCAACCCGATCTTCCCGGCGTTCTGCGACGTCATCACCACGATGCTGCACGACCGGGGCTACCTGCCCGCGCTGTGCGCCCAGACGCCCGGCGGCCCCAGCGAGGACCAGTACGTCCAGCTCCTGCTCGACCAGGGCGCCGCGGGGATCGTGTTCATCTCCTGCGCCCACGCCGACACCTCCGCCGACCTGGCGCGTTACCACCTGCTGCGCAGCCGCGGGGTCCCGGTCGTGCTCGTCAACGGCCACGCCGCCGGGGTGGACGCCCCGTGCGTCTCGGTCGACGACCAGGCCGCCGTCGACCTCGCGCTGCGCCACCTCACCGACCTCGGGCACCTGCGGATCGGGCTCGCCGTCGGCCCGCTGCGGTACATCCCTGCCCAGCGCAAGCACGACGCGTTCCTGCACCGGCTGCGCGCCGACGGCGTCCCGGACCCCGCCGCGCACGCCGTGACCACGCTCTTCACCGTCGAGGGCGGGCAGAGCGCCGCCGGTGAGCTCATCGACTCCGGGCACACCGCGATCGTCTGCGGCTCCGACCTCATGGCGCTCGGCGCGGTCCGGGCCGCCCGGGCCCGCGGCCTGCGCGTGCCGCAGGACGTGTCCGTGGTCGGGTTCGACGACTCCCGGCTGCTGGAGTTCACCGACCCGGCGCTCACCACGGTGCGCCAACCCGTCGCCGTCATGGGCCGGGCCGTCGTCGACGCGCTCGACGCCGAGATCGACGGCACACCCGTGACCCGCACCGAGCTGCTGTTCGCCCCCGAGCTGGTGGTCCGGGGATCCACCGGTGCCGGCCCCGCACCCGGGCTCGGCTGACCCGACCAGCACCTCGTACCACCACCCCTGCTCCGCCCCTTGAGAGGTTCGACCGCATGACCACCACCTCCGCGGCCCCTGACCGCCGGCACACCGTGCACGCCGCCGAGGCCCCCGACGGCCCGTGGTGGCGTCACGCCGTGATCTACCAGGTCTACCCGCGCTCGTTCGCCGACTCGAACGGCGACGGCATCGGCGACCTGCCCGGGATCACCGCCCGCCTGCCGCACCTCGCCGAGCTGGGCGTGGACGCCCTGTGGCTGTCGCCGTTCTACGTCTCGCCGCAGGCCGACGCCGGCTACGACGTGGCCGACTACCGCGACGTCGACCCGGTGTTCGGCACCCTGAGCGACCTCGACGCGCTGCTGGACGCCGCGCACCGGCTCGGGCTGCGGGTGATCGTCGACCTGGTGCCCAACCACACCTCCGACCAGCACGTCTGGTTCGCCGCCGCCCGCGCCGCCGCCCCCGGGTCGCCCGAACGCGGGCGTTACCTGTTCCGCGAGGGCCGCGGCGAGCACGGTGAGCTGCCGCCGAACAACTGGGTGTCGATGTTCGGCGGCCCGGCCTGGACCCGAGTCGTGGAGGCCGACGGGCGACCCGGCCAGTGGTACCTGCACCTGTTCGACTCCTCCCAGCCCGACCTGGACTGGTCCAACCCCCAGGTGCGGGACGAGTTCGAGGACGTGCTGCGGTTCTGGCTCGACCGGGGCGTCGACGGTTTCCGGGTCGACGTCGCCCACGGGCTCGTCAAGGCCGACGGCCTGCCCGACTGGGACGGCACCGCCGCGATGATCGACGGCTCCGACCCCAACGTGCACCCCGGCCCGATGTTCGACCAGGAGGGCGTGCACGAGATCTACCGCTCGTGGCGCACCGTGCTGGACTCCTACCCGGGCGACCGCGCGATGGTCGCCGAGGCCTGGGTGGAGCCGGTGGAGCGCCTGGCCCGGTACGTGCGCTCCGACGAGATGCACCAGGCCTTCAACTTCGCCTTCCTGTCGGCCGGCTGGGACCCGGTCGCGCTGCGCACGGTGATCGACCGCTCGTTCGCCGCGAACGACGCCGTCGGCGCCCCCACCACCTGGGTGATGTCCAACCACGACGTGGTGCGGCACGCCTCACGGCTCGGGCTCACCGACCCGACCCACCGTCCCAACGGCATCGGCGAGGGCGACGAGCAGCCCGACGCCGAGCTGGGGCTGCGCCGGGCGCGGGCCATCAGCCTTCTCGTGCTCGCCCTGCCCGGGTCGGCCTACCTCTACCAGGGCGAGGAGCTGGGCCTGCCCGAGCACACCGCCCTGCCCGACGAGCTGCGCCAGGACCCCGCGTACTTCCGCACCCGGGGCGCCGAACGGGGCCGCGACGGCTGCCGGGTCCCGCTGCCGTGGGAGCCCGGTGCACCCGCCTTCGGCTTCTCCCCCACCGGCGCCAGCTGGCTGCCCCAGCCGGCCGACTGGGGCGCCTTCACCGTCGAGGCGCAGCGTGGGGTGGACGGCTCCACCTACGAGACCTACCGCCGCGCGCTGGCGTTGCGGCGCGAGCACGCGATGGCCACCGCCGACCTCACCTGGCGCGGCGACGACCCGCAAGTTCTCACGCTCAGCGTCGGCGACGTGCTCGTCGTGGCGAACATGGGTGACGTGCCGGTGACGCTGCCGGCCGAGGCGAAGGTGCTGCTGTCCTCGGCCGCCGACATGGTGGGCAGCCAGGTGCCGCCCGCGACGACCGTCTGGGCGCGGGTCGGCTGATCCCGGCCCGGCTGGTCCCGGCGGTCGGGTGATCCCCGTCCGCCGCGGTCAGCCGCCCGAGACCGACAGCTCGGCCTCGGCCAGCTCGGCCCGGAACTGCGCGGACAGCTCACGTGAGTCGAGCCAGCCGTCCGGCACCGCCGGTCGCTTCGGGGAGCCGGCGCGTCCGCGCGGCCCCTCGGCGGCCTCACCCGGGTACGGCTGGTCCAGGTCGAGCTCGCCGAGCAGGTCGTCGAGCTCGGCCAGCGTCGAGACCATCGCGAGCCGGGCCCGCAGCGTCGACCCGACGACGTAGCCCTTGAGGTACCAGGCCATGTGCTTGCGCATCTCGCGCAGCGCCTTGTCCGGGCTCGGGAACACCTCGACCATGAGCTCGGCATGCCGCCGGATGGTCGCGGCGACCTCCCGCAGCCCCGGGCGCACCCGCTCCGTCGACCCCGCGAACGCCGCGGCGAGGTCCGCGAACAGCCACGGCCGACCCTGGCAGCCGCGCCCGACCACCACCCCGTCGCACCCCGTCTGCGCGACCATGGCCAGCGCGTCCTCGGCCGACCAGATGTCGCCGTTGCCGAGCACCGGGATGTCGGTGACCGTCTCCTTGAGCCGGGCGATCGACTCCCAGTCGGCCGTCCCGGAGTAGTAGTCCGCGGCGGTCCGGGCGTGCAGCGCCACAGCGGCCACACCCGCGTCCTGCGCGCGCAGCCCCGCCTCGAGGTAGGTGAGGTGGTCGTCGTCGACGCCCTTGCGCATCTTCACCGTGACCGGCACGCCCACCGGGGCGGCCGCCGCGACGGCGGCCTGCACGATCGCCGCGAACAGCTCACGCTTCCAGGGCAGCACCGCCCCCCCGCCCTTGCGGGTCACCTTGGGCACCGGGCAGCCGAAGTTGAGGTCGACGTGGTCGGCCAGCCCCTGCTCGACGATCATCCGCACCGCGGCACCCACCGTGGCCGGGTCGACGCCGTACACCTGGACCGACCGGGGCTGCTCGTCCGGGGTGAAGGTGATGATCCGCAGCGCCTCGACGTTGCGCTCGACGAGCGCCCGGCTGGTCACCATCTCGGCCACGTACAGCCCGGCACCCTGCTCACGGCACAGCCGCCGGAAGGCCGCGTTGGTCACCCCCGCCATCGGGGCGAGCACCACCGGCGCGGTCGCCACCAACGGCCCGATCCGCAGCGGCGGCAGCACGGCACCCGTCCGCGGGGCACTGGTCGTCGTCATCGCACCATTGTCCGACACCCGCGCACGGGACCCGCTCAGCGCAGCAGCCAGCCGTTCTCGGCGGCGATCCGTCCGGCCTCGGCCCGGGTGCGCGCGCCCGTCTTGCCGATCGCCGCCGACAGGTAGTTGCGCACCGTGCCCTCCGACAGGTGGGTGCCGCGGGCGATGTCGGCGACCGTGCCCCCGTCGGCCGCCGCCCGCAGCACGTCGCGCTCACGTTCGGTGAGCGGGTTGCTGCCGACCGTGAGGGTCTCGATCGCGAGGTCGGGGTCCACCACGCGCAGCCCGGCGTGCACCCGACGGACCGCGTCCGCCAGCTGCTCGGCCGGGGTGTCCTTCACCAGGAACCCGCTCGCACCCGCCTCCAGCGCCCGACGCAGGTACCCGGGCCGGCCGAACGTCGTGACGATGAGGGACCGGCAGCCGGGCAGCTGATCGTGCAGCGCGGCCGCGGCACCGATGCCGTCCAGCCCCGGCATCTCCACGTCGAGCAGTGCGACCTGGGCGCCCGCGGCCCGCGCCGCGGCCACCACCTCGTCCCCACGGCCGACCTGCGCGACCACCTCCAGGTCGCTCTCGAGGTCCAGCAGCGCCGCGAGGGCACCGCGGACCAGGGCCTGGTCGTCGGCCAGCAGCAGCCGGATCGGCTCCGTCATCGCCCCGCCTCCCTCGTCCGTCGCGGTCCTCGTCCTGGCACGCCGCCACCCGGGGCCCGGCGCGTCATGCGGCACCCGCCCGGACCGCGAGGCGGTACCCGCCGCCCGGGACGCCACCGGACTCGACGGTGGCCCCCACCGCCCGGGCGCGCTCGGCCAGCCCGGTCAGCCCGTTGCCGGCCGGCACGCCGCTGTGCCCCCGGCCGTCGTCCTCGACGACGAGCGAGTCGGCCGTCATGGTGATCCGCACGTTCGAGGCCGCCGCATGGCGCAGCACGTTGGTCACACCCTCGCGCACGGCCCAGGCGAACAGCGGCCGCAACGACTCGGGGACCTCGTCGGCGACCGTGGGCACCTGGGCCTCGATCCCCGCGCTGTCCAGCGCCTGCCGGGCCCCGGCCAGCTCCCCCGCCAAGGTGAGGTCGCGGGTGGCCGTCACCATGGCCCGCACATCGCCCAGCGCGGTGCGGGCCAACGCCTGCACCTGCCCGATCTCGTCCCGCGCCCGGGCCGGGTCCACCTCGACGAGCCGCCCGGCCAGCTCGGCCTTGACCGCGACCACCGTGAGGGTGTGGCCGAGGATGTCGTGCATGTCCCGGGCGATGCGCTCGCGCTCGCGGTCGACGGCCAGCACGGCCACCTCGTCCTGCGCCGCGCGCAGCTTGCGGTTGGACGAGATGAGCGCGGAGAAGCCGAACACCGCCGACGACGCCATGACCAGCGACAGCACGAGCTCGTCGATGGGCTGCCACCCGGGCACCACGCGGGGCACCCCGACCACCGCCACCAGGCTCGCGAGCACCACCCAGCCGGCCCGGCGCCAGGGCAGCGTGAGCAGCGCCGAGACCGACAGGAAGATCAGCCCGACGAGCCCGACCTCATGGGCCCCCAGCCCCGCCAGCGCCACGCACCCGGCCTGGACGCCCAACGACAGCCAGGCGTAGCGCCACCCCGCGGCGTCACGGCCCACCCACCGGGCCGGGTTGCCGTACCGCGTGCCGAGGACGAAGACGACGGCCTGGGTCGCGACCGCCACGAGGGCGACCGTCCGACCGACGCCTGCCGGCGACCGCCAGGCCGCCAGCCACGGCTGGACGAAGAAGACCACCCACACCCCGCCGAGCAGCGGCCCGATCACCCGCATGAGCGGCGCGCGCCCCGTCGTCCCCGCCTCGGAGGGCGGGGACGCGGGACGCGCGGCCGACGGCATGGAGGTCACGCTAGCGAGCCTCAGACACGTGCCGTGTCGCGGCGGAACCTGCGGGCAGCGCCGACGACGAACACGAGGCCCCAGCCGAGCACGTTGACGTACGCCCACACGTTCGGCGCGGTGCCCAGCAGAGGCGCCCGGGTGAGCTCGGCGAGGCCGTACGTCGGGATGAACTTGGCGATGGTCGCGAAGACGCCGCCGTCGATCGGCACGAACAGGCCACCGGCGAACGCCATGAGCGCGAGCACCGGGCCGAGGATCTGCATGACGTTCTCCGCCGGCAGCACGTAGCCCATGAACAGGCCGAACGCCGCGAACACCGCCGAGCCCACCCAGGCGATGAGGGCGCCCAGCACGAGCGCACGCGTGCTCAGGTGCGCACCGGAGACCAGCCCCACCGCGCACGTCACCACGACGGAGGCCAGGGCGAACACCAGCGCGCTGACCACCTTGGTGAGCACGTAGGCGGCCGGCCGCAGCGGGGTCAGCCGCAGCTGACGGCTCCAGCCCTGCGCACGTTCGATGCTCACCCCGGCGCCGCCCGCGGTGGTCGCCAGCATCGCGCCGTACAGCGCCATCGAGATCATCACGTAGGCCGTCACGTTCCCGTTGCCCACCGACTGCGTGCCGTAGGCGGACTGGGTGCCGAACAGCAGGAAGAACACCGGCGGCATGACGAGCGTGAAGATCACCGTCCGACGGTTGCGCGCCAGGCGGCGCAGCTCGGTGCGCAGGTAGACCGGCTGCCACAGGCTGGTCCGCGGTGCGGTGCGCACAGCGGGGGTCGTCGTCGCTGTCGTGGTCATCGCAGGCTCCCGGCGGTCGAGGCGGAACGGTCGGTGGCGGGCGCGGGCGGCGCGACGGGCGCGGCGTCGTCCGAGGTGAGCGTGAGGAACGCCTGCTCCAGGCCCAGGGAGGTGATCTCCAGGTCGTGGGCGCCCGTCGTCGTCAGCAGCAGCCGGGCGAGCTCGTCGGACGTGCGCGTGTGCAGCTGCACCCGGTCACCGCGGCGCTCGACGTGGTCGACGCCCGGCAGGGCCGCGAGCTCGTCGTCGGTGGCCGGCGCGTCGAGCACCGCCGAGACCACCCGGCCGGAGGCCACCGCACGCACCTGGGCCGCCGTGCCGTCGGCCACGACCTTGCCGTGGCTGAGGAGCACGATCCGGTCGGCGTAGGCGTCGGCCTCCTCCAGGTAGTGGGTGGCGAACAGGATGGTGCGGCCCTGCGCCGCATCGGCCCGGATCGCGTTCCAGAAGTCCCGCCGGCCCGCCACGTCCATCCCGGTGGTCGGCTCGTCGAGGATGAGCAGGTCCGGGTCCGGAAGCAGCGCGAGGGCGAACCGCAGCCGCTGCTGCTGACCGCCCGAGCACGACCCGACCCGCCGACCCGCGGCGTCGGCCAGACCGGCGCGTTCGAGCGCCGGCCCGACAGCCCACGGGGTGCCGTAGAACGAGGCCGTGAGCTCGAGCGTCTCGCGCACCGTGAGGTCCTTGAGCAGGCCACCGGTCTGCATGACGGCGCTCACCCGGCCGTGGGCGATGGCGTCCGACGGCTCGTGGCCGAGCACCCGCACCGTGCCCGAGTCCGGGGTCGCCAGACCCAGCACGAGGTCGATGGTCGTGGTCTTCCCGGCGCCGTTGGGGCCGAGGAACGCGACGACCTCACCCGGACGGACGGCCAGGTCGAGGCCGTCGACCGCCCGGACGGTGCCGGCGGGGGTGCGGAAGCTCTTGTGCAGCTCTCGAAGGTCGAGGGCCAGCTCGTCAGTGGTCATGGCCTCAGCCTGCCGGGGCCGGGCCGGGCGCACCGCCGACGGTCATCACCGGTCGGCCATGACGGATGTCATGGCCGACCGGGCGGACGGTCAGGCTCCGACGAGCCGGGCACCCAGGTAGGAGACCACCTGGTCGAGGGCGACCCGCTCCTGGCGCATGTCGTCGCGGTGGCGCACCGTGACCGCCTGGTCCTCCAGGGTGTCGAAGTCGACCGTGAGGCAGAACGGCGTGCCGATCTCGTCCTGACGGCGGTAGCGCCGGCCGATCGCACCGGCGTCGTCGAAGTCGACGTTCCAGAACTGGCGCAGCTCGGCCGCCAGGTCGCGGGCCTTGGGCGAGAGCGCCTCACCGCGCGACAGCGGCAGCACGGCGGCCTTCACCGGGGCGAGCCGCGGGTCCAGGCGGAGCACGACGCGGGTGTCGACGCCGCCCTTGGTGTTGGGCGCCTCGTCCTCGTGGTACGCCTCGACGAGGAACGCCATGAGCGAGCGCGTGAGACCGGCCGCGGGCTCGATGACGTACGGCACGTACCGCTCGCCCTTGCCCTGGTCGAAGAACGACAGGTCCTGGCCGGAGTGCTCGGAGTGCGTCGACAGGTCGAAGTCGGTGCGGTTGGCGATGCCCTCGAGCTCACCCCACTCGCTGCCGGTGAAGCCGAACCGGTACTCGATGTCCACGGTCCGCTTGGAGTAGTGCGACAGCTTCTCCTTCGGGTGCTCGTAGTGGCGCAGGTTCTCCCGGTCGATGCCCAGGTCCGTGTACCACTGCGTGCGGGTGTCGATCCAGTACTGGTGCCAGGTCTCGTCCGTGCCCGGCTCGACGAAGAACTCCATCTCCATCTGCTCGAACTCGCGCGTGCGGAAGATGAAGTTGCCCGGCGTGATCTCGTTGCGGAACGACTTGCCGATCTGCCCGATGCCGAACGGCGGCTTCATCCGCGCCGCGGTGAGCACGTTCTTGAAGTTGACGAAGATGCCCTGCGCGGTCTCCGGGCGCAGGTAGTGCAGCCCGGACTCGTCCTCGACCGGGCCGAGGTACGTCTTGAGCATCATGTTGAAGTCGCGCGGCTCGGTCCACTGCCCGCGGGTGCCGCAGTTGGGGCACGGCACGCCGGCCAGCCCGCCCTCGGCCTCGTGACCCTTGCGCTCGGCGAACTCCTCGAGCAGCTGGTCCTCCCGGAACCGCTTGTGGCACGACAGGCACTCGGTGAGCGGGTCGGTGAACACCCCGACGTGGCCCGAGGCCACCCAGACCTGCTTGGGCAGGATGACCGAGGAGTCGAGGCCCACGATGTCGTCGCGGCGGGTCACCATGGCCCGCCACCACTGCCGCTTGATGTTCTCCTTGAGCTCGACACCCAGTGGCCCGTAGTCCCAGGCCGAGCGGGTCCCTCCGTAGATCTCCCCGGCGGGGAAGACGAAGCCGCGCCGCTTGGCGAGCGAGATGACGTTGTCGAGACGGGTGAGCGGTGCCACGGTGGTTCACTCCTGGGTCGAGGTGCCCCGCGGCTGGCGGTCGCGGGGTGAGCCTGGCCAGGTTACCGGCCCGACGGTGCCGCCCCTGCCGCGCACCCGCCGATCTGACGAACCGTCAGGTCAGCGCCAGGTGAGGTGACCCTACAATCGCTGGATGGACGATCCGGCTGCGGCCTACGGACTGGGCGGCAAGCCCTTCTGGTTCGTCGTGCTCGCCCTCTTCGTCATCGTGATGGCACGCTCGCACGCCACCTACTGGCTCGGCCGGGCCGTGGCCCGCGGCGCCCAGCTCGAGACCGAGCACCGGGTCGGCCCGCGCTGGTGGCTGGCCGCCCTCGACCGGGTCGACCGCTGGTCGCACACCCCCGGGGCCGAGCGCGGACTGGGCCTCGTGCACCACTGGGGGCCGTTCGCCGTGGCACCCGCGTATGTCATCGTCGGGCTGCAGACCGCGGTGCTGCTGGCCAGCGGGCTGCTGCGGATGCCGTACGCGCGGTTCCTGCCGGCCTCGGTGGTCGGCGCCGGTGCCTGGGCGCTGGTCTGGAGCACCGTCGGGATGGCCGCCCTGTGGGCCGCGCTCGGCCTGGCCGCGCGCTCGGGGTGGGGTGTGGCAGCCGCCGTCGTGCTGGTCGTCGCCGTCGTCGCGGTGGTGCTGCGCAGGCGTCGTCGCGCCACGGCGACGAGCGAACCGCTCTAGTCCTCCACCGGACGGCTCGGCCCGTCACCGGACGGCTCGCCGGGCCTGTCGACCGCCTTGCCGTAGCGCCGGTCGCGCCGGGCGTAGGTCTCGATGGCGCGCCACAGGTGGCGGCGGTCCACGTCCGGCCACGGCTCGTCGAGGAAGACCATCTCGGCGTACGCGGACTGCCAGATCATGAAGTTCGAGACCCGCTGCTCCCCCGACGTGCGCAGGAACAGGTCGACGTCGGGCAGGTCGGGCTCGTCGAGGTAGCGCTGCACGGTGCGCTCGCTCACTGAGGACGCCTTGAGCCGACCGGCAGCCACGTCCAGCGCGATGGCACGAGCCGCATCGGCGATCTCGGCCCGCCCGCCGTAGTTGACGCACATCGTGAGCGTGCACACGTCGTTGCCCCGGGTGCGCTCCTCGGCCGTCTCCAGCTCGGCGATCACCGAGCGCCACAGCCGCGGGCGACGACCCGCCCAGCGCACCCGCACACCCCAGGAGTCCAGCAGGTCCCGGCGGCGGCGCAGCACGTCCCGGGAGAAGCCCATGAGGAAGCGCACCTCCTCCGGGGAACGCGACCAGTTCTCCGTCGAGAACGCGTAGGCGGACACGTGCTGCACGCCGATCTCGATGGCACCGGCCATCACCTCGATGAGCGAGGCCTCCCCCGCGGCATGCCCGGCCGTGCGCGGCAGGCCCCGGGCATTGGCCCAGCGCCCGTTGCCGTCCATGACGACGGCCACATGCTTCGGCACGAGCTCACGGGGCAGCTGCGGAGGACGCGCCCCCGAGGGGTGCGGCGGCGGTGCGACCGGCATCACACGCGCTCCACCATCGGCAACGAGCGCAGCCGACGCTCCAGGTGGAACTGGCTGAAGGCCGCGACCAGCCCGCTCGCCTCGGCACGGTGCCGGTCGGCCGTCGCGTCCACCACTGCCCAGTCACCGGCGAGCAGCGCCGCGAGCAGCACGAACGTCTCCGGCGCCGGTGCCGTGGCGCCGGGCGGACGGCACGCCGGGCACACCGCGCCCCCCAGCTGCACCGCGAACGACCGGTGCGGGCCCGGCGCACCGCAGCGCGCGCAGTCCACGAAGCTCGGCGCCCAGCCGGCGATGGCCAGCGCGCGCAGCAGGTAGGAGTCCAGCGCGAGCCCGGGTGCGTGCACCCGTTCGGCCAGGGCACGCACGGCGCCGACCAGCAGCCGGAACTGCTGCAGCGCCGGCTCCTGCTCGGCCTCCACCAGACGTTCGGCCGTCTCCAGCATCGCCGTGCCCGAGGTGAACAGGGCGTAGTCGCGCCCGATCGAGCGCCCGTAGGCGCCGGCCAGCTCGACCTGCGTGACGATCTCGAACGTGCGACCCGTCGACAGCTGCAGGTCCACGCACATGAACGGCTCCAGCCGGGCACCGAACCGGGAGCTGGTGCGCCGCACACCCTTGGCCACCGCACGCACCTTGCCGTGCTCGCGGGTCAGCAGCGTGACGATCCGGTCCGCCTCGCCCAACGGGTGCGTGCGCAGCACGATCGCAGCGTCCCGGTAGAGCGGCATGACGTCATTGTCCCCCGGACCACCCACGGACCGTGGACGTCAGGTCGCCGCCCGCGCGTCGCCGTCGGCGGCGCCGTCGTCGGTGGCCAGGTCGGAGCCCGCCAACGCCTCGGTCACCCGGCGGTCCATCGGACCGGCCCGACGGTCCGCCCGCGCCGTGCGCCTGTCCCGCTGCCCGCCCCGGCGGTCGGCGGCGGTGACGCGCTGGTCACGGCCGCTGCGCTTGGCCGAGATCACCGCCCGTGACAACCGTTCGAGGATCGTGCTGGCCGGCCCGACGGCGATCCCGTAGGACAACGTGAGCTCGAAGTCGTCGGCGATCCGCGCCCACTCGCGCTCCCGCAGCGCCGCGGACACCTTGTCGGCCAGCTGCTCGGCGGTCTCCAGCTCGGCGCCCGGGCCCAGCACCGTGACGAACTCGTCCCCGCCGAAGCGCGCGACCAGCGCCGCCGGCGGCGCCAGCTCGACCAGCAGCCGTGCGACGTGCACCAACGCCTCGTCGCCCACCACGTGCGAGCGGCGGTCGTTGACCTCCTTGAACCGGTCGAGATCGACGAACATCGCGACGACGTCGCCTTCGGCACGCGCCAGCCGCTCGGTGAGCGCGCGGCGGTTGCCGACCCCGGTGAGCGCATCGGTGCGCCCCAGCCCGCGGGCCCGTTCGTTCTCCGCCTCCAGCTCGTGCACCCGCATGAGCGCCCGCACGCTCTCCACCCGCGCCGCACGTTCGCCCCACAGCTCGCGCATCGCCTCGCGCAGCATCCGGGCCGCCAGCACGGTGGAGGCCGGCGGCACCGACGAGGTGAGGCTCAGCTCGAGACGCAGCCACTCGCCGCCCTGGATCCACAACGCCCGCTCGGAGACCTTCGCCACCGCGGCCAGGGCGTCGGCCTCACGCGCCGCGGCGTCGACGGCCCCGAGGTCCGAGTGGGCCAGTGCCGCGGCCGCCATCGCCATGAGGCACTCCACCCGGTCCGGACGCAGCCCCGGACGGGCCCGCTCGATCATGTCCAGCCCCATGAGCGGCTCGCCCAGCACCACCCAGGCGAAGCCTTCGACCACGAGGGTCAGCGGGCGGTGCACCCCGCGCACGTCGAGCCGGGCCAGCAGCCTCGACCGGGTGAGCAGCTCGACGCACACCGCCTGCGCCTGCGCGGTGAGCCCCACCATGAGCAGCCGCATCGCCCACTCGGCCAGCGTGCGGGCCAGGTCGACGACGACCCCGAGCCGCGTGATCTCCTCCCGCGCGACCCGCAGCGTGGCCAGCAGGATCCGCTCGGCCTCGGCGAACATCTCCAGCGAGCGAAGACCCTCGGCCAGCACGACGGCGGCCGAGACCTGGTTGTAGACCGCACCGTCCGGGATGCCGGTGAGCACCGAGCCGAGGGCGACGTGCTCGACCACGGTCGACGGGTCGTCGCTGCGACGCACCGCGAACGAGCGCACCACTGACACCTTCGCCCGCCAGTACGGCTGCGGGTCCAGCCGGCAGCGCTCACCGAGCGCATCGATGACCTCGAGGGCCTCGTCGATGAACCCCAGCTCGGTGAGCGCCCGGCCGAGGGCGTACATCAGGTAGCGGGTGGTGGGCTCGTCCCCCGCGGCCAGCGAGACCACGAGGTACTGGCGGCACGTCGTCGCCGCCAGGGCGCGGTCGCCCACCTGGTACTGCTCGAACGCGATGTCCGAGAGCAGGTCGAACGGGCCGAACTGGGGGACGGCCGCCAGCACGCCCACAGCCTCACCCCCGTCGTCTCGCCTCACCGCGCTCATGGCCCATCCTCAAGCCTGGACCGGCACCTGTCGCCCGGTCAGCGTCCGGCTCGGTTCACAGCAGAGACGATCGCCTTGAGCGTGGCCGTCGTGATCGACGGGTCGATGCCGACGCCCCAGAGGATGTCACCCCCGGTCGCGCACTCGACGTAGGCCGCGGCGGTCGCGTCGCCACCGGCCGAGAGCGCGTGCTCGGCGTAGTCGAGCACCGAGACCTGGACGTCGAGCTGGGACAGGGCGTCGACGAAGGCCGCGACCGGACCGTTGCCCGTCCCGCGCACCGTCACCGGCACCCCGCGGTCCAGCAGGTCGACCTCGAGCGTGTCGACGTCACCGTGCGCGCTCGTGGCCCGGCTGCCGCGCAGCCGCAGCCGGCCCCACTCCTCCAGCGGCTCGCCGCCCGCGGCGACCGAGGCGTCGGCCGCCTCGACCGGCAGGTACTCGTCGACGAAGATGCGCCACAGGTCGTCGGCCGTCACCTCGGTGCCGGCCGTGTCGGTGTGCCGCTGCACCGCCTGGGAGAACTCGATCTGCAGCCGGCGCGGCAGGTCCAGGTCCTTCTCGGTCTTGAGCAGGTAGGAGATGCCGCCCTTGCCCGACTGGGAGTTCACCCGGATGATCGCGTCGTAGCTGCGGCCCACGTCGCGCGGGTCGACCGGCAGGTACGGCACCGCCCAGACCAGCTCGTCGACGCCGACCCCCGCGGCCGACGCGTCGGCCGCCATCTGCTCCAGGCCCTTCTTGATGGCGTCCTGGTGCGATCCGGAGAACGCGGTGAACACCAGGTCGCCGCCGTACGGGTGGCGCTCGGCGACCGGCAGCTGGTTGCAGCGCTCGACGACCGAGCGCACGTGCGGCAGGTCGGACAGGTCGAGCTCGGGGTCCACGCCCTGGCTGAACAGGTTCATGCCGAGGGTGACCAGGTCGACGTTGCCGGTGCGCTCGCCGTTGCCGAACAGGCAGCCCTCGATCCGGTCGGCGCCGGCCAGGTACCCCAGCTCGGCCGCCGCCACCGCGGTGCCGCGGTCGTTGTGCGGGTGCAGCGAGATGAGCACGTTCTCCCGGTGGTGCAGGTGGCGCCCCATCCACTCGATCGAGTCCGCGTAGACGTTCGGGGTCGCCATCTCCACCGTGGCCGGCAGGTTGATGATGACCTTGCGCTCCGGGGTCGGCTCGAACACGTCGAGCACGGCGTTGCACACCCGGACGGCGTACTCCAGCTCGGTCCCCGTGTACGACTCCGGGCTGTACTCGTACAGCACCTCGGTGTCCGGGATCAGCTCCTCGTACTTCCTGCAGAACCGGGCGCCGGAGACCGCGATGTCGACCACCTGGTCCTCGTCGGCCCGGAACACCACGCGGCGCTGCAGCACCGAGGTGGAGTTGTACAGGTGCACGATGGCGCGCCGAGCGCCCGCGATGGCCTCGTAGGTGCGCTCGATGAGGTGCTCACGGGCCTGCGTGAGCACCTGGATGACGACGTCGTCCGGGATCCGGCCCTCGTCGATGAGCATCCGTACGAAGTCGTAGTCGGTCTGCGAGGCGGCCGGGAAGCCCACCTCGATCTCCTTGAAGCCCATCTGCACGAGCAGCTCGAACATCTCGAGCTTGCGGCTCGGGCTCATCGGCTCGATGAGGGCCTGGTTGCCGTCCCGCAGGTCCACGGCGCACCAGCGCGGTGCACGGGTCACCCGGCGGTCGGGCCACGTCCGGTCCGGCAGGTCCACCTGGATCTGCTCGTGGAACGGGCGGTACTTGTGCACCGGCATCCCCGACGGGCGCTGGCGGGTGGGGTCGGCGTGCACGGCGTTGTCCTGCTGGTTCATCGGATCTTCCTCGCTCACGGTGGGGTGGGCCGGGCGCGTCCAACCACCGCGGCGAGGGACCGGCCTCTTAGAGGGCCCCGCCGCGGCGACCAAGGAGCAGGCTCACCAGCACGGTCCGCACCTTACCGCTCCGTCGCGGGTTCCGGGAACGTCCGTCCTCCGGGCGTCGTGGCGACCACCCGTACCCAGCAGTCGCCGAGCACGACGAACGCGCCGGTCGGCAGCTGCACGAGCTCCCCGGCCATGCACCGCACCTGCCCCCCACCGGGCAGCCGGACCACCGTGCCGTTCGTCGAGCCGACGTCCTCCAGACCCACCCCGACGTCCGTGACGAGCAGCCGGGCGTGGGTCCGGGACGACGACCGGGACCTGTCCGGCAGCCGCAGCGCGCTCTGCCCGGCACCGGCGATCGGGTTGCGGCCCAGGAGCACGGTGCCGGTCACCACGTGCCGGCTGCCGTCGGACAGCTCGAGCTCGGCGCTCGCCGGCACGTAGGTGTCGGCCGCACCGGGGCCGTTCCCGGGACGCGGCGCGGCGCGGTGCGTCTGCTCGAGCTCGGGCATGAGGCCGAAGGCGAGCACCGGGAGCTCGGTGGGCTGCGAGCCGGGCGGCGCCGGACGGACCGGGCCCAGGACCGAGGCGACCGCCACCGCCCGGGTCACCGGGACCGGCTCGGCCACCCGGTGCAGCACGACCGTCCCGGCCAGCCGGTCGTGCCAGCCCCGCATCCGCCGCTGCGGGTCGGTGAGCGCCGAGCCGAGCACGACGAGCGCCCCGGCACCGGCAGCCGCCAGGCCCGCCGCCATCACCAGCGAGCGACACAGCATCCGGCGCGGCCCCACCGGGACGCCCCAACGCTCGTCGACCGTGCGCAGCCCCAGCAGCCGCGCGCCGAACGTCCAGCCCGACCGGGCGTCCACCCAGCCCTGGGCGAGCACGACCAGCAGCACCGCAGCCGCGGCGAGCACGGCCCGCGGTG
>NZ_VWSD01000003.1 GCF_009829685.1 Cellulomonas citrea
TGCGGGCGCTCACCGCCCGCTGAGCTCGGCGGTCGTCCGCGAACGCACGAAGGCCCGGACGCGCGGAGGCCCGGGCGGGCGGATCGGGGGCGCCCGCCCGGACCGGTCCGTTCAGGCGGTGATGGCCCCGTCGATCGGGATGACCGCGCCGTTGATGTAGTCCGAGGCGTCCGAGGCCAGGAAGGCCACGAGCGCGGCGACCTCCTGCGGCTGGGCGACGCGGCCCTGCGGGACGAAGTGCGACAGGCGCTCCACCTCGGGGGCGCCGCCGGCGATCATCGGGGTGTCGACCACACCGGGCGAGACGGCGTTCACCCGCACGCCCTTGCTCGCGAGCTCGGCGGCGGCGGCGATCGTCATGCCGCGCACCGCCCACTTGCTGGCCGCGTACGCGTGGGGCTGCCCACGGCCGATCATGCCGGCCGAGGAGCACGTGTTGATGATCGAGCCCTTGCCCGCGGCGATCATCACCGGGGCCACGAAGTAGGTGCCGAGGAAGACCCCGACCTGGTTGGTCTCCACGACCGCGCGGTAGTCGGCCGGCGTGGTGTCGACCAGCGGCTCGTCGAACCACACCCCGGCGTTGTTCACCAGCACGTCGATCCGCCCGAAGCGCTCCAGCACCTGCGCGATCACGGCCGGCCAGGCGGCGTCGTCGCGCACGTCGTGCTCGATGTAGAGCGCGCGGTCGCCGATCTCGGCGGCGATCTGCGCCCCCTGCGACCCGGGCAGGTCGATGAGCACGATGCCCGCCGCGCCCTGCTCGGCGAACAGCCGCGCCTCCGCGCCGCCCTGCCCGAGGCTCGACCCGCCGCCGGTGATGATCGCGACCTTGCCGTCCAGCTGACCCATCAGACCTCTCCTCGTGCGCTGTGGTAAGCCGCGGACCGGTGCCTGGCCCAGTCCGCGGGGAAGACGGCGTCGATCCCGGCCACCGCGGTCGCCGGCTCACCGTCGCTGGGCACCACCTCGAAGGTGATGGTCCCGTCCCAGCCCCCGGCGTCGAGCACCTCGCGCAGGAACCGGTAGTCGATCTCGCCGTGGTCCGGCTCGGCCCGGCCGGGGACGTTGCCGACGTCGAGCCGGCCCATCCACGGCAGGGCGGCCCGCAGGTGGTCGGTGAGGCGGCCCACGGACAGCTGCTGGTGGAACGCGTCGTAGACCATGCGCACCTGCGGGTGGTCGAGCTCGCGGGCGATCGAGGTGACCACCGCGGCGTCGTCCCACAGGTAGCCGGGCAGGTAGACGGTGTTCATGTGCTCGAGCATGAGCGTGATGCCGGTGCCCTCGACCACCCCGATCGCGGCCTGCAGGTTCTCGATCGCGGTGGCGTGCCACTCCTCCCGGGTGACCGGCGGCAACGGGGCGACGATGCCGCCGGTGCGGATCGCGTTGGAGAACATGTGCACCTGACGGGCGCCGACGCGCACCGCGGTGTCGACCGAGCGCTTGACCGCCTCGAGCAGCGCGGGACGCTGGTCCGGGTCGGCCAGGCCCACGTCGCGGTTGCCGAAGAAGCCGTTGATCGCGATGCCGTGGTCGGCCGCCGTCGCGGCGATGGCGTCCATGTCGAGCACCCGCCAGTCCCACAGGTCGACGAGGTCGAACCCGGCGCGGGCGGCCTGCACCGTCCGGTCGGGGAACTCCAGGTCCGTCCACATGAACTGCAGCGAGATCGCGCGGTCGATGCTCATGCCAGGGCCGCCTTCTCCGAGTCCGGGATCGACACGCAGCGCCCGCGCCCGTGCCCGGCCGCCACCTCGACGCCGTCAGCGGCCACCACCTCGCCGCGCGAGATCGTGAGCACCGGCCAGCCGCGCAGGTCCCAACCCTCGTACAGGCAGGTGCCCTTGCCGGTGTGGTGCACCGTCTTGACCAGGTCGAGGTCGACGAGCACGAGGTCCGCGTCGGCGCCCACCGTGAGCGAGCCCTTGCGCGGGTACAGCCCGAACCGGCGGGCCGGGTTGTAGGAGTTGAGCTCGACGAGCCGCGACAGCGACATCCCGCGCTCGTGCACCCCGAAGTGCAGCAGGAGCGGCAGCTCCCAGTCGAAGGTGACGACACCGGGCTTCTCGTGCCAGATGTCGCCGCCGATCTTGGCGAACGGCACGTGGTCCGTGCCCAGCGTGCCGACCTTGCCGTCGAGCACCGACTCCCACAGGCCCTCGATCTCGGCCCGGTCGCGCAGCGGCGGCGAGATCTTGGCGTCCTTGCCCAGGTCTGGGTCCCAGGCCGAGCGGGTGAGGTAGTGCGCGCAGGTCTCGACCGTGACGTCGACCCCGCGGGCGCGGGCCTCGGCGGCCATCCGCGGCCCGTTGGCCGCCGTGTTGTGCACGATGTAGAGGGGGCAGCCGGTGATCTCGGCGAACCGGATCATCCGCGCGATGGCCTCCTCCTCCATGAACACCGGACGGGACTGGGTGTACGCGGGAAGGTCGTCGCGGCCGGCGGCGATCATCTCGGCCTTGCCGAGCATGGTGAGCTCGGTGTTCTCGCAGTGCACGCACACGATGCCGCCGGGGATCTTCGCCGCCTCGCGCATCGCGCCGAAGATCCAGGCGTCGGTGGACGAGGTGATGCCGATCGGGTTGCCCGGCTCGTAGCCCATGTGGCACTTGAACGAGCGCACCCCGGTGGCGGCGACCGTCTCGGGGATGCCGGCGACGTGCTCCTCGCGCTGGATGCCGAAGTGGAAGCCGAAGTCGATGAGCGCCTGGGCCTCCCCGCGGGCCCGCCGCTCGGCGTAGAAGTCGACGTAGCCGCCGTCCTTGTTGCGGGTGAACAGCAGGATCGTCGTCACCCCGCCGCGGGCGGCCGCGGCGGTCTCGGTGCGCATGTCCTCGTCGTAGGAGTAGTTGACGCCGAGGTGGCAGTGCGGGTCGATGACGCCCGGCATGAGCACCTTGCCACCGGCGTCGATGTGCCGGTCGGCGGGCGGCAGCGCGTCATCGGCCCCGACGGCCACGATGCGACCGTCCTTGACCGCCACGCCACCGGCGAACTCCCCGTCGTGGGTGACCACCCGGGCTCCCGTGATGACCAGGTCAGCCTGCACGTCGTCGCTCCTCGATCGCCTCGATGCGCCGGACGATGCCGGCCCACTGACTGCCGCCGACGGTGACCGGCGCCCGCCGCCCCATCCCCCGCGCCCACACCGCGCGCAGCCCGCGGGCCCGTGCGGCCGCAAGGTCGACGCCGCCGGGCGGGGCCGCCACGTCGACGACGAGCGCCCCGGGCGGCAGCAGCGCGAGCAGCGGTGCGCTGAGCACGGCGGCCGGCACGGTGGACAGCACCACGTCGGCGCCGGGCAGCACCTCGGCCAGGTGGTCGAGGTCGACGGTGGCCGCACCCGCGGTCCGGGCGTCGGCCCGCTGCACCCCGTTGCGGGCCGCGACGGTGACGTGCGCACCGAGCAGCACGAGGGTGCGGGCCAGCAGCCGGCCGATGGTGCCGTGCCCGACGAGCACCACGGACGCACCGTGGATGGTCACGTCGGTGTGCGCGATGACCTGGGCGAGCACACCCTCGACGACGGCCGGGCCGCGGTCCAGCATGAGCTCGACGTCGTCCTCGTACTCCACGAGCCCGACGCCGGTGGCCGCGGCGGCGGCACGTAGACCCGCATCGGCGCGGCCGAGCACGATCTGGGCGCCGGGGGCCAGCAGCTGCAGCAGCGCCGCATCGGGCACGATCGGCGCCGGGGCGTCGGGGGCGAACAGCGAGCCGTCGGCGGCGATGCCGGGGATCGGGAACAGCGCGTAGTGCGCACCGGCGAGCGCGGTGGCCGGGTCGTCGCACCACTGCACGCCGGGGAGGGGGGCGGCCGGCGGGGTGAACCCGTGCGCGCGCACGTTCGCCCCGGCGGCGGCGGCGAGCCGGGCGATCTCCTGCTCGCGTTCGTCACCTGCGACGACGGCCACGACGAGACCGGCCAACGGGCGACCGCCGGCGCTCTGCCCGCTCATGCCGGCACCCCGCCGACCAGGTCGAGCACCTCGGGCACCCCGAGGTGCTCGATGCCCATCCGGGCCGCCGTCCGACCCGCGGGCAGGTCGCCGACCGCGGTGCGGGCCAACGTGAGGAGCGAGCGGGCCACCGGCACATCGACCCCGCCGACCCGGGCCAGCGCCAGGAACGGCACGAGGCCGAAGGGCATGTCCTCGCGGTAGTAGCGGTGGGCGAACGAGCCCGGGGCCGCGATGGTGGCGTTCGCCTCACCCTGCCGGATGGCCCCGCCGAGGTCGCCGGTCGCCGCGGTGGCCGCGTCGACCGTGCCGACGAGGGCCATCTCGTCCACGAGCGGCAGCAGGGTGTGGCCGAACGCGGCACCGACCGCGATCCGTTCCTCGTCGAGGGCCGCCAGCACGCGCACCACACCGTCGGTCATGCCCTCGCGGTAGAAGGTGAACCGGCCGCCGGTGGCCTGCACCCACGCTGCCCCGAGCACCGCACCCGGCGGGTGCAGCACGAGGTTGACGTCGCTGAGCGAGGTGACGAGCACATCGGCCACCGGGTCGACCTGCGCGAACAGCTCGCGTGCGCCGTCGAGGGCGACCTGGCCGCCGGGCAGCGCCGCACCGCGCACGCCGGCGGCCCGCCCTGTGGTGCGGACCAGGCCGTCCGGGTCCACCCGGCCGACGTAGGTGAGCGTGGACAGCTCGGCGATCGGTGGGACCGGCACCCCGGCCTGCACGAACACGGTGCGTGCGTGCAGGGCTCCGCCGGGGTGACCGGGGTTGAGCACCACCGGCCGCGCGCAGCCGGCCGCGGCGAGCGCGGTGAACACGGCCTCGTGCACGGGGGCGGGCAGCGTGACGAGCACGAGGTCGGCCCCCGCCAGCGCGGTGGGCAGGTCGGTGGTCACGAGGTCGGGGCGCACGGTCCCGGTGCCGAGCACACCGGCGTACCGCACCTCGCCGTCGGGCACGTGCACGGCCAGGGTGTCCGCGCTGCGGTTCCACAGCTGGACCCGGTGCCCGGCGCCCTGCAGCTCGACGAGCGCCGAGAGCCCCCCGGCGCCGGCCCCGAGGACGGCGACGACGCTCACGCCGCGTACCGCGCCAGCTTGGCCCGGTCGACCTCGATGCCGAGCCCGGGACCGGTGGGCGCCTGCACGACGCCGTCGACGAAGACGAACGGCTCGGTGACCAGGTCGTCGAGGTAGTAGACCCCGGCGACGGCCGGGCCGCCCGAACCGGCCGGCTGGGACACCGGGCACACGCTGGGCAGCACGGCGTTCGGCATCGCCACGCCGAGGGCGAGATTGGCCGCGTTGCCGATGCCGGTCTCGATGGACCCGCCGATGTCGTAGGTCATGCCGAGCGACTCGCCGATCTCGGCCTGCCGGCGCGCCCGGTAGAGCCCGCCGGGCTTGGTGACGTAGCAGGAGAAGCAGGCGGCGGCGTCGGCGGCGTCGAGCTCGAGGATGTCGTGCACCGTCCAGGCGGACTCGTCGGCCATCACGGGGGCGGAGATGCGGGCGGCGACGCGGGCCAGGGCGGCCGTGCCGGCGACGGGCTGCTCGCACAGCAGCAGGTCGTACTCCTCCTGCTGCAACGTGATGCGCACGGCCTGGTCCACCGTGGTGTAGCCCTCGTTCGCGTCGACCCGGATCTTCACGTCGTCGCCGACGAGGGCGCGCAGCTCCCGCACGAGCGCGACGTCGTACACGGGGTCGATGCCGGTCTTGCACTTGATGGTGCGGGCGCCCTCGGCGACGGCCTGCTCGGCCTCGGCGAGCGCGGCGCCCAGCTCCATGATGCCCAGGGAGTGCGCGACCTCGATGCCGTCCCGGAACCGGCCGCCGAGCAGGTCGGCGACCGAGACGCCCAGACCCTTGCCGGCCGCGTCGTAGCAGGCCATGTCGAGGGCGGCCTTGGCGTAGGGGTGCCCCTTGATGGCCCGGTCCATGGCCTTGTGCACGAGGGCGATGTCGAGCGGGTCGAGCCCGCGCACGGCCGGGACCAGGTAGTCGGCGATGACGTGCGCGACGGTCTGCGGCGTCTCGCCGTAGTAGCGCATCGCGGCGCCGCCCCAGGTGGCGCCGGCCGGGGCCTCGCCCCAGCCGGTGACGCCGTCGTCGGTGACGAGCTCGACGATGGCGTGGTACCCGATGGGGCTGGTCATCTTGGAGGCCCAGTTGTGGTCCCGCCGCGCGGGCAGGTGCACCAGGTGGACGACGGCGTCGGTGATCTTCATGCGCGTGCCTCCTCGACGAGCTCGATCTCGTGCCCGTCGGGGTCACGGACGTAGACGGTCCAGCCGTAGGGGCCGGGGGCCGGGCCGCGGACCACCTCGAACCCGGCCTCGGCGACCCGGGCGGCCAGGCCGTCGACGTCCTGGGCGCGGAAGCACACGTGCTGCACGGTGCCGGGGGCCGGGCTGCCGGCCTCGACCAGGCCGAGGCCCTGGTGGGTCGAGACGAACCGGCGCCCGTCGCGGAACTGCTCGTCGACGCGGACCGTGAAGCCGAGCAGCCGCGTGTAGAACGCGAGCGAGGCGTCCAGGTCGCTGGTCTCCAGCAGCAGGTGGTGCAGGCTCAGGGCCTTCGGTGCGGTGGCCGCCTCGAGCCAGCCGAGCACGTCGGTGCTGGTGGCGAGCACGCCGAGGTACTGGTTCCAGACGGCCTGGGCGGTGTCGATCCAGGCCGGGCGCACCGCGGCGATGGCGTCGGTGACGGCGACCACGTCGAAGTCGCGCAGGTAGGCCTCGCGCAGCGTGGTCTCGACGCACGCGTTGGCGGTGAGCCCGACGACGAACAGCGCGTTGACGCCGAGCATGTCGCACAGGGCCTGCAGCCGGGTCTGGTAGAACGCGCCGAACCGGTGCTTGGTGACGACGAACGTCGGGTCGTCGACCAGGTCGGCGAGCTCGTCGACGAAGGCCGCGTCCCACGAGCCGGAGACGGCCGAGACCTGCTTGCGCTTGGCGGTGTGCGAGGCGAGCTGCTTGGCGTCGCGGGCGGCGTCCTTGGCCAGGTGCACCTGCTGGGTCCAGATGACCGGCAGCCCGGCGGCCCTGAAGCCCTCGACCAGCGTGCGCACGACGGGGATGGTGGCCTGGGCGGGCTTGACGTCGACGCCGGAGACGCCGAGCGTGCCCTCGTCGTGGGCGAAGGCGTTCTGCAGGTCGATGACCAGCAGGGCCGCCTTGCTCGCGGAGATCGCGTCGATGGCGCTCACGCTTGGGCCTCCTCGTCGCTCGTCGCGGCGGCCGGCTCGTGGTCCATGTCGATGCCGAGCACCCCGGCCCGCCCCCAGTTCTCCTTGGGGTACTCGCTGATCGCGACGTGCAGAGCGTCCGGGCGCGCACCGGCGTGGTCGACCATCGCCTGGGTGATCGCGGCCACCAGCGCGCGCTTCTGCGCGACCGAGCGGCCCTCCCACATGTGCACCGTCACGAACGGCATCTGCTCCTCCTTCGTCGTTGCCCCGGCTGGGGCGGACAGGCCGCCGCCGGCCCCGAGGGACCGGCGGCGGACCCGCGTCGGGCTAGTAGTGGATGGACGTGTCCAGGAACTCGTTGGTGGACAGGTCCGCCGTGGTCAGGCCGGGCTTCACCTCGATGTTCTGCGCCTTGTAGATGTCGCTGAACAGCGTGAGGTTCTCCTGCTGACGCTTGTCGTCGAAGGAGCCGAGGACACCGTCGGTGCCGTTGTCGACGATCTTCAGCGACTTCATGAGCGACACCGCGTTGGCGGCCCGCTCGGGCGAGATCTGCCAGAACTGGTCGATCTGCTTGAGGTAGTCGGTGATCGCCGCGTTGGTGGCCACCGGGTCCTTGATGAAGTCGGCCTGGGCCTGCTGCAGGGCCGGGACGAGCTTCTTGAGGCAGGCCTCGTTCTCCTTGACCACCGAGGGGATGCCGACGAGCGGCTGGGAGTACCCGGTGAACCCGGCGTCGGCGATCATGAGGTAGGACACCGGCTTCTTCCAGGCGTCCAGCTCCTTCTCGTACTGGTAGGGCTCGGAGGTGACGAAGCCCTGCTGGACGATGCCCTCACCCGAGACGAACCGGGTGGGCGAGCCGTCGTAGCCGGAGTCGAGCTGGTCCTTGCGCAGCCAGCCCTTGTTGACCATCCAGTCGACGTAGGAGGCGCCCTGGAAGTACAGGACCTTGGCGTCGGACTTGCCGATGTCGGCGAAGGTCTTGAAGTCGTACTTGGTCGGGTCCCACATGAGGACCTGCGGGGACTTGGCGAGGGGGGCCATCACCGCGATCGTCGGCTGGGTGTTGGAGAGCTTGACCTGCTCGTCGGTGTTGACGTAGCCGAGCAGGATCGAGGTGTCCTGGTAGATGAGCGAGGTGTCGTCCTGGTAGCCGACGAAGGGGCCGCCGGCGCGGATCTCGAGCGTGATGTTCGGGTCGGCCTTGAGGGGGCCGGAGTAGTGCCCCTTCTTCGCGTCGATCGTGGCCTTGGACTGGTCGATCGCCTCGTAGAGGCCGCCGTGCTCCGGCTCGGGGTACCAGTCGGTCTGGATGACGACCGTCGACGGGCAGGCGGCCAGCGGGCCCGCCGGTCCCGACGCGGACGAGGCGTCCGAGCTGCCGCCGGAGCTGCACGCAGCCAGCAGCAGCATCGAGACCGCTCCGGCCGTTCCGGCGATGAGTGGTTGCTTGCGCACAGGTCCTCCTGAGGAGCGCTCTACTGGTATGACATGTGACATCTTTTCTGTGGCTCCTCTCTGTGGTCAAGGCTGCGGGACGAAGGTTTACCGGCCGGAAACACCCGGCGCGGTCGGGACCGCGCTCAGCCGGACGTGGGCCGGTACCAGCTGCCCGTGACGGCCTTGCCCAGGGCGCCGAACAGCCAGAACACCGCCAGGCCGAGCAGCGAGGACAAGATGATCGAGGCGTACAGCCGCTCGCCCTGGAGGCTGTTGCGGTAGGTGTCGATGAGCAGACCGATCCCCGGGTCGCCCTGGCGGAAGAAGAAGTCGCCGACGATCGCACCGATCACCGACAGCCCCGCCGAGATGCGCAGCCCCGTGAACACCGCCGGCAGCGAGGCCGGCACCTGGAGCTTGACCAGACGGGTGTACCTGTCGGCCCGGTGCAGCGTGAACAGGTCGTGCATCGCCGGTTCGGCCGACTGCAGCCCGAAGAACGTGTTCGTGATGATCGGGAACACCGCGATGAGCACACAGACCACCACCCGGCTCCAGAAGGAGTACCCGAGCGCGAACGCGATGAGCGGCACGAGCGCCAGGATCGGGATGGTCTGCAGCACGACGGCGTACGGGTAGAGGCTGGTCTCGATCCACTTCGCCTGGCTCATGAGGATCGCGACGAGGAACCCGATGACCATCGCGATGAGCAGCCCGGCCACCGCGACCCGCGTCGTGGTCCACAGCCCCTCGAGCTCGGACATGAGGTTGTGCCCGTCGAGGAAGCCCACCGCCACCACCTTGTGCGGGGGCGGCAGCACGAACCGCCGCCGCTCGGACAGCACGACGTAGCTGACGAAGTACCACAGGCCGATGACGGAGAGGCCGACCGCGATCGGCAGCACGATCTCCGCCGTGCGGGAGGCGAACCAGCCCGAGCGCGCGCGGGCCTTCGACGGGGACTGGCGCCCGGGCGTCGCGGCGGCCATCAGTGGGCTCCCCGCAGCGACTGCGAGACGAGCCCGGTGAGCTCGGCGAAGGCCGGGTCGTAGCGCAGCTCGGCGGTGCGCGGATAGCCGAAGGGCACGTCGAAGACCTCCTTGACGCGGCCGGGGCGGGCGGCCATGACGACCACCCGGCTGGACAGGTACACCGCCTCGGCGACCGAGTGCGTGACGAAGACGCCGGTGAACTGCTCGGCGCCGTACAGCCGCAGCACCTCGTCGTTGAGCGACTGCCGGGTGATCTCGTCGAGCGCCGCGAACGGCTCGTCGAACATGAACAGCTCGGGGTGCAGCACGAGCGAACGGGCCAGCGAGACGCGCATCTTCATGCCGCCGGACAGCTGGCGCGGGTAGTGGCCGGCGAAGGCGGACAGGCCGACGATCTCGAGGGTCTTGGCGACCTCGTTCTTCGTCTGGGTCTTGCCCATCCCCTCCAGCTCGGCGAACAGGCCGACGTTGCGCTCGACGGTGCGCCACGGCAGCAGGGTCGCGTCCTGGAACACGTAGCCGACCTGGTCGGTCGTCGTCTCGACGCGACCGGAGGTCTCCGGCTGCAGACCGGAGGCGATCCGCAGCAGCGTCGACTTGCCGCAGCCGGAGGGGCCGAGCAACGCGACGAACTCGCCACGTCCGATGGAGATGTCGACATCCTCGAGGGCGACGGTCCCGTCCGGGAACGTCATGCCGACGCCCTCGAACTGGAGCATCACGGCCTTGTCCGAGCTCAACGGTCCTCCTTCACCGCACCGTCCCCGCCCGAGCACCAAGCGCCGTTGACTGGTCCACGTGGTAAGAGGTCTGATAACTTACAGCCTGGTGGACGGCGTCCCCGATGTCAAGGACACCGGCCCCTCACACCGCCCGGAGCACCTGGAGACCAGCATGGCGACGACGTCCTTCGTCCGTGGACCGTGGACCCCGCTCGAGCTCACCGCACCCCTCGACGGGCTGCTGCACGGCTCGGCGGGCACGCTCACCTCGCTCGACCCGGCGACCGGCGAGGTGGTCGCCACCGTGAGCGAGGCCAGCACCGCCGACGCCGACGCCGCCGTGGCGGCCGCCCGCCACGCGTTCGAGACCAGCCGGTGGCGCAACGACGGTGCGCTGCGCGCCCGGGTGCTGCACCGCTGGACCGAGTCGATGCGCGCCGCATCCGGCCGGCTCGCCGAGCTGCTCACCCGCGAGCAGGGCAAGACCCTCGGCCAGGCGCACGGCGAGGTCGCCGGCGCGATCAACATGATCGACTACAACGCCGGCCAGGCCCGCGCGCTGTACGGCCGCTCGCTGGCCCTGTCCCCCACCGCGCACGGTGTGGTGCTGCGTGAACCGGTCGGGGTGGTCGCGGCGATCACGCCGTGGAACTACCCGCTCAACCTCACCATCCGCGCCGTCGCGCCGGCCCTGGCCGCGGGCAACGCCGTCGTGGTCAAGCCCGCCAGCCTCACCCCGGCCATCGTGGTCGCCGCCCTGCACCTGCTGGCTGCCGACCCCGAGCTGCCCGAGGGCATCCTCACCGCCGTGGCCGGACCGGGCTCCTCGGTCGGCGACCGGCTGGTCACCCACCCCGACGTCGACATGATCGCCTTCACCGGCGACTCGGTGACCGGCATCCGGATCATGAAGCGCGCCGCCGACGACCTCAAGAAGGTCTCGCTCGAGCTCGGCGGCAAGTCGCCGAACGTCGTGTTCGCCGACGCACCGTGGGACAAGGCCCTGGCGGGAGCCGCGAACGCGGTGTTCTCCGCCGCCGGGCAGATCTGCACCGCCGGCAGCCGGCTGCTCGTCGCCGAGTCGATCGCCGAGAGGTTCGTCGCCGAGCTGGCCGAGCGGACGACCGCGATGCGGGTCGGCGACGGGCTCGACCCGTCGGTCGCGATGGGCCCGCTGGTCTCGGCCGGTCAGCTGCGCACCGTGCTGGAGTACGTCGACATCGCCAAGGCCGACGGCACGGTGCTCGTCGGCGGCGAGCGCCTCACCAGCGACGGCCTGGCCGACGGCAACTTCGTCGCCCCGACCATCGTCACCGACCTCGACCCGAGCTCCCGGCTGCTGTCCGAGGAGGTGTTCGGCCCGGTGCTGGCCGTGCAGACCTTCGCCGACGAGGACGAGGCGATCGCCCTCGCCAACTCGACGAGCTTCGGCCTGGCCGCAGGTCTGTGGACCGCCGACGTCGACCGCGCCTGGCGGGTCGGGCGGGCGATCCGCTCCGGCACCATCTGGATCAACACCTACCACCACTTCTACGCCGAGATGGAGGTCGGCGGTTTCGGCCAGTCCGGCCTCGGCCGTCAGCAGGGCGTCGAGGGGCTGCTGGAGTTCACCGAGACCAAGCACCTCAACTTCGACCACGCGCCGACGCTGTTCTGAGGCGCCGCGCGCCGTCCTGCGGGACGGCGCGCGGCCGTCCCGACCTCGCTCAGCGGGAGAGCTGCTCGACCTGGATCCGCGCCGCCGTCACCGCGCCGATGGCGGCCGTCATGGGCGCGTCGTCCACGGGCTGGGCGACGGCCTGGCACTGCGCGACGATCTCGCGCAGCGCGCCGATCTGGCGCAGCCCGGAGTTGAGCTGCCCGTCGATGGGGCGGGTGAACGGGTCGAGCTGACGCGACAGCCCGTACCGCGGGATGAGCAGCCGCCAGGTCGCGAGCTGGCGCTGGAAGGTGCGCGTCTGGGTCTGCACCTCGCCGAGGTCGCGCGCGAGCGTGCGCAGCCCCTCGTGCGTGAGGGTGAGCCCGCGGCCGGCCGTCGTGGCCGCCTCCTCCAGCGCCCGGCACAGCTGGTGCACGTAGAGCGGCGCGCGGTCGGGGGCGTCACCGGCCGCGACCTCACGGGCGAACTCGGCGAGCATCTCGTCGTGCAGCCGGGCCAGTGCGGTGCGCAGCCGCAGCTCGGCGATCGCCTCGCGGACCTCCCCCAGGCGCGCGTCGAGCTGCTCGATCGCGTCGCACAGCCACTGGCTGATCTCGGTGAGCGGCTCGACCACCCGGCCGAGCACCGGCCACGTGTCCGAGACGGCGTGCGAGGCGGCGGCCGCCGAGCTCACCGCGTCCCGCAGCCGGTCGAGCACCTCGCCGGTCTCGGCCTGGGTCCGCGCCAGCTCACCGGAGAGCGCACCGAGCTCGTCGAGGCTGGCCATCCGGGCGTCGAGCGCGCGGTCCACCGCGATCGCCGCGTCGACCAGGTCCTGCGTGAGGCCGCTGCCCGGGTCCCGCGGGTCGGGCCCCGTCCAGCTGGTGAGCGCCCGACGTGCCGCGACCTCCGCGGGCACGACCTCCCGGATGAAGTCCTGGTAGCTGGCCGCCCCGAGCGAGGCGATCCCCGCGGTCAGCTCGTCGGCACCGCTCTTGGCGGCCTGCGCACGTGAGCTGCCGGCCGCGCGCCACGCCTTCTCCTTCGGCGCCACCGTCTGGTACAGCCCGGTGGCGGCGGCGAACAGGTCGGTACGGCACGGCCGCTGGCGCACCGACAGGTACCCGTCCCCGAGCGGCGTCATCGTCGCGAACACCCAGTAGCCGACCCCGTCGCTGGCCAGGCTCTTGATGTAGCCGGCCATCGGGTACCCGGACCGGAGCAGGTCCCACGTGATGCGGAACAGACCGCCCGGGATGTCGGGGTGGCGCACGACGTTGTGCGGCGCGTCGAGCAGCTCGTCCATCTCCATCCGCGAGTAGCGGCTGAAGACGTGGTTCGCGCCGTCGATGACCCCCTTGCGGTCGGTGGTCGAGAAGAACAGGTCGCGCGGGGCGACCTCCCGGTCCAGACCGTTCGGCACACCCGTCATTCCGCCCACCTTCGTCCTCGCCCGCCCGGCGGCCCTGACCGCCGGGCCCCGCCGCCTCGACGGACCGCAGCCTCGTCGGACCCATCGATCGATCGGTACCGCCCCGGAGGCCGTACCCGCGAACGGGCACGCGCCGCGTGTTCCGCGCGAGGGACGTGGCGACCACGCCCCGCATCTGCCCAGTTCGGCGCCACGCTAACGCACAGGGCGGTGCCAGGTGGGGCGGTTGGTGCACCAGGTTCTGCGACCTGTCCGTGGTGCTCGGCCTGCTGCCCGATCGGTGTGCGCCGCCCCGCCGCCGGCGGGCCCGGGTCGCCCGCCTCGACGCCCCGCGGCGTCCTCCGGCCACCGGCGGTCGCTACCGTGGGCGCACGTGCCCCAGTTCGCCGAGTACGTCCCCCTGGCCCACGGGGTCGAGGACAGCGCCGTCGTCGTGCGGCATGCCGGACCCGACGACGCGGCGGCGATCGTCGCGGTGGACGCGACACGTCAGCCGCGCGCCGCCTCCCACCTCGACTGGGTGAGCGCGCAGCTGGCGCGGGCGGACGCGTTCCACGTCGTCGCGCACTGCGGCGAGACGGTCGTGGGGGCCACCGCCGTCAAGGTCTGGCCCGCCCCGTCCGACGCCCCCGCGGGGTGGTACGTGTCGGGGATCACCGTGGTGCCGGGCTGGCGGCGACGACGGATCGGCGACCGGATGCTCGCGCTCGAGCTGGCGGACGTCGACCGGCTGGGCGAGCCGACGTGGAGCCTGGTCAACGCCCGGAACGGCGCCTCGCTCGACCTGCACGCCCGGCACGGGTTCGCCGAGGTCGCCCGCGCGGCGACGTTCGCCGGGATCACGTTCTCCGGCGGCACCGGCGTGCTGCTGCGCCGGGAGGCGTGCGCCGGCTGACCAGGCGCGGGGCCGCCTCAGACGAGTCGAGCAGCCCCGGGTCCAGCAGCCCCGGGTCGAACGTCTGCGGTCAGAGCGGGGGTGTCACGCCGCCGCCACGCCGGGTGGGCCGGTCGAGGCGCCGCTGGCGGAACGCACCGAGCACGTCCATCAACGTCTGACCGGCGCACCCGATGGCGAACGACTGGTAGGCCTCGGCGACGAGGTTCTTCATGTCGGCGCTGACCAGCACGACGACGTAGAGGCACCAGACCGGCACCAGGAGCGCCCACCGGCGCCAGTCGTCGAGGCCGAGCCGACGGCCGACGGTGGTGGCGTAGGCGAAACCCAGCCCCACGCCCAGGACGGTGACGAGCAAGAACACGACGCAGCCCCCCGAGGTCACGAATCCTGCGTCGCTGACGCTAGCGGAGCGGCCGGACGCCGGAGGAGGAACGACCAGGGTGAACCCGCCGGACCGTCGGTCGCGGTGCGGCCGCGCGCCGCGCCGCGCCCCGCGGGTGGCCGTCCCCGTCGCCGGGCATCATGGGGACGCCGACGACCTGGCCCACCGGCGCGACGGGGAACCGGCGCCGACGCACCCCGACGACCGAGGAGATGACGCCATGGGCGACGCCCCCCGCACACCGGTCACCTTCGACCACTGCGCGCACGTCGAGGGCCCGTTCTTCCACGGCACCAGGTCGGCGCTGGACGTCGGCGCCGAGCTCCTGCCGGGGTACGGCTCCAACTACCAGGCGGGGCGGATCTCGAACCATCTCTACTTCGCCGCGCTCGTCGAGACGGCCGCCTGGGGTGCCGAGCTGGCCACCGCGTTGGCCGGGCTCGACGAGCGCGGGCACATCTACGTCGTGGAACCCACCGGCCCGTTCGAGGACGACCCCAACGTCACCGACAAGCGGTTCCCGGGGAACCCCACCCAGTCGTACCGCACCCGCCACCCGCTGCGGGTCGTCGCCGAGCTGGACTCGTGGGAGGGCCATCCGCCCGAGGTGCTGCAGGGCATGCTCGACAGCCTCGCGCGGCTGCGCGAGCAGGGGCTCGACGTCATCGAGGACTAGCGGGGCCCGCGGGCGTGGGGCTCGCCGGGGCGCGACCGCGCACGACGGCGGTGCGGTGGTGGGCAGGTCGGCGACCCTGCCCACCACCGCACCGGACCCCGCTAGCGCTCGACCAGCGCGAACACGCCCCAGCCGACGTGCACCCGCGTGAACGCCGCGTACTGCTGCGGCTCGACCTGGAGCAGCCGACGGACCTCGTCGTGCAGCTCGTGGTCCGGGTGGGCGTCCGCCCAGCGGCGCATCGTCAGCCACTGCGGGGCGGCGTACCGGTCCCAGGACTCCTCGGTCGCGCAGACCATCTCGACCACGTCGTAGCCCAGCGCGCCGAACGAGGCGAGCAGACCCGGCAGCGTGAGGTAGTCCTCGACCGACTGCACCCCGCACCCGGCCAGGACCTCCGGGCTGGTCGGGACGGTGCGCCAGTACGGCTCGCCCACCAGCAGCATCCCGCCGGGCCGCAGGCTGGCGCGCAGCAGGTCGAGCGTGCCGGGCACCCCGCCACCGATCCAGGTGGCACCCACGCAGGCCGCGAGGTCGACGGGCTCGTCGGCGACGTAGCCGGCGGCGTCGGCCTCGACGAACCGGACGGCGTCGGTCACACCGAGCTCGGCAGCACGGGCCCGGGCGTGGGCGAGGAAGTCGGGGTTGAGGTCGACGCCGAGGCCGGTGACCTGGTGGTCACGGGCCCAGGTCGCCAGCAGCTCACCGGACCCGCAGGCCAGGTCGAGGATGCGCGCCCCGGCGGGCAGGGCGAGCCTGGCCCCGAGGTCGGCGAGCTGATGCTCTGTCAGCGGGTTGTGGATCCGGTGACCGGACTCACGGATGGAGAAGAGACGAAGGTCGAACATGACGGTGCTCCTTGCACGGGTTCCGATAGTGGTTCACGTGGGAGCGGGCAGACCCGCTCACCGGCACCGGCACCGTCATCTGGCATCAGACCCTCTGTGCGCGCCCGGCTCGAAGCACGCGACCGGGCGGGGCTCCGTGCGAGCCCGGGGCGAGGCTAGGGCCGGGTCTGCGCCGCAGGCGAGGGCTTTCCCGCGGCGGGACCGGGCGCACCGGGACCTGGTGCCGGCGCCACTGGCGTCCGGCTGCGGTTGAGTCCTCGCCCCCGGCCCTGTCGGATGGGGGCACGAGAACCTCCTGGAGGGACCGACGATGCGCTACCTGGTGTCCGTGATCGACAGCGCGACAGGAACCGCGACACCCGCCGAGATGGCGGCCATCGACGCGTACAACGACCGCCTGCGGGCCGACGGCCACTGGGTCCTGGCCTGCGGCCTCGGCGCTCCCGGCACCGCGACCGTCGTCGACGGCCGGGGCGCGCAGCCGGTGCTCTCCCAGGGGTCGTTCCTGGCCTCGCCGGAGTACGTCTCCGGCTTCTGGATCCTCGAGGCCCCCGGGCCCGACGCCGCGCTCGCGCTCGCCGCCGAGGGGTCGAAGGCCTGCGGCCGCAGGGTCGAGGTGCGTCCGCTCCTGGGTGGCTGACGACGCGGGTCGAGTCGTCGGACTCGGGCTGCATCCGGGCGCCGAGCTCCGCACCGGGCATCGCTGTGGCGAGGCCGGGTTGCCGCCCCTCACCCCCAGCTGACGAGCTCCACGAGCAGCCCCCACCCGGTGCGCAGGAAGGCGTTCGTCAGCCCCGGCGTCGGGCCCTCGGTGAAGGTCACCGGGTCGGACAGCACCTCGACGCCGGGCATCGCACCGACCCGGGCGAGGGTCGCGGCCACGTCGTCGACCTCGACCGCCAGGTGCGCCCCGCCGGGCAGCGACGAGTCGGGAGGGACCGCGTCGGCGGACACCCCCTGGCCCGCCCAGCCCAGCAGCTCGACGCGCCCGCCGCCCAGCTCGAGCATCGTCAGCCGCAAGCTGGCGCCTGAAGGTCCGCCGATGCGGGTCATGGCGGCGGGGTCGGCGAACGGGTCCATCGAGAACAGCTCGCGGGCGCCGAACGCCTCGGTCAGGAACGCCGCGGCCGCCGGCACGTCGGGGACGTTGAGGCCGATGTGGTCGAGGCCGCTCATGCCCGGATGGGGTACGGCTCGGCGGTGGGCGTGACGTCGGAGAGCACCTGCACGCCGTCCTCGGTGATCGCAACCATGTCCTTGATCTGCATGCCGAAGCCGTGGCCGCTGCGGTAGACCAGCGGCTCGATGCCGAGCACCATGCCGGCCTCCAACGGCTGCTCGACACCCGCCGCGAGGTACGGCGTCTCGTGCAGGTTCACCCCGATGGAGTGGCCGACGAACCCGATCGCCGGCATGCCGAGCTCGTCGAACCGGGCCCGGAAGGTGCGGTAGACCGCATCGGCGCTCACACCGGGTGCCATCGAGTCGAGCAGCAGCGCGCGGCACTCGGCGAGGTTCGCGTACACGCGCGTGGCCTGCGCGGACGGCTCACCGACGACGGCGGTGCGGCAGACCCCGGCCTGGTAGCCCTCGGCGACGGTGAAGATCTCCACCCGGCACACGTCGCCGGGGACCAGCACCCGCGGGGACGGGCCGACGTTGGGCAGCTCGCTGCGCTCCCCCGTCGCGACGATCATGAGCTTGTACGCCCCGACGCCCTGCTCGTAGACGCTGCGAGTGAGGGCCGCGGCCAGGTCCATCTCGGTGTCGCCGGCGCGCACGGCGTCGAAGCTGGCCCGGATCGCACCGTCGGCCACGCGGGACAGCCGGTGCAGCAGCTCGATCTCGGTCGCGGTCTTCACCTGGCGGGTGCGTTCGAGCAGCGGACCGGCGGGCACCAGGTCGGCCAGCGGGAGCGCGGCGACGAGCCGGGTGTGGTCGGCCACCGGCAGGTAGTCCAGCTCGATGCCGATGCGGCCGGCGGCCAGGCCGAGCCCGCGCAGCGCGGCGGCCAGCGTCGTCATGGCATCACCGCCGAACTCGGCCCACACGTGCAGGTCGACGTCCGGGCGCAGCGTGCGCACCGTGGTCTCCTCCATGTCGACCGCGACGATCGCCTCGGCCCCGTCGGCGCGCAGCACGTGCGCGGCGATCCGCCAGCGCATGAGCGGCTGGGACGGCACGACGAACCCGGCCGCGTAGGCGAAGCCGTCGGGCGAGAGGCTCACCAGGGCGTCGAGCCCCGTCTCAGCCAGGACCGCACGTAGGCGGGTGGTCACTTCACGTCGCACGGCCCACTCCCTCGCTCAACTGGTCTTACAACAGATATCATAGGGGTGTCCGATCGCCCAGCAGAGGACCCTGATGCCCCCCATCACGACCGGTCGCACGCTCATCGACCACCTCGAGTTCGCGCTCACGGTCGATGCGCACGACACCGTGCTGCACGACGCCGGCCTGCTCATCGACGGGTCCGTCATCGCCGACATCGGCCCGGCCGACGCCGTCCGCGCCCGCGCCGGGCACGTGGACCGCGTCATCGACGGGCGGCGCCTCGGCGTGTTCCCCGGACTGGTCGACACGCACGTGCACCTGTCCGAGACGCTCTCGCGGGCCGTGTTCCCCGACGTGCTGGCCACCCGCGCCTGGGTGTTCCACTGGGCCAAACCGTTCTACGCACACGTGGGCGACGCCGACGAGACGGTCTCGGTGCTGCTCGGCGGTGCGGAGATGCTGCGCTCGGGCACCACGTGCTTCCTCGACATGGGCGCCCAGAACGACCCCGGCCTCACCGCGCGCGCCATCGAGCAGGTGGGGCTGCGCGGCATCGTCGGGCGGCACGCCGCCGACCGTAAACCCGCGCAGATCCCGCCCGGCTGGTCGGCCGAGATGGTGGACCACCACTTCTTCCCCGACGCCGCGACCGCGCTCGACGTGCTCGAGGACGGGGTGCGCACCTGGAACGGGTACGCCGACGGGCGGATCCGCTGCTGGGTCAACATCGAGGGCAAGGAGCCGTGCAGCCTCGAGCTGCACGTCGGCGCGCGCGACCTGGCCGAACGGCTCGGCGTCGGCACCACGTACCACCTCACCACCTCGGTCGAGGAGGCCCAGGCCAGCGAGCGCAACTACGGCATGTGGCCCATCACGCGCATCGCCCAGGCCGGCGGGCTCGGCTCCAACCTGGTCCTCGCGCACGCCGTCGCGGTCGCCGAGCACGAGGTCGAGCTGCTCGCGAGCGCCGGCACGTCCGTCGCGTTCTGCCCGTCCTCCTCGCTCAAGCTCGCCAAGGGGGCCACCGCGATCGGCCGCTACCCGCAGCTGCGCGACGCCGGGGTCACCGTGGGGCTGGGCACCGACGGGGTCTCGGCCGGCGGCAACCTCAACCTGCACCGGCAGGTGCACCTCATGGCCGGGCTGTTCAAGGACCACCTCATGGACGCCACCGTCGTCGGCGCCCGCGTGGCGCTGCGGATGGCCACCGTCGAGGGTGCCCGGGCGCTGGGCTGGGACGACGAGATCGGGTCGCTGGAGGTCGGCAAGCAGGCCGACCTCGTGCTCGTCGACCTCGACCACCACGAGTGGACGCCCTACGGCGACCCGCTGCAGGCGCTCGTCTGGTCGGCCACCCCGGCCTCGATCGCCCAGACCTGGGTGGCCGGCCGCCAGCTGTTCGTCGACGGGCGGGTGACCACGCTCGACGAGGGCCCGCTGCGGGCCGAGGCCCGGCAACGCGCGGCGGCGATCGTGGCCGCCGCCGGGCTGGGCGCCGACGTCCCGACGACCACGACGCTCTACGACTGAGCCGACCAGGACGCAGCCGACATGACGACGCCCGCCCGCCACCTCACGGTCGCGGGCGGGCGTGCGTCGCCGGGCCGACCCGGTTCAGTGCATGACCATCCCGCCGGTCACGTTGAGCGCCTGGCCGGTGAGGTAGGACCCGTCCGGCGAGGCCAGGAAGGCGACGACCCCGGCGACGTCCTCCGGCTGGCCGAGCCGGCCCAGCGGGGAGTAGCTGGACCACAGCGCGACGTCCTCCGGTGTGCGGGTGTCGGCGCCCATCTCGGTGAGCACGTACCCCGGGCACACGGCGTTGACCCGGACGCCGTGCTGCCCCCACTCCAACGCCCCGGCCCGGGTGAGGCCGACGACTGCGTGCTTGGACGCGGCGTAGGCACCCTCACCCCCGCCGCCCTTCTTGGCGGCCATCGAGGCGATCGCGACGATCGAGCCGCCGGTGCCGGCCGCGATCATCGAGCGCGCCGCGACCTGCATGGCCAGGAACGTGCCCGTCGTGTTGATCGCGAACACCCGGTCCCACAGCGCACGGTCGGTCTCCAGCAGCGTGCCCAGGTGCAGCACCCCGGCCGAGGTGACGAGCACGTCGATGCCGCCGAGCAGGTCCACGCAGTGCTGCAGCAGGTCCGCGGCGTCCGGCGCCAGCAGGTCGAGCTCGACGAACCGCCCGCCGATCTCCGCCGCGAGCGCGGCACCGGGCTCGACGAGCACATCGGCCACGACGACCTGGGCGCCGTCGGCCGCGAACCGGCGCGCGACCCCCGCGCCGATGCCGCGGGCGCCGCCGGTGACCACGACCCGTCGGGCAGTCGAGGCGGTCACGGCGGAGGAAGGAGTCTGGCTGCTCATCGGGGGTGCGGTCCGTTCGTCGTGCGGGTGGGCGGATCAGGCCTGGACGGCGCCGTGGGACCAGGCGTCGCCGGCCCACGCGTAGTGCACGCGCCGGTTGACGCCCTCGGGGTTGGCCTGCCAGAAGGTCGCCGAGTCGGGGCGCAGCCGGAACCAGCCCCAGTAGTCCGGCCGGGGCAGCGGCTCACCGGCGGCGACGAGCGCGTCGAGGCGGCGCTGCTGACCCGGTTCGTCGGTGAGCGGGCGGCCATGGAAGGAGACCGTCCGGGCGGCCTGCACGAGCAGCGGGTCGGCGGCGAAGCGCGCGTCGTTCTCCGCCTCGTCGGCGTACTCGACGGTTCCGGTGAGGTTGACCGACCGGGCGATGGCCGGCCACCACAGGCTGTAGGCCACGTGCGGGTTGGCCGCCATCTCGACGCCCTTGCGGCTGCCGAAGTTGGTGGTGAACAGGAGCGTCTCGGGCTCGACCTCGAGGAGCTGGATCACCCGGGTCGAGGGTGCGCCGGCCGGACCGACGGTCGCGAGGGTGCCGAAGCTCGGCTCCCCGCCGGTGGCGGCGACGGCTGCCGCCGCCCACGCGGCCAGCAGCGCCAGCGGGCTCTCCGGGGCCGTCGCGGCGTCGAGCAGGAAGTCGTCCTGGGGCTCGCTCATCACTGTCCTCTCCGGCCCGCCGGTGCGGGCGCAGGCCCATCCTGGCGCGGCTCTCGCACTGCGTCGAGGCAGGTAAAAACGATTTACGCAGATGTTACAGAGGGACGTTCCGATGGGAAGAACGGCTCGTTAGCATCCCGGCGAACCGAAGGTCCACGACCATCGGCCGCCCTCCCCCGGATGCCCGCCCTTGCCACCCAAGGAGCCCCATGAAGACCTCCGCACGCCGCACGGTCGCCGCCCTGCTCGCGGCCACCGCAGCGCTGGCCCTCGTCGCCTGCTCGTCCACCGGCACGAGCAGCACGACGTCCTCCGCGGTCCCCACCGCCGCCGACGGCAGCACGCTCATCAGTGCCGAGCGCTGCCAGCAGAACCGCGCCGCGGGGAAGATCACCTTCCTCACGTCGTACGTCTTCGCCGCCTCCGTCGGCATCCTCGACGTCGTCGCGGCCGACCAGCTCGGCTACCTCAAGGCCCTGTGCCTCGACGTCGAGCTGCAGCCCGGCTCCACCAACGCCCAGCTCGTGAGCGCCGGGACGGCCCAGATCGCCGGGCTCGGCTCGGCCAGCGACGTCATGGTCGCCCGCGCCTCCGACGCCAAGAACCTGCAGTCGATCGCCACCTACGGCAACCAGGGCGCGATCGAGATCCTCACCATGGGCGACAGCGGCATCAACTCCCTCGCCGACTTCGCCGGCAAGACGGTCGGCTACAAGGTCGCCATCTCCGCCCAGTTCTCCGCCATGTTCAAGGACAACGGCGTCGACCCGTCGACCATCAACTGGGTCTCGGTCGGGTTCGACCCGCAGATCCTGCCCGACGGCCAGGTCCAGGCCCTCGGCGCGTTCAAGTCCAACGAGCCCAACGTGCTGCGCAACCGCGGGTACGACGTCAAGGAGTGGGACCCCGAGGACTACGGCGTCCGCTCGACGTTCAACACCCAGGTGGTCAACACCGAGTGGGGCAAGGCCCACCCGACCGCGGTCGAGGACTTCCTGCGCGCCTCGTTCAAGGCCTACGACTGGATCAACGCGAGCGACGCCAACCTGGACACCGCGCTCGGCTGGGCCAAGGACCGCTCCGAGGCCGGCTACGACCTGGCCATGAGCAAGCTGCGCTGGCAGACCGAGGTCAAGCTCGTCAAGGACAGCCAGCCCGCCGGCCTCGCCCTCGGCCAGCAGAGCGAGGACCAGTGGAAGCCCGAGGCCGACGCCCTCGTCACCTACAAGCTCGTCCCGTCCGCACCCTCGATCACGGACTCGCAGAACAACAGCTTCATCGACGCGATCTACGGCAGCGACGGCACGCTCATCTGGCCCGCGCCGTGAGGGCCTGGCTCCAGGTCGCCTTCGGCGGCCCCGAGGTGCGCCGGCTCACCGAGCTGCCCGACCCGCAGCCCGGACCGGGCGAGGTGGTGGTCGACGTCCTGGCCTGCGGCCTCAACCGGCTCGACATCCTGCAGCGCAAGGCACCCGTGATCCCGGTGTTCGCACTCCCGCACATCGCGGGGATGGACATCGTCGGGACCGTCGCCGAGATCGGCGAGGGGGTCGACGCGGGTCTCCTCGGCCGGCACGTGGCCCTCGACCCGGTGGTCGTCTGCCAGACCTGCGACATGTGCGTCGCCGGCAAGACGTACTACTGCCGGGGGCTGCGCACGGCCGGGTCGACCCGGCACGGCGGGTTCGCCGAGAAGGTGCTCATGCCCGCCGTCAACGCCATCCCGATCGACCCGAGCACGCTGTCCCTGGCCGAGTACGCCTCCATCCCGGTGGCCTCGGTCACGGCATGGCACGGGCTCGTCGGGGTCGCCAGGCTGCAGCCCGGTGAGACCGTCGTCGTCCCCGCCGCAGGGTCGGGGGTCGGCTCCGCCGGCATCCAGGTCGCCAAGAACGCCGGCTGCACCGTCATCACGACGGTCGGCTCGGCCGCCAAGGTCGACCGGGCCTACCAGACGGGTGCGGACGTCGTCATCGACCGCTCCGCGACCGACTGGGTCCAGGCAGCCCGCGCCGCCACCGGGGGCAAGGGCGTCGACGTCGTCTTCGACCACGTCGGCGGGCCGTTCCTGCAGGAGGCGATCGATGCGCTGCGGATCGAGGGCCGGGTCGTCATGTCCGGCACCACGGCGAGCGACCACTCCACGATCCGCTCGACCAGCCTCTTCCACTGGGGAAAGAACATCCTCGCCCACGGCGGCTACTCACCCGCCGAGATGCGGGAGGTGATCGGCGAGTACGAGCGCGGCGCGCTCAAGCCGGTCATCGACTCCGTCCACTCCTTCGACGAGCTCGACCAGGCCGAGGCACGGCTGGAGTCGGGCGAGTTCAGCGGAAAGGTCGTCGTGTGCCGCCAGTGACCACGTCGCCCGCGGACCGTCACGGCATCGCCGTGGCGGTCCGCGGGGTCGAGAAGCACTTCACCACCCGAGGGTCGTCGTTGCATGCGCTCTCCGGGATCGACCTGGACGTGCCCGAAGGCCGCTTCGTCACACTCTTCGGCCCGTCAGGCTGCGGCAAGTCGACGCTGCTGCGCATCCTGGCCGGGCTCGAGGCGTCCGACGCCGGCGAGGTCGAGCTCTACGGGCAGCCCCCGGCCGCGGCCTCCGCGCGCAAGGAGATCGCCTGGATCCCGCAGACCCCGGCCCTGCTCCCCTGGCGGACGGTGCGGGAGAACGCTCGGCTGTCCGCCGACGTCAACCGCACGGCGGACCGGCTCGGCGGGAGCCAACGGGTGCCCCTCGACCCCGACGAGCTGCTCGCGGCCCTCGGTCTCGAGGCGTTCGCCGACGCCCGGCCCGACCAGCTCTCCGGCGGGATGCGCCAACGCGCCTCGATCGCCCGCGGCTTCGCCCAGGGCGCCCCGCTCATGCTCATGGACGAACCGTTCTCCGCGCTCGACGAGCTGTCCCGCGAGGCCGCCCAGCTCACGCTCGTCGAGCTGTGGGAGAGGTACCGCAAGACCGTCGTGTTCGTCACCCACTCGGCGGCCGAGGCGGTGCTGCTGTCCGACCAGGTGGTCGTCATGACCCCCCGGCCCGGGCGCATCCACGCCGTCGTCGACATCGACCTGCCGCGTCCGCGCAGCTCACGGCTGGAAGAGACCGACGAGTTCGCCGCGCTCGTGACCCACGTCAAGCACACCCTGCGATCCGGATGGCAGGCAGCCGAATGAGCGCCCTCACGACGACCACCCCCCGCCGGGCCGACCGCACGAGCACCGGCCGACGGCTCGGCGAGCTCGCGGCACCCCTCGTCTTCTTCGTGCTGCTGGCGCTGGCCTGGCAGTGGACCGCGTACCACAACCGCAGCCTCATCCCGCCGATCCAGGCCATGGTCACCGACCTGAGCAGCCGGCCCGACTACTACCTGGCCCAGCTCTGGGAGACCCTGCAGTCGGCGCTCATCGGCCTGGTCATCGGGGTGAGCATCGCGTTCGCGCTGGCCGTCGGGATCGTGCACGTGCGGGCGCTGCGCACGGCCGTCATGCCCGTGGCGCTGCTCATCAACGTGACCCCGATCGTGGCGATCTCGCCCGCCCTCATCGTGGCGTTCGGCTTCACCAGGACGCCGCACATCATCGTCGTCGCGATCGTCGTGTTCTTCCCCATGCTCATCAACGCCACCGTCGGGCTGTCCTCCGTCGACCCGCAGGCCATGGACGTGTTCCGAACCCTGTCGGCCACCAAGGGCGACGTGCTGCTGCGACTGCGGCTGCCCAGCAGCCTGCCGTTCGTGTTCGCGGGGCTGCGGCTGTCGGCCTCGACGGCGATGCTCGGCGCGATCATCTCCGAGTTCACCGGGACGTCCAAGGGGATGGGCGCCTCGATCATGCTGGCCACCTCCTACCTCAACCTCGCCCAGATGTGGTCCATGATCTTCCTGTCCGCCCTCACCTCCCTGGCCCTGCTGGGGCTGGTCGCCGTCGCGGAGCGCATGGTCATCCGGTGGTGACCAGCCCGCCGGGTCGGCGCTGGGCGCCGGTCCTCAGCCTGTGCCTGGGGTTCTTCCTCAACTCCCTCGACGGGTCCATCGTCGCTGTGGTGACCCCACCGGTCATGCGCGATCTGCACGCCACCACCGATGCGGTGCTGTGGGTGACCAGCGCCTACCTGCTGGCCTACGCGGCCCCGCTGCTGCTGGCCGGGCGGCTCGGCGACCGGTACGGGCCGCGCCGCGTCTACCTGGTGGGCACCGCGGTGTTCGTCGTGGCCTCGGTGGGCTGCGCGCTGTCCGGCACGGTCGGCCAGCTCGTCGCCGCGCGCGTGGTGCAGGGTCTGGGCGCCGCCCTCACCGCACCCCAGTCCATGGCGATCATCCTGCGCATCGTCGACACGAGCTGGCGCGGGGCCGCGATGGGCGTGTGGAGCACGGTGGGTGCGCTCGCCAACCTCGTCGCCCCGCCGCTCGGCGGTGTGCTGGCGGCCACGGTCGGCTGGCGCTGGGTGTTCTGGGTCAACGTGCCGCTGGGCCTGGTGGTGCTGCTCCTCGTCGCCCGCCAGGTGCCCGTGCTGCCCGGCCGCGACGTGCGGCTGCCCGTCGGCGGCACGGTGCTGTCCGCGGCCGCGCTCGGCGCACTCACACTCGGCGTCCAGGCGACCCTGCCGACCTGGGCCTCGGCCGGCCTCCTCGCGCTCGGGGCCGGGCTCGGCGTCGTGTTCTGGCGCAGCCAGGCCCGGCTCGGCGAGGCGGCCCTGATCCCGGCCCGGCTGCTGTCGATCCGGCCGTTCGCCGTGGCGGTCGCCGTCGTGCTCGTGCTGGCGCTCGTCGTCACGGCGCTGCCGTTCCCCGTCATGCTCTGGGCGCAGAACGCCGCGGGGATGTCGTCCTCGCAGGCCGGGCTGCTGCTGCTGCCCATCGGCCTGGTCGGCGCGTTCGCCGGGGCACCGATCGGCCGGCTGGTCGACCGGGTGGGGCCCGAACGGCTCGCCGCCCGCGGTCTCGCGCTCGCTGTCGCGGCCACCGCCCTGCTCGCCGTGGCGCTGCTGCTGCGCTCCGTCCCCCTCGTGCTCGTCGGCGCCACCGTCTACGGCCTCGCCAGCTCGGCGAGCTGGTCGCCCACGTCCGTGCTGTCGCTGCGCTCGCTGCCGCACGACCTCGGCGGGGCGGGCTCGGCCGTCTACAACGTCGCCCGTCAGCTCGGCATGATCATCGGGGCCGCCCTCACCTCGGTCGGCGTCCGCCTCGCCCTGACGTCGGTGGCGCGCGACCACGACGAGCTGGCCGCGATGGTCGCCGGGGACGTGCCGTTCGATGCCCGGTCCGCCTACGGGGTCGCGATGGCCGCGCTGCTCGTGGTGCTCACCCTGGTCAACCTCGCTGGTGCCGTGCTGCTCGCCCGCTACCGTCGGACGTCCCCGGCCGCACCCAGCGCGGCACCCTAGAATCTGACGGTCCAGTCGGGCGTGTGCCGACCGCGGTCGGCGAACGTGGGGTGGTGCAACCGGTGGTGAAGTCTCCTGCGGGTGTGCCGGCTCCCGACGACCCCTCCGGCCCCGTCCGCCTCGCCGACGTCGCCCGGCACGCCGGGGTGAGCGTCTCGACCGCGAGCAACGCGCTCACCGGGAACCGCGCGGTGAGCGCACCCCTCATCGAACGCGTGCTCGCCTCGGCGGCCGAGCTCGGCTACCGGCGCAACGAGCTCGCGCACTCCCTGCGCACCGGCCGCCGGCACGCGATCGGCCTGGTCATCCCCGACGTCACCAACCCGTTCTTCGCCGAGATCGTCAGCGTCGTCGAGGAGTGCGCGCACGAGGCCGGGCTGTCCCTCACCCTGTGCAACACGGGGTTCGACCCCGAGCGTGAGGCCGCCTACCTCGCCCGGCTGGTGACCTCCGCCGACGGCGTCCTGCTGTTCTCCACCGCGCCGTCCGAGCGCACCGTGCGCCCGCTCGTCGAGATGGGGCTGCCGCTCGTCATGTGCGACGAGCCCCTCGTCGTCGCCGGCGCCGGCACGGTGCACTCCGACAACGCGGCCGGCGGCCGGCTCGCAGCGCACCACCTGGTCGACGCGGGCGCCACCTCGTTCGGCCTCATCTCCGGGCCGGCGACGCTGCCCAGCGCCGGTGAACGACGCCGCGGGTTCGAGCAGGGCCTGGCCGAACGGGGCCACCGGCTGGACCCCGACGCATGCGTCGCGGTGTCCTACTCGCTCGACGGCGGGCGCGAGGGTATCCGCCGGCTGCTGGCCCGGGACTGCCCGCTCGACGGGGTGCTGGCCTCGACCGACATGCAGGCCATCGGGGCCCTGTTCGAGGCGGCCGACCGCGGCCGCAAGGTGCCCGACGACCTGCTCATCTGCGGTTTCGACGGGATCGGCTGGTCTGACCGGACCCGGCCCACCCTGAGCACCGTGCAGCAGGACATCGCCGGGATGGCCCGCACCGGTTTCGAGATGCTCGCCTCGATGGTCGCCGGCGACGGGCAGCCGGGCGTCCGGACCCTGCCCGTGTCCCTCGTCGTGCGCGAGTCGACCAGCCGCGCCTGACGGCCGCTCAGCTCGCGCTGGCCGGCACCTGACCGCTCATCCGGAACCACGAGATGGTGCCCTTGATGTGCACGTCGACCGCGCGCCGGGCGGCCTCGGGGTCGTGGGACCGGATCGCCTCGACGATCGCCCGGTGCTGGCGCACCGAGACCCCGGACTTGCCCTCCCGGGTCAGGCCGATGCGCCGCGACTCCTGCATCTGACCGTTGAGCTCACCGAGCAGGCTGGGCAGCAGCTCCCCCGGCACGGCATGCGCGATGGACATGTGGAACGCCACGTCGAGGGCCGCGAGCTCGGTGGTGTCGGCCCCGTGCTCGACCGCCGTCTCGAACGCCGCAGCGGCATCCGCGACGGCGTCCAGCCCGGCGTCGTCGGCGTGCTCGGCGGCCTCGGCGGCGGCCAGGGCGTCCAGCGCACCGCGCACCTTGAGCAGCTCGAGGATCTCCTCGCGGTGCAGCTCCAGGTACTTGCCGAACGGGCCGGAGACCTGGTCGGCGACGTTCTCCCGGACGAAGACCCCGCGACCGTGCTGCACGGTGAGCAGCCCGGTGGCCTCCAGCCCGGCGATGGCTTCGCGCAACGAGACCCGGCTCACGCCGAACGTCTCGCAGAGCACCCGCTCGGACGGCAGCGCCGAGCCGGGCTCGTACGCGCCGGACTCGATCGCGACCAGCAGCTGCTCGCGCACGAGCTGGGTCGGCCCCACCCGCTTGATGCTGGTGAGTGCCGGCTCAGCGGCCTTGGTCCTGCCTGCCATGGTTCCCCTGTCCTGTCTCGTTCCCGCGGGCGCGGGCCGTCGTCGTCAGCCTGCGTCGGCGAGGTACTGCGCCGCATCCGCCGCATCGTCGGCCAGCACGATGAGGTCGGCCCCGACGTCCACGGTCTCACCCTCCGCTGCGAGAAGCGCAGCGACGACACCGGATGCCGGGGACTCGAACTCGATCTCCGCCTTCGTGGTCCCGACGCTCGCGAGCGGCTGGCCCTCGGTGACCTCGTCGCCGACGGCGACGAGCCACTGGTGGATGATGCCCTCTTCCATCGTGATGCCCCACATCGGCATCGGGTACGTCGTGGCCATCGGGGTCCTTGTCTGCGTGGTGGGTGGGCTCAGGCCAGTGCCGCGCGGACCGCGGCGACGATGTCCGCGGTCCCCGGGACCACGTCGTTCTCCAGCTCAGGGGCGTACGGGATGGGGGTGTTCTTGGCCCCGACCCGCTGGATCGGCGCGACGAGCGAGCCGAAGAAGTCCTGGGCCGCGATGGCGGCGATCTCCGCACCGAAGCCACCGCGCAGCGGCGCCTCGTGCGCGACCACCAGCCGGCCGGTGCGGGCCAGCGACCGGCCCATCCCCGCCCGGTCGAACGGCACCAGGGTGCGCGGGTCGAACACCTCGCACGAGATGCCCTCGGCGGCCAGCTGCTCGGCCGCCTCGAGCGCGAAGTACACGGTCTTGAGGTACGAGACGATCGTGACGTCGGTGCCCTCGCGCAGCACACGACCCACCCCGGCCGGGATCGGCTCGACGTCGAAGGAGTCGGCGAACTCGGCCGCCACCTTCGTCTCGTACAGGCCCTTGTGCTCGAAGAACATCACCGGGTCGGGGTCCCGGATCGCGGTCTTCATCAGGCCCTTGGCGTCACGGGCGTTCGAGGGTGCGTAGACCTTGACCCCGGGGGCGTGCACGAACCACGACTCGAGGGACTGCGAGTGCTGCGCGGCCGTGGCGCCCTTGGCACCCGTGACCATGCGGACGACGACGGGGGCGGACATCGCACCGCCCGTCATGTACCGGATCTTGGCGCCCTGGTTGACGATCTGGTCCATCGCCAGCGTCGCGAAGTCGCCGAACATGATCTCGGCGACCGGGCGCCCGCCGACGAGCGCGGCACCGACGGCGGCACCGGCGATCGCGGCCTCGCTGATCGGGGTGTCCCACACCCGTTCCGGCCCGAACTGGGCGTACAGGCCCTGGGTCACGCCGAACGAGCCGTTCGTCTTGCCGATGTCCTCGCCCAGCAGGAAGACCTCCGGGTCGAGCTCCATCTCCTCGCGCAGCGCCTCGCGGATCGCGGTGGCGTAGCTGTACCGGGTCATCGCAGGGCCTCCCCGCCGCAGGTGTCGACATACACGTCCGTGGTCGCCTCGCTCGGGTCCGGGTGCGGCTGCTCGGCCGCCCACTCCGCGGCCTTGTCGAGCTGGGCGTCCACCTCCGCACGCAGCGCCGCCACCCCGTCCTCGTCGAGCACGCCGTCGCCGAGCAGCGCGGCGGTGAACAGGTCGATCGGGTCGACCTCGAGCCACTGCTCGAGCTCACCGGCCGGGCGGTAGGTGCACATGTCGCCCTCGTAGTGGCCGCGGTGCCGGTAGGTCTTGGCCTCCAGCAGCGTCGGGCCCTCGCCGGCCCGGGCGCGCGCCACGGCGACCGCGGCGGCCTCCCGCACGGCGAGCACGTCGTTGCCGTCGACGCTCACCCCGGCCATGCCGTACGACGCGGCGCGGTCGGCGATGTCGGCGATCCGCATGTGCTCGTTGATCCGGGTGAACTCGCCGTACAGGTTGTTCTCGACGACGTAGAGCACCGGCAGGTCGAACAGCGAGGCGAGGTTGAGGCTCTCGTGGAAGGTGCCCTCATTGGCGGCGCCGTCCCCGAAGTAGCTCACCGAGACCTGGCCGAGCCCGCGCCGCTTGAGCTGCAGCCCGGCACCGGTGGCCAGCGGGATGCCGCCGCCGACGATGCCGTTGGCGCCGAGGAACCCCAGCTCGGGGGCGATCATGTGCAGGGACCCACCCTTGCCGTGGTTGTAGCCCTCGGACCGGGCGAACAGCTCGGCGTACATCCGGGCCGGGTCGGCGCCGCGGCCGAGCAGGTGGCCGTGGCCGCGGTGGGTGGACATGAGCACGTCGTCCGGGCCGAGCGCGGCGGCCACGCCGACCGCCACCGCCTCCTGGCCGATGTACGGGTGCAGGAAGCCGGGCACGAGGCCCTTGCTCCGCAGCCGGGCGGCCTTCTCCTCGAACATGCGGATGAGGACCATGCGGCGCAGGAGCTCGACCAGCTCCCCCGTCGTGGGTGCCTCGATGAGGTCCGTCATCTGGGTGCCTTCCGTACGTGCCGGGCCGGGCCCGGGTGGTGCCAGTGAGTCGGTGGTGCCGGTGAGTCGGTGGTTCGGTCAGAGCGCGGAGAACCCGCCGTCGGCCATCACGGCCGCGCCGAGCACGAAGGACGAGTCGTCGGACAGCAGGTAGGCCGTGGTGGCGGCCACCTCGTCGGGGCGGGCGTAGCGGCCGATGGGGTGCGCCTCGAGGAAGTGGTCGCGTGTGGTGCGCTCGGCGTTGATCGCGGCGAGCAGCGGGGTCGCGGTGCCGCCGGGGCACAGGCAGTTGGCGCGCACCCCGGCGCCCGCGTACTCGACGGCGACCGAGCGGGTGAGCTGGAGCACGGCCCCCTTGGCGGCGGCGTAGGCGGACAGGCCCGGGGCGGCGCACACGGCGGCGGTCGAGCCGAACGTGACGATGCGCCCGTCGCCGCGGGCCACGAGCGTGGGCAGCGTGGCGCGCAGCGTGAGGAAGGTGCCGACGGCGGACACGTCGAGGGTGCGGCGGAAGTCGGCGAGCGAGAGCTCGTGCGTGGGGCTGGTCACGTGGATGCCGGCGACGGCGACGACCCCGGCCAGGTCGCCCAGGGCGGCGGTGCTCGCGGCCACGGCGGCGGCCACCGAGTCCTCGTCGGTGACGTCGACCGCACCGGCGTAGGCCACACCGGGCAGGTCGGGGGCGTGCAGGTCGAGCGCGGCGACCCGGGCCCCCTCGGCGACCAGACGTGCGACGACGGCGGCACCGATCCCACCGGCGGCACCGGTGACGAGCACCGGGAGCTGGTCGAGCCCGTTCATGCGGTCCTCCGCCCTGTGACCTGCGTCAGTCCTGTGGGCCGGTGCGACGGTCCCTGCCGTCGCCTCCGGACAACTGATAACTTATCTTACATCTTGCCAGTTGGCGACCCTGGAGGCCCGGATGACCGCTGCACCCCTCGCCCTGCTCGGCGCGCGCACCGCCACCGGCGAGCAGGTCGACGTGGCCCTCGCCGACGGACGGATCACGCAGGTCAGCGCCGCCGGGACGCTGCACCCCGCACCCGGCACCGCCACCCGCGACCTCACCGGCTACGTGCTGCTGCCCGCCCCGGCCGAACCGCACGCCCACGTCGACAAGGCGCTGCTCGCCGACCGCGTGCCCAACCGCACGGGCGACCTCGCCGGGGCCATCGAGGCGATCGAGGCCATCTACCCCTCGATGACCGACGACGACATCCTCGACCGCGCCCGGCGCGCCGTGGCCATCGCCATCGCGCACGGCTACACCCAGATCCGCAGCCACGCCGACTGCGGTGAGACCCACGGGCTGCGCTCGGTGCAGGCCCTGGCCCAGGTGCGCGAGGAGCTCGGCGGCCTCGTCGACCTGCAGATCGTCGCGCTCATGCGAGCCAGCACCACCGGACCCGACGGCGCGAACCAGCTCGCCATGCTGCGCGACGCGCTCGCCTGCGGGGCCGACCTGGTCGGCGGCGCACCGCACCTCGAGCCCGACCCGATGCGTGCCATCGCCCAGTTCTTCGACGTGGCCGGCGAGCTCGGCCGCGACGTCGACCTGCACACCGACGAGGAGACCGTCGCCAGCACCGCCGGCCTGGCCGAGATGGCCCGCATCGTGCTGTCCACCGGCTTCCCGCACCTGGTCTCGGCCGGGCACTGCGTGAGCCTCGGCGTGCAGGACGAGGCCACCGCCCGACGCACCGCCGAGCAGGTCGCCGCCGCCGGCATCGTCGTCATCGCCAACCCCCAGACCAACCTCTACCTGCAGGCCCGCGACGACGTCACGTGCAAGCCGCGCGGCCTGACCGCCGTCCAGGTGCTGCTCAACGCCGGTGCCACGGTGGCCGCCGGCAGCGACAACTGGCGCGACCCGTTCAACCCGATGAGCCGGATCGACGCCCTGGAGACCGCCTCGCTCATGGTGAGCGCCGGACACCTGCTGCCCGACGCCGCCTACCGCAGCGTGTCCGACGCCGTGCGCGTGGCCATGGGCTACGAACCCGTCCAGGTGGCTGCCGGCTCCCCCGCGCACCTGCTCGCCGTGCAGGCCGGCTCGCTCGTCGAGGCGATCGCCGCCGGGCCGGCGCAGCGGATCGTGCTGCGGGCCGGTGCCGTCGTCGCCGAGACCACGGTGCGCACGACGCTGCACCCCGCCCTGGCCCCCGTCACCGCCTGACCCCTCCCCCGGCCGTCGTCACCCCCCACCCTTCCGCCGTCACCCCACCAGCCGCCCTCGACCCGCCCGCGAACGGAGCCCACCCGTGAAGGTCCTCGTCGTCTACGCCCACCCCGTCCCCACCAGCTACAACGCCGCCCTGCACCAAGAGGTCGTGGCCGGGCTGCTCGCCGCCGGGCACGAGGTCGACGACCTCGACCTGTACGCCGAGGGCTTCGAGGCCGTGATGTCGACGCAGGAACGGATCGACTACCACGACACGTCCGTCAACACCGCTCCCGTGCAGCAGTGGGTGGACCGGGTGCTGGCCACCGAGGCGCTCGTCCTGGTGCACCCGGTGTGGAACTTCGGTTACCCGGCGATCCTCAAGGGCTTCTTCGACCGGGTCTTCATCACCGGCGTCTCCTTCGCCAAGACCGACCACGGCGTGTTCCCCATCCTGGAGAACATGAAGAAGATGGCGGTGGTCTGCACCTACGGCGCCCACCAGTGGGAGGCCCGGGCGATGGGCGACCCGCCGCGCAAGGTGAGCACCCGGTGGCTGCGCACCACCGCCAAGTCGGTGCGCCCCGTGCAGTACCTGCCGCTCTACTCGATGAACACCAACGGCGAGAAGGAGCTGAGCGCGTTCCTGCGCAAGGTCCGGGCGGCGATGGAGAAGTTCTGACCCCGCGGCGCAGAAGATCGGCGAACCTGCTCGGCGGCCGACCGCGACGAGGGCTGGACGTCCGTCTAGGGTGACCTGACCAGCATCGACGACGATCCGGGAGCCGCCGTGCGTCAGCACACCGTCCGCACGCACCCCAGTGCCGACCGCCTGCCGCGTCCCGACCAGCTCGCCTGGGCCCTCGCCCAGGTCGCGGCCGACCCCGTGCCGGTCGAGCCCGACGTCGCCGAGATGGTGGTCAACCGGATCATCGACGACACCGCCGTGGCCGCCGCCTCGCTGGACCGGGCACCGGTGGCCGCCGCACGGGCGCAGGCCCTGGCCCACCCGTCGGGCCGCGGCTCGACGGTGCTCGGCGTGCCCGGCCGGGTGGCCCCCGAGTGGGCCGCCTGGGCCAACGGTGTGGCCGTGCGCGAGCTCGACTTCCACGACACCTACCTCGCTGCCGAGTACGCCCACCCCGGCGACACCATCCCGCCGCTGCTCGCCGTCGCCCAGCACGTCGGCGCGAGCGGCGAGCGCCTGGTCGCCGCGATCGCCACGGCCTACGAGGTGCAGATCGACCTGGCCCGCACCATCAGCCTGCACGCGCACAAGATCGACCACGTCGCGCACCTCGGGCCCGCCGTCGCAGCCGGTCTGGGCACGCTGCTCGACCTGCCCGTCGAGGTGACGTTCCAGGCCATCGGCCAGGCGCTGCACACCACGACCGCCACCCGGCAGTCCCGCAAGGGCGAGATCTCCACCTGGAAGGCCTACGCGCCCGCACTGGCCGGCAAGCTCGCGGTCGAGGCCGTGGACCGGGCGATGCGGGGCCAGACCAGCCCCGAGCCGATCTACGAGGGCGAGGACGGCGTCATCGCCTGGCTGCTCGACGGCCCCGACGCCGTGTACGACGTGTGGCTGCCCGAACCCGGTGAGCCCAAGCGTGCGATCCTCGACTCGTTCACCAAGGAGCACTCGGCCGAGTACCAGGCGCAGGCCTGGATCGACCTGGCCCGCCGGCTGCGCGCGCTGGACCCCAGGGTGGGAGACCCGGCCCAGGTGGCCTCGATCGTGCTGGCGACCAGCCACCACACGCACGCCGTCATCGGCACCGGGGCGAACGACCCGCAGAAGTTCGACCCGACGGCCAGCCGGGAGACCCTCGACCACTCGCTGCCGTACATCCTGGCCGTCGCGCTGCAGGACGGTGCGTGGCACCACGTGGACTCCTACGCACCGGCGCGTGCGGCCCGCCCGGACACCGTCGCGCTGTGGCGCTCGATCAGCACCGTCGAGGACCCGGCCTGGACCGCCCGCTACCACGCGGCCGACCCGCGGCAGAAGGCGTTCGGCGGGTCGATCCTCGTCACCTTCACCGACGGCAGCACGCTCGCCCACCAGATCGCGGTCGCCGACGCCCACCCCGCCGGTGCCAGACCGTTCGCCCGCCCCGACTACGAGCGCAAGCTCCGCACGCTGGCCACACCGCGGATCGCGCCGGGCGAGGTGGACCGGTTCCTCGACCTGGCGCGCCGGCTGGGGTCGGCCGGTCCGGACGAGCTGTGCGGGCTCACCGTGCTGGCCGCCCGGCCGCTCGCCGGCGCCCCCGAGGGACTGTTCTGATGCTCGGCTCGACCGTCCCGGCCCATGACAAGCGGGTCGCGCTGCGCGCCGCGCTCGCCGGGCCGGACCTGGTGCGGATGCCCGGGGCGTTCACCCCGCTGTCCGCCCGGCTCATCCAGGACAAGGGCTTCGAGGGCGTGTACCTGTCCGGGGCCGTGATGAGCGCCGAGCTGGGCCTGCCGGACATCGGGCTGACGACGCTCAGCGAGGTCGCCGGCCGCGCCGCCCAGGTGGCCGCGATGACCGACCTGCCCGTGCTGGTGGACGCCGACACCGGGTTCGGCGAACCGATGAACGTGGCCCGCACCGTGCAGGCGCTCGAGGACGCCGGGGTCGCCGGGCTGCACCTCGAGGACCAGGTGAACCCCAAGCGCTGCGGGCACCTGGACGGCAAGCAGGTGGTGGACGAGACCACGGCCGTGCGCCGGGTGGCCGCCGCGGTCGGTGCCCGTCGGGACGGCGACCTGCTCATCATGGCCCGCACCGACGTGCGCGGCGTCGAGGGGCTGGACGCCGCGATCCGCCGGTCCAAGGCGCTCGTCGACGCGGGCGCCGACGCCCTGTTCCCCGAGGCCCTCACGAGCCTGGCCGAGTACGAGGCCGTCCGGGCGGCCGTCGACGTGCCGATCCTGGCCAACATGACCGAGTTCGGGAAGACCGAGCTGTTCACCTGCGCCCAGCTCGCCGACGTCGGGGTGGACGTGGTGATCTTCCCGGTCTCGTTGCTGCGGGTCGCCCTCGGTGCCGTCGAGCGCGCCCTCGACGAGCTGGCCGCGACCGGCACGCTCGCCGGGCAGGTCGGGCGGATGCAGACCCGCGCCCGGCTCTACGAGCTGCTCGACTACGCCGGCTACACGCAGTTCGACGCCGGTGTGGCCGCCGCGCACGACGACTGACCCGCCGCTCCACCGACGAACCGCACCCCCGCACGCACCCACGAAGGACAGCACCCGGCACACCACGCAGCTGCACCACGACCGCAAAGGAGCGCCCGTGACCGCCCAGCAGATCCACCGAGGCCTGGCCGGTGTCGTCGTCGACACCACCGCCCTCTCGAAGGTCGACCCGCAGTCCAACTCCCTGCTGTGCCGCGGCTACCCCGTGCAGGAACTCGCCGCCCGCTGCTCGATGGAGCAGGTCGCCTGGCTGCTGTGGCACGGCGACCTGCCGACGGCGGCGCAGCTGGCCGGCCTGCAGGAGGTCGAGCGCGCGCACCGCGGGCTGCACCCGGCCGTCCGCCAGGTGATCGACCTGCTGCCGTCGGGCACCCACCCGATGGACGTGGTGCGCACCGCCGTGAGCGTGCTGGGCACGCTCGACGGTGCGGGCGCCGCGCTGGACGCCGACGAGGCCACCGCGCAGGACGCCGCGGTGCGACTGTTCGCGGCACTGCCGGCGATCGTCGGCTACGACCAGCGCCGCCGCCGCGGGCTGGACCCGGTGCCGCCGCGCGACGACCTCGACTACGCCGCCTCCGTGCTGCACCAGACGTTCGGCACCGTGCCGAGCACGCTGGACGCCCAGGTGCTCGGCATCTCGATGGTGCTGTACGCCGAGCACTCGTTCAACGCCTCGACGTTCACCGCCCGGGTCGTCACCTCGACGCTGTCCGACCAGTACTCGGCCGTCGTCGCGGCGATCGGCGCGCTCAAGGGGCCGCTGCACGGCGGGGCCAACGAGGCCGTCATGGGGGTGCTCGACGAGGTGGGCTCGGCCGCGAACGCCGAGCCGTGGCTGGAGACGGCGCTGGCCGCCAAGCGCAAGATCATGGGGTTCGGCCACCGCGTCTACAAGCACGGCGACTCCCGGGTGCCCACCATGAAGGCCGCGCTGGACCTGCTCGTGGCCGACCGCGGCGCCGACCGGCTCGCCGAGCTCTACGACGCGCTGGCCGCGGCGATGGAGCGACGCACCGGCATCCTGCCCAACCTGGACTACCCGTCCGGACCGGCGTACCACCTGCTCGGCTTCGACGTGGGGGCGTTCACCCCGCTGTTCGTCGCCTCGCGGGTGGTCGGCTGGACGGCGCACATCGCCGAGCAGCGCGCGGCGAACGCCCTCATCAGACCTCTGTCGGAGTACGACGGGCCAGCGCTGCGGCACGTGCCCTGAGACCGGCGCGCGGCCGCAGGCTCAACACGATCTTCACGATCCGGCACGGGTGGGCGCCACACTGGGACGTCAGGCTCGGACCGTCCCGGACGCCGTGCCCGGGCGAGTCGACGAAGGTGACCCATGACCACCATGACCCTGGCAAGTCGCACGATGATGGGCGGCGGGATGGCGTTCTGGCCGCTGCTCGTGCTGTTCTGGGTGGCGCTCATCGCCCTCATCGTGTTCCTCGTGGTCAAGCTGCTGCCGCGGTCGGGCAGCCGCCCGCCGAGCCACCAGCCACCACCGGGCGCACCGCAGGAGAGCCCCGAGGAGATCCTCGACCGCATGTTCGCGCTCGGTGAGATCGACGAGGCCACCTACCGCGCCCGGCGCACCGCCCTGGGCGAGATGCGGCGGTCCTCATGACCCGGCACCGCACCGGGTACGTGGTCGCCCTCGTCGTGGCCGTCGTCGTGCTCGTGGGCTCGGTGGCCGCCGCGGTCACCTGGGCGCCGCGACGGGAGGCCACGGTCGAACGCGCGCTGAGCCGCACCCTCGAGGGCACCGGCCCCGGGCGGGGCATGATGGCCGGCCCCGGCGGGCACCGGGGCGCCGGCATGGGCCGTGGGACCGGCGCCGGGAACCCCGCCGCGGGCCTCATCACGCTCGACGAGGCGCGGGACAAGGCCCTCACCTGGGTCGACGCGCACCTGGCGGGTGCGGTCCTCGACCAGGGGGTGCCGATGAGCGGCGGCTACCGGTTCACCGCCACGCTGCACGGCGAGGACGCCGCCATCATCGTGGTGCACGACGACGGCACGCTCGTCGCGCACCTGGTGAGCGCCGCGAGCCCGGCGCCGAGCAGCTGAGGAGGCCCGTGCCGCACAGCACCGTGCTGGTGGTCGACGACGAGTCCGACATCCGTCGGGTCGTCGTCGCCTACCTCGACCAGGCCGGGTACCAGACGCTCGAGGCGGGCGACGGCACGCGGGCGCTCGAGCTGGCCCGCGACCGGCGGCCCGACGTCGTCGTGCTCGACCTCGCGCTGCCCGACCTCGACGGGGTCGAGGTGTGCCGCCGGCTGCGTACGTTCACCGACGCCTACGTGCTCATGCTCACGGCCCGCGCTGAGGAGGTCGACACGCTCATCGGGCTGTCGGTCGGGGCCGACGACTACCTCACCAAACCGTTCAGCCCCAAGGTGCTGCTGGCCCGGGTCGCGACGCTGCTGCGCCGGCCCCGGACCGAGGGCGCCGGGCGGCGGGTGCTCGGTGACCTCGTGCTCGACCCGGATGCACGGCTGGTGAGCGTGGCCGGCGTCGACGTGGACCTCACCCGCACCGAGTTCGACGTGCTCGCCGCGCTCACGGCCCGGCCGGGGCAGGTGCTCACCCGGGCCCAGCTCGTCGAGCAGGTGTGGGGCGGCGGCTGGGTGGGCGACGAGCGGCTGGTGGACGTGCACGTGGCGCACCTGCGCGCCAAGCTCGGGCCCGACGCCGGCCGCCGGTACGTGGTCACGGTGCGCGGCGTGGGCTTCCGGACCGGTCCGGGATGAGGCGGCCCGTGGCACGGCTGGGCCTGTCTGCCCGGATCTTCCTCACCATCGCGCTCGTCATCGTCGCGGGTGCCGGCACGTTCTTGCTGGTGGCGCTGCTGGTGGCACCCCAGGTGTTCGACGCGCGGCTGGAGCAGGCCGGCCTGCGGCTCGACCCGGCGCAGACCGACAGCCTGCGCGACGGCTTCACCGACGCCGTCGTCACCTCGATCGCTGCCGGGGTGAGCGCGGCCGTCCTCGTGGCCGTGATCGCCGGGGCCTTCGTCGCGCGCCGGCTCACCGGGCCGCTCGCGCTGGCCGCCGAGACGGCCACCCGGCTGGCCGACGGGGACCTCGGCGCCCGGGTGCCGCAGCCGGGGATGGGACCGGAGCTCGCCGAGCTGGCCCGCGCGGTCAACACCCTGGGGGCCCGGCTGGAGCAGGCGGAGCGGCGCCGTGAACGGCTGCTCACCGACGTCGCGCACGAGCTGCGCACCCCGCTGACCGCGATCGAGGCGACTGTCGAGGCCCTGGCCGACGGTGTGCTGCCGGCCGATCCCGCCACGCTGGCCTCGCTCACCGCGCAGACCCGGCGGCTGACCCGGCTCACCCACGACCTGGCGGCGGCCTCGCGCTCCGAGGAGCACGCGTTCACCGTGCGGCGGCGCCGGGTCGACCTGGCGCCGCTCGTGCAGCAGGTCGTGGCCGGTCACACCGCGCGGTACGCCGCGGCCCAGGTGCGGCTGGGTGCCGAGCCCGCCGCTCCGTGCCACGCCTACGCCGACCCGGACCGGGTGGTGGAGGTGCTCGACCAGCTGCTCGACAACGCCCTGCGGCACTGCTCCCCCGGCGGCTCGGTGCAGGTGAGCTCGCAGCGGGTGGACGGTCAGGTCGAGGTCGCGGTGACCGACGACGGGCTGGGCTTCGACCCCGCGACGGCCGAGGAGCTGTTCGTCCGGTTCGCCCGCGGTGCGGTGCCGTCGCCCGCCGGCAGCGGCGTGGGGCTGACGATCGCGCGCGCCCTCGTGAGCGCCCAGGACGGGACGCTCACGGCGAGCAGCGCGGGGCCGGGGTGCGGGGCGCGCTTCGTCCTGCGCCTGCCGGCCGGGTGAGGCCGGGGCTCAGCGACGGCGCGGCCCGCGTCAGGGCAGCGTGTCGAGCACGGTCCGCTGGATGGCGACCGCCGCCGCGCCCCGGGCCCACAGCATCGGGTCGTCCTTGACCAGGTGCAGGTCCACCTCACCGGCCTCGGGGTTGCGGTGCGCCCGGATGCTCGCGACGAGCCGGTCCCAGCCCACCTCGGCCAGCCGGATCCCCTCACCGGTGAGCACGACGCGCTGCGGCTGGGCGATGTTGACCACGTCGGCCACGAGGACGCCGAACGCGCGGGCGGCGTTACCGACCACCTGGTCGGCGATGGGGTCGGCCGCGAGCGCCAGGTCGAGCACCTCGTCGTAGCTGAGCGCCCGCCCGACGGCGAGCGAGGCCTGCGCCTGGATGGAGTCCATGGACAGCAGGGCGTTCGCGCAGCCGCGGTGCCCGTCGGGGCAGGCCGGTCCGAGCGGGTCGAGCGGGAAGTGCCCGAGCAGGCCGAGCCCGGAGTCGACCGAGTGCACGAGCCGGTCGTGCACCACGAGCCCGCAGCCGACGGCGGCACCGATGGTGAGCGCGACGAAGTCGCTCACGTCGCGCCCGGCACCGAACCAGTGCTCGGCCTCCATGAGCGCGTCCAGGTCGTTGGCCAGCACGACGGGCAGCCCGGTGGCCGTGCGCAGCAGGTCGCCCAGCGGCACGTCGCGCCAGCCGAGGAAGGGCGCCCGCCCCACCCGCAGCCCGTCGTTGACGATGCCGCCCAGGCCGATGCCGACGGCCGACACGAGGGCGGGCCGCTCCCCCCGCACCTCGTCGACGAGCCGGGCGAGCAGCGCGACGACGGCCTCGGGCCGGTGGTCGTCGACCTGGCTCTGGGCGGTGCGGACGATCTGCGCGCGCAGGTCGGTGAGCACGGCGTAGGCGTGCGACCCGGTGAGCTTGACGCCGATGAAGTGCTCGAGCCCGGGGTCGACGTCGAGCGGCTGGGGCGGGCGTCCGCCGGGGCGCACGGCCTGGTCACCGGGGTCGTCGACCTCGTGCAGCACACCGAGGTCGATGAGCGGGCGGGTGAGCCGGGTGAGGCTGGGGGTCGACAGGTCGAGGCGTTGTGCCAGCTCGGTGCGGGCGAGCGGACCGTGCACGAGCACCTCGAGCGCGACCCGGCGCCCCGACGGCGACAGCTCGGACCACCTGGACGGGACGGCGGACATGGGTACCCCCTCGGACGACTGCGTCGATTATGCCGGGACGGAACCATCAGGCGAAGTCGGCCGTGACACGACTGTGACCTTCATCTGGCTTGACGCCATCCGCACCGCATGCGAGTTTATGTCGCGACAAAGAAAACGCGCTCACGGCCCCGCTCCCACGAGGAGACGTCCGGCACCCTGGAGCGCGAGAGACGATGACGTCCGACCCTCGGAGGCCCACTGATGTTCCTCACCCGAAGGACCACCCTCAGCGCACTCGGCGCCTGCGCCGTCGCTGCCCTGGCGCTGTCCGCCTGCAGCTCCGGCAACGCCGGCAGCACCCAGAGCGCCCTGTCCACCCCCGGCGCCTCGATCTCGGGCACCGTCACCTTCTGGCACGCGTACTCCGCCGACTCCAACGAGGCGAAGACGCTCGACACCGTGCTCATCCCCAAGTTCGAGTCGGAGCACCCCGGGGTGACCGTCAACGCGGTCGCCGTCCCCTACGACGACCTGCACCAGAAGCTCGTCACCGCCGTCGCCGGCGACACGCTGCCCGACCTCGTGCGGTCCGACATCATGTGGGTCCCCGAGCTCGCGGACCTCGGCGTGCTCGTCCCCCTCGACCAGCAGATGCCCGACTTCACCAGCTACTCGAACCAGGTGTACCCCGGCGCGCTGGCGACCAACGCCTGGAAGGGCCACTACTACGGGCTCCCGCTCGACACGAACACCCGCGTCATGCTCTACAACTCCGACGCGCTGGCCAAGGCCGGTCTGACCAAGCCCCCGGCCACGTTCGCCGACCTGCGCGCCGACGCCCCGGCGCTCACCGCCGCAGGCGTGTCCACCTTCGCCGACAACAGCACCTCGGGCTGGAACGTGCTGCCCTGGATCTGGAGCGCCGGCGGGTCGGTCACCGACGACAAGGTGACCAAGGCGACCGGCTACCTCAACTCGCCCGCCTCGGTGGCCGGGGTCCAGCTGCTCGTCGACCTGTACAAGGAGAAGGCGATCCCGGACACCATCCTCGGTGGCACCGGCGGCACCGCGACGTCCGACGGGCTGGCCACCGGCGCCTACGCGACCATCCTCGACGGTCCGTGGATGTACCCGATCTTCGCCTCGCAGTACCCGAACTTCCAGGTCAAGGCGGCTCCCGTGCCGGCCGGTGACGGCGGCAGCATCTCGGTGGTCGGCGGCGAGTCCGTCGTGCTCACGCAGTCCTCGAAGAACAAGGACGCCGCGACCGAGTTCCTGCGCTTCCTGCTCTCCCAGGACGCGCAGACCGAGATGGCCAAGGTCGGCCAGATGTCGGTGCTCACCTCGCTCGGCGACCAGCTGACGAAGATCAACCCGTACTACTCGACCTTCGTCGACCAGCTGGCCACCGCCCGGCCGCGCACGCCCACCCCGGCCTGGCCGAAGATCGACGACATCCTGAAGGCGCAGATCCAGAAGGCCCTCCAGGGCGACCTCACGGTGCAGGCCGCGCTCGACGAGGCCGCCGCGCAGATCGACCCCCTGCTGGCGAAGTACGCCGGCTGACCGAACGCCGAACGATCGGACCGATCATGACCACCACGACCCCCGCGATCGGGTCGATCGTCCCCGGCGCCGCCGGGGCGGGCCGGAGCACCTCCGGCTCGCCCCGTCGGCGGGCGGCGTGGGCCGGGCTCGCGTTCATCGTGCCCGGCTTCGCGCTCTACGCCCTCGTCATCGCCTACCCGGCGGTGCAGGCGCTGCTCATCAGCCTGCGCGACTACAAGATCACCCCCGGGGCGATCAGCCCCTGGATCGGGCTGGACAACTACGTCCGCGCCCTGCACGACCCGGTGCTGCTGCGCTCGTTCGTCAACGCCGCGGTCTACATGGTGGCCACCGTGCCCACCCAGATCGTCATCGGACTCGGGCTGGCCGTCCTGCTCAACACCGCACTGCCGGGACGCACGCTGTTCCGGGTGCTCTTCTACCTGCCGGTGGTCACCAGCTGGGTCGTCGTCTCCCTGCTGTTCCAGTACCTGTTCGCCACCGACAACGGGATCGTCAACTACCTGCTCGTCGACGTGCTCGGGGTGCTCAACCAGCCGGTCGACTGGCTCGGGCAGCGCTGGACCGCGATGGTCGCCATCAGCGCCCTCGGCATCTGGAAGGGCGTCGGCTGGTCGATGCTCATCTTCCTCGCCGCGCTCACCGGGGTCCCCCGCGAGCTGGAGGAGGCCGCCGCGCTCGACGGCGCGGGCGCCTGGCGCCGGTTCCGGCACGTGTCCCTGCCGCACATCCGCGGCGCCATGACGACCGTCGTCATCCTGCTGGTCATCGGCGGGTTCAACGTGTTCACCTCGGTGCTGCTCATGACCGACGGCGGCCCGCTGGACCAGACCCAGGTGCCGCTCACCTACATGTACCGGCAGGCCTTCGGGTACCTGGACTTCGGCTACGGCTCGGCCATCTCGTTCCTGCTCACCGGGCTCGTCCTGGTGATCTCCGGGCTGCAGTACTGGTGGGCCCGGCGCGCCACCCGGGACGGTGCGGCATGATCGCGGGCTCCCGGCGGCGACGGGTCACGGTCGCGGCGGTGCGCTACGCCCTGCTCATCGGCTGCGCGCTCGTCCTCGCCCTGCCGTTCGCGTTCATGGTGTCCACGTCGCTCAAACCGCACACCCTGCTGCTGGAGTACCCGCCCCGGCTCATCCCGAGCGACCCGACGCTGGACAACTACGCCCAGGCGTGGGGGGCGAACAGCTTCGGCCGGTACTTCCTCAACTCCTCGATGGTCGCCGTCGCCACGACCGTGGGCACCGTGCTGCTCGCCTCGATGATGGCCTACGGCTTCGCGCGGTTCCGGTTCCCGGGGCGCGGCGTGCTGTTCGCGGCGGTCGTCGTGGGGCTCACCATCCCGACGATGCTGCTGATCATCCCCCAGTTCCTGCTGGCCAAGAACCTCGGGCTGCTCAACTCGCTGCCCGGTCTGGTGCCGTTCTACGTCGGCACCCAGATCGCGTTCTCCACGTTCCTGCTGCGGGCCTTCTTCGAGCAGATCCCGGCCGAGCTGGACGAGGCGATGCTCATCGACGGCGCCGGGCCGTGGCGCCGGTACTGGGACCTGGCCGTGCCGCTGTCCAAGCCGGCGCTGGCCACGTGCGCGATCTTCACCTTCCTCGGCAGCTGGGACGAGTTCGTCTGGGCGCTCACCGTCATCAACGACGTGTCGCAGCGCACCCTGCCGATCGGCATCGCCCTGTTCCGCGGCCAGCACGGCACCTCGTGGGGTCTCGTGTTCGCCGCCTCCGTCATCGCCGTCGTCCCGGTCGTCATCGTCTACGTCGTCTTCCAGCGCCAGCTCGTCGCCGGTCTGACCAACGGCGCCCTCAAGAGCTGACCTCGGGACCACCGGCCCCCTCACCCACCACCTGCAGGAGCACCATGACCACCCAGCCGTCCGTCCTCGTCCTGCCCACGAGGACCTGGTACGCCCCCGACCACCCCGTGGTCGTCGAGGTGCGCGGACGTACGACGGGCCGGCTCGTGGTGCGTCACCTCGGCGCGGAGGTGGCCTCGGCGCCGGTCGACGGGCCCGGTCTCGTCGACCTGGGCACGCTGCCGCCCGGCGGCTACGGGATCGAGCTGACCAGCACCGACAGCACGACGGCGGCCCGCACCGCTGCCCTCGTCACCCCCGCACCGCGGGCCCGGATGCGGTACGGGTTCGTCGCGTCGTACCGCCCGGACAAGGACGTCGACGGTGTGCTCGACCTGGTGAGGCTGCTGCACCTGGACGCGGTCCAGCTCTACGACTGGGCCTACCGGCACGCCGACCTCGTGGGCGGCGGCGAGCAGTACACCGATGCGCTCGACCAGCCCATCGCGCTGGCCACCGTCCGGCGGCTCGTCGAGGGGCTCGCGGGCCTCGGCTCCGACGCGCTCGGCTACGCCGCGGTGTACGCCGTCGGCAACGAGGAGTGGGAGCGCTGGGCGCACCGGGCGATGGTGGCGGCCGACGGCACGGCGTGGTCGCTCGGCGGGTTCCTCCAGCTCGTCGACCCGGCGGCCCCGGACTGGCAGGAGCACCTCGTGGCCGACCTGCAGGCCTCGGTCGCCGCCGTCGGGCTGCACGGGTTCCACCTCGACCAGTACGGCTACCCGCGGCGCGCCCAGCTCGTCGACGGCAGCCCGGTGGACCTCGCCCGGTCGTTCCGATCGGTCGTCGAGGCCGCCCGCGGCGGTCTGCCGGGCTCCCGGCTGGTGTTCAACAACGTCAACGACTTCCCCACCTGGGCCACGGCCGACGCCCCGCAGGACGCGGTGTACATCGAGGTGTGGCCGCCGCACAGCACGCTCGACTCGCTCGCCCGGGTGGTCACCCGGGCGCGGGCCGCCGGGCAGGGCCGTCCCGTCGTGGTCGCCGCCTACCAGCACGTCTACGACACCGCACCGGTCGAGGCCGCCGACACCGCGACGGCGCTCACCATGGCGACCCTCTTCTCGCACGGGGCCACCCAGCTGCTCGCCGGCGAGAGCGGGCACGTGCTCGTCGACCCGTACTACGTGCGCAACCACGCGGCGGAGCCCTCGACGCTCGACCTGCTGCACCGCTGGTACGACTTCCTGCTGGCGCACGACGAGCTGCTGCTCGACCCGCGCGCGGTCGACGTCACCGGTGCCTGGGTCGGGGCGTACAACGAGGCGCTCGACGTCACCTACCCGCAGGCACCGACCACCGAGGTCGCGACGGCGGGCGGGGTGTGGCGCCGGGTCGTCGAGGTCGACGGACGGCTCGTCGTGCACCTGGTCAACCTCACGGGGCAGCCCGACACCGAGTGGGACGCCCCGCGTGCCGAGGTCGGCGACCCCGGTGCGGGCACGCTGCGGGTACGGCGCGCCGGTGCGGCCGTGCCCCGGGTGCTCGTCGCCGACCCCGACGCCGAGGGGCACCTCGTGCCGGTCGAGGTGCGGCTCGACGGGCTCGACGCCGTCGCCACGCTGCCGCCGCTGCACGTGTGGCAGCTGGTCGTCGTCGACCTGGACGGTGCGCGGTGAACGCGGCGGAGGCCGAGGCCGGCGCCGCGCCGTGGTGGCGGTCGGCGGTCGTCTACCAGGTGTACCCGCGCAGCTTCGCCGACTCCGACGGTGACGGCATCGGTGACCTGCCCGGCATCACCGCCCACCTGGACCACCTGGCCGCGCTCGGCATCGACGCGATCTGGCTGTCCCCGGTCTACCGGTCGCCGCACGCCGACAACGGCTACGACATCAGCGACTACCAGGACGTCGACCCGACCTTCGGCACCCCGGCCGACCTCGACCGGCTGCTCGAGCAGGCACACGCGCGCGGCATCCGCATCGTGCTCGACCTCGTGGTCAACCACACGTCCGACGAGCACCCGTGGTTCGTCGCGGCCCGCTCGTCGGCCGACGACCCGAAGCGCGACTGGTACTGGTGGCGGCCCGCCCGCCCGGGGACCACCGGCGGGGAACCCGGGGCCGAGCCGACCAACTGGGAGTCGTTCTTCTCCGGCCCCACCTGGACCTGGGACGAGCGCACGGCCGCGTACTACCTGCACCTGTTCGCGACCAAGCAGCCCGACCTCAACTGGGAGAACCCGCAGGTGCGGGCCGCGGTGCACACGATGATGCGGTGGTGGCTCGACCGCGGCGTCGACGGCTTCCGGATGGACGTCATCAACCTCATCTCCAAGGACCCGGCGCTGCCCGACGGCGAGGTGTCCCCCGGCGCCGTCTACGGCAACGGCTTCCCGCACTACGCGAGCGGTCCGCGCATCCACGAGTTCCTGCACGAGATGTACCAGGAGGTGTTCGCCGACCGGGCCGGTGACCTGCTGCTGGTCGGCGAGATGCCCGGGGTGACGGTGCCCGACGCCCGGCTGTTCACCGACCCGGCACGCCAGGAGCTGTCGATGGTGTTCCAGTTCGAGCACGTCTCGCTGGACCACGGCGCCACCAAGTTCGAGCCGGTGCCGCTCGCCCTGCCCCGGCTCAAGGCAAGCCTGGCCGGCTGGCAGGACGGGCTGGGCGAGGTCGGTTGGAACAGCCTCTACTGGTCCAACCACGACCAGCCGCGTGCCGTCTCCCGGTTCGGCGACGACGGCCGCTGGTGGCGCGAGTCGGCCACCGCGCTGGCCACCGTGCTGCACCTGCACCGCGGCACGCCGTTCGTCTACCAGGGCGAGGAGCTGGGGATGACGAACGCGCCGTGGCCGGACGTCACGGCGATGCGCGACATCGAGTCGATCAACTACGCGGCGCAGGCGCAGGCCGCCGGTGCCGACCCGCAGCGCGTGCTCGACGGGCTGCGCAGCCACGGCCGGGACAACGCCCGCACCCCCATGCAGTGGGACGACGGACCGCAGGCCGGGTTCAGCACCGGCACCCCGTGGCTGCCGGTCAACCCGAACCGCACCTGGCTCAACGCGGCCGCGCAGGTGGGCGTCGCCGGGTCGGTGTTCGAGCACTACCGGGCGCTCATCGCGCTGCGGCACGAGGACCGCGTGGTGGTCGACGGGACCTTCCACCTGCTGCTGGCCGACGACCCGGACCTGTGGGTGTTCGAACGTCGGCTCGCCGGCCACCCGCGGCTGCTCGTCGTGGCCAACTGCTCGGGGCTGCCGCGCGACCTGCCGGCGGAGCTCGACACCTGGCGGGACGCCGTCCCGGTGCTGTCGAACTACCCCGCCGCTGCGTGGGGCCGGCTCGAGCCGTGGGAGGCGCGCGTGCTGCGCGAGCAGGTGGCGGAGGGCGGCCGGGCCTGATCCGGCGCGCCCGACCGGCTCACGCCGCCGGCCGCCAGGTCGGTGGCGGCCCCGCGTCCTCGTCGCTGCTGCGCGACCGCGCGGCCGCCTGCTCGGCGGCCAGCCGGTCGGCATCCGGGTGGCTCTCGCGCACGTCGCCCCACCCGGGCCGGCGCAGCAGGACGACGAACGGGACCGCGAGCAGCACCACGGCGACCAGGGCGAGGAAGGAGGACATGCGACCAGCCTGGGCGCGCCGGGCACGGCCGACCAGCGGCAGCAACGACACCGATCGACAAGATCCTGCCAACACCTCTAGGCTCACCGCCATGTTGCGCACAGTCGGCGCCCTGCTCGTCGACGGCCTCGCCATGTTCGAGTTCGGCGTGGTCTGCGAGGTGTTCGGCATCGACCGCACCGATGAGGGCGTGCCACCCGTCGAGCTGCGCATCGCCTCGGCGCAGCCGCAGGTCAGCGCTGCGGTAGGCCTCACCCTCCAGACCCGGCACACGCTGGCGGACCTGGTGGACGTCGACCTGCTCACCGTCCCCGCCACCACCATCCGCACCGGCGCCTACGACGAGCGCGCGCTCGACACCGTCCGGGCGGCGTACGCGCGCGGCACCCGGCTGCTCTCCGTGTGCTCCGGGGTGTTCGTGCTCGCCGCCGCGGGTGTCCTCGACGGGCACAAGGTCACCACCCACTGGCGGTACGCCGACACGCTCTCCCGGCTCTACCCGCACCTCGACGTCGACCCCGACGTGCTGTTCGTCGACGACGGGCAGGTGGTCACCAGCGCCGGCACCGCGGCCGGCATCGATGCGTGCCTGCACGTGGTGCGTCAGGAGCACGGCGCGGCCGTGGCCAACACGATCGCCCGGCGCATGGTGGTGCCACCGCAGCGCGACGGCGGCCAGCGGCAGTACATCGTGGCGCCCGTGCCCGCGTGCGACGACGACGCCCTGCGCGACGTGCTCGCCTGGACCACCGAGAACCTCGCGGAACCGCACACCGTGAGCTCGCTCGCCCGGCGCGCCCACACCTCGCCGCGCACCTTCGCCCGGCGGTTCGTCGAGCAGACCGGCACCACCCCGGCGCGCTGGCTCACCGCGCAGCGCGTGCAGCACGCCCGCGCGCTGCTCGAGGAGACCGACCGCGACCTCGAGTCGATCGCCGGGCTGTGCGGCTTCGGCTCCGCCGCACTGCTGCGCCATCACTTCCGTGCCGCCGTCGGCGTGCCCCCTGCCGACTACCGGGCGACCTTTACACGACGCTGACGTGGTGCACGGCCGAACCGCCGGGCCCGGGTGACAGGCTCAGGTCCGCCGGCAGTCGCTGACCACCCGGCCGTCGACGGACGAACCCCGCCACCGAGCACCCCGGAGCCATGAGAAACGCGAACCGCACCGCCCGCTCGTCCCGCGCCGTGGCCCTCGCCTGCGCGCTCACCGTGGCGGCACTGGCCCTGAGCGGGTGCCAGCGCCCCGGTGCGCGCGCCGACAGCCCCGCCGCCCCCGCCGCCCCGGCTCCGACCGTGTCCGCACCCACACCGGTGACCTACCCGTACGAGCAGATCGCGGGTGTGGACCCGAATCTGCTCAGCCTCGACGTCTACACCCCCGCCGGCCCGGCCCCCACCGGCGGCCGGGCCGCGCTCGTGTGGGTGCACGGCGGCGCCTGGCAGACCGGCGACAAGGCCAACGACACGATGACGACCAAGGCCGCCTGGGCCGCGCAGCACGACCGCGTCCTGGTCTCGGTCAACTACCGGCTCGCCACCGACGCCCCCACCTGGCCCGAACCGGCGCAGGACGTGGCCGCGGCGCTCGACTGGGTGCTCGCCCGCACCGACCAGCTCGGCATCGACCCGGCCCACATCGCGCTGCTCGGCCACTCGGCAGGGGCGCACCTGGCCGCCGAGGTGCTCGCCGACCCGGTGTACCTGGCCGCGCACAGCCGGCAGCGCACCGACCTGGCCTGCCTCGTGACGCTCGACGCCGCGTCCTACGACCTCACCGCACCCGACCCGGGCATCTCCGGGATGGTGCGCACGGCGTTCGGCGACGACCCGGCGACCCTCGCCCAGGCCTCGCCGACGCTGCGGCTGCAGGCCGTCGGCGGCCCGGTGCCGGCCACCCTGGTGGTCACCCGCGGGATGCCCGCGCGGGTCGCCGACGCGACCTCGTACGCGCACGCCGTCACGGCCGCCGGACCGCACCAGGCGACCCTGGTGGACGCGCCCGACGCCAGCCACCAGGACCTCAACGCGCTGCTCGGCGCACCCGGCGACCAGGTGGTCACCCCCGCGGTCGACACGTTCCTGGCCGGCTGCCTGGGCTGAACCCTCCGACGGGGCTCTTGACAGCCCCTCTCCCGCACGACTGAAATATCAGACGTGAGCACCACCGAGCGCGTCCTGCTGCGCGACCAGGCGACCGACCTGCTGCGCGACGCGATCGTCAGCGGACGCCTCGAGCCGGGTCAGGTCATCAAGGACACGCGCCTGGCGAGCGACCTCGGGCTGTCGGTCGCGCCGGTGCGCCAGGCCCTCGCGCGCCTGGTCGAGGAGGGGCTGGTCGAGTCCAAGCCGCAGAGCCGCACCAGGGTCACCCCCGTCACCCTCGCGGCCGTCCGCGATGCGCTCGCGGTGGTCGGCGCGATGCACCAGCTGGCCACCCGCGAGGGCGCTGCCCTGGCGACGAGCGCGGACATCGAGGCGATGAGGTCGGCGAACGCGCAGTTCAGAGCAGCGATCGAGGACGGGGACACGGACCGGGCGCTCGATGCGGACGACGCGCTGCACGCGGTGCTCGTCGCGCGGTACGGCAACCGGGCCGTGGCCTCGACCATCGACCGCTACACCCCGACGATCCGCCGGCTGGAGCGTCGGCGCTTCACCGCGGCCCAGGGCAGGACCTCCGCGGCGGTGCACGACGAGCTCATCGAGGCCGTCGTCGACGGTCGGGTCGACGAGGCCGTGGCGATCACCGGCCGCATCTGGTCCGCGCTGTGACGCCGGCCGCCCCGAACCACACGTCCTCCCTTCTCCCAGAGCCGCGGAACCACCCCATCGCCCTGCACTGACATCCCAGAGACGACAGGACATCCCATGACTTCGCTCGCCGACTTCCCCCGCTACCCGCTGCTCTTCGGCCCCTCCCCCGTGCACCGGCTCGACCGGCTCACCGCGCAGCTCGGCGGCGCCGCGGTCTGGGCCAAGCGCGAGGACTGCAACTCCGGCATCGCGTTCGGCGGCAACAAGACCCGCAAGCTGGAGTACCTGGTGGCCGACGCCCTCGCGAAGGGGGCCGACACGCTCGTCTCGATCGGCGGGGTGCAGTCCAACCACACCCGCCAGGTGGCCGCGGTCGCCGCGCACGCGGGCCTGAAGTGCGTGCTGGTCCAGGAGTCGTGGGTGGACTGGCCCGACTCGATCTACGACAAGGTCGGCAACATCCTCATCTCACGGCTGGCCGGGGCGGACGTGCGGCTGGTCAAGGCCGGGTTCGGCATCGGGTTCAAGGAGTCCTGGGAGCAGGCGCTCGCCCAGATCGAGGCCGAGGGCGGCACGCCCTACGCGATCCCCGCCGGGGCCAGCGACCACCCACTCGGCGGGCTCGGGTTCGCCGGCTGGGCCGATGAGGTCGCGCAGCAGGAGGCCGAGCTCGGGGTGTTCTTCGACACCGTCGTCGTCTGCTCGGTGACCGGGTCCACCCAGGCCGGCATGGTCGCCGGGTTCGCCCGCGCGGAGGAGAACGGCGCCCGGCCCCGCCGGGTGCTCGGCATCGACGGCTCGGCCAAGCCCGCCCAGACCCGTGACCAGGTGCTGCGCATCGCCCAGGACACCGGCGCGAAGATCGGCCTGCGCCGCGAGCTCACCCTCGACGACGTCGAGCTGGACGAGCGGTTCCACGCCGGCACCTACGGCATCCCGGACGAGACCACGATCGCCGCGATCCGGCTGGCCGCCCGCACCGAGGGCATGATCACCGACCCGGTGTACGAGGGGAAGTCGATGGCCGCGGTCATCGAGCTGGTGCGCAGCGGCGAGATCGCGGCCGACTCCACCGTGCTGTTCGCCCACCTCGGCGGGCAGCCGGCGATCAACGGCTACTCGGCCGTCCTGAGCTGAGCTCGGACGGGGCTCCGACTGGTCGGGGCCCCGCCCGAGCGGCGCTGCGGACGGGCGGCCGGCATCGGGTGGCGGCGCCGCGCCAGGGCGGCCCTACCCGGCGGCCGGGGTCCGCACGTCGACCGGCAGCTCGGTGGCCGCGACGACGGCCGCGACCTCGTCGTCGACCCGGGCGTCGTCCCAGCCCAGCTCGGTGGCGGCCACCGCCGCGGCCCGGGCGAGCACGTCGTCGGACGGACGCCCCAGGGTGCCCAGACCGGTGCGGCGCAGGAAGACGTCCACCAGGTGCGGGGCCATCTCGTGCCGCACGGCCCACAGCACCTGGGCGAGCACCTCGCCGTCCTCGTCCAGCGGGTCGGCGAGCGCCGGGTCGGTCGCGGCCAGCGCGAGCAGGGCGGGTGCATCGGTGCCGTAGTGCCGCACCAGGTGCTCGACGGTGCGCGGGTCGACGTGCGGGTGCTGGGTGACCATCGCCCGCACGTGCGGCTCCAGCCGCGGGATGGCGCAGGCGTCGAGGTAGGTGCGGGCCGAGGCGCTGGCCCGCACCGGGGTGCGCAGCTTGCGGCTCAGCAGGTCGACGGTGTGCTGGGCGAAGGCCCGGCTCGTCGTGTACTTGCCGCCGGCCACCGTGACGAGGCCCTCCAGCCCGTCGTGCGCGTGGTCGACGGTCTCGCTGGCCCGTGACGCGCCGTAGGTGTCAGCCCCGGCGGTCTCGGTGAGCGGGCGCAGACCGCCCCAGGCGTACTGCACATCAGCCAGCGTGAGCGGCTGCGGCAGGTGCGCGATGCGGTTGATGACGTCGAGGAAGTCGGTGATCGAGCGCTGCGTGAGCCGCCAGTCGTCGACGGCGCCGTGGTAGGGCGTCTCGGTGGGGCCGATCATCGAGTGCCCGCGCCACGGGGCGAAGCTGAAGTGCCCGTGCTTGCCGTAGAACAGCGTCATCTGCGGCGTGAGCTGGCGGGTGAGCAGGTAGATGCCCTCCGAGCGCACCTGCGGTTCCGGTCCGGCGACCCCGGCCGTGGCGGCGGAGGCGGACAGCAGGTCGTGCACCCAGGGGCCCGCAGCGTTGACCACGACGCGGGCGCGCACGGTGTGCTCGGTCCCGGTGAGCAGATCGTGCACCCGGGCGCCGACGACGGCTGCGCCCTCCACCAGCAGCTCGCTGACCTGCGCGTACGTCGCGACGTGGGCGCCGTGCGCGACGGCCGAGCGCAGGAAGGCCAGGGTGAGCCGTTCCGGGTCGGGCATGATCGCGTCGTGGTAGAGCAGCGCCTCGCTCACCTCGGGCACGGAGCGACGGGCGGCCTCAGCGCCCCGGATGTGCCGGTGCCGGGGCAGCGTCTTGTCCGGGTCCCAGGGCTTGCGCCAGCTGGTGGCGAGCACGTCGTACGCGGTGAGGCCGAGCCGTTCCACGAGCCCGGTGTTGGGCAGCACCGTCGGGCACGGGTAGACGTACGGCGGGGCGATGTCGGCCATGATGCGCCGTTCGGCGAGCGACTCGTAGACCAGGCCCACCTCGAGCTTCTTGAGGTAGCGCAGCCCGCCGTGGATGAGCTTGCCGGTGGCCGCCGAGGTCGCGGCGCCGACGTCGCCCTTGTCGAGCACCGCGACGCTCAGCCCGCGCGAGGCAGCCTCGTACGCCACGGCCGAACCGGTGATGCCGGCCCCCACGACGAGCACGTCGAGGCCGGGCCCGTCGACCCCGCGCCCGTCGACCGCAGGCAGCTCGTCGAGCACGGCCCGGCGCATCGTCGTCGTCATCAGCTCGCTCCGATCAGCTCACGCACCTGGGCGGCGAACCGCTCCTGCTCGCTGGCGATCTGCCAGGTGCCCATCCGCAGCACCAGGACGGCCAGGCGCCAGCGCTCGACCTCCTGGGGGTCCATGCCGGAACGCTGCAGGTACTCCGCCAGGTAGGCGGCGGCCAGGGCGCGCCGGACGGTGTCGTAGAGCAGCTGCTTGAGCCGCGGGGTGCCGGGCCACAGCTCGGCGTCGCGCAGCAGCAGCATGGTGGAGGCGACGTCGCACGCGGCGGCCCCGCGCATCGAGGTCTGCCAGTCGATGACGGCCCAGCCGGCACCCTGCGCGAACACGTTCTGGGTGTGGAAGTCCATGTGCAGCAGCACGTCGCCGTCGGGCAGCGCCCGCAGCAGGTCGGCGGTGCGGGCCCGGCCGTCGGTGCCGAGGAAGTCGAAGACGGGCCTGTCGAGCAGCCCGACGGCGACCTCGCGGACGTCGTCGTGGGCGTCGGTGCGGCAGCGGTGCACGCGCACGTGCTCGCGGGCGAGGACCCGGCCGGCCTCGCGCAGCTTGAGGATGTTGCGCTCGGCGAGGGAGTTGAGCGAGCCGCCGCTGGCCGCGTCGAAGACGAGGCCGTGCCGCCCCTCGATCTCCACCTGCCCGTGGCAGACGATGGGGGTGGCGCCCAGGGCGACGGCCTCGTCGCAGTTGGCGCGTTCGGTGGCGACCTCGGCCAGCGGGACGCCGGCGGCGTAGAGCTTGAGCACCCGGGCGTCGGGCAGACCGTAGATCTGGGCGGTGCGGCCCAGGGCGATCGGGGCGCCGAGCGCCTCGACGGTCTCGGGGACGTTCATGCCTGGGCCGCCTTGTGGGTGCGGCCGTAGCCGCGCGCGGTGGCGGCGACGACGACGGCCTGCTGGTCGGCGGGGGTCAGCGGCCGGGGCTCGCCGACGCCGCGGGCCCGGGCGTACAGCGCGCACACCCACTCCAGCAGCACGGCGTTCTGCACGGCGGCGGACAGGTCCGATCCGGTGGTCACCGTCCCATGGTTGGCCAGGAGCACCGCCTGCCGCCCGGTGAGCGCGGCGTCGACGGAGGCGGCGAGCTCGGGGCTGCCGAACACCGCGAACGGGACGACGGGCACCGCTCCCCCGAGCACGAGCTGCTGGTAGTGCACGCACGGCAGCTCGTCGAGCACGAGCGAGAGCGCGGTGCCCCACGGGGCGTGCGTGTGCACGACAGCCCCGGCTGGGTGGTGGGCGAGCACGCCGAGGTGCAGGTCGACCTCCGAGGTGGGGGCGAGCTCGCCCTCGACGACGGTGCCGGACGCGTCGACCACGCTGATGTCGTCCGGGGTGGCCTGGGCGAGCACCAGCCCGGTGGCGGTGACGGCGACGAGGTCGCCCACCCGCATCGAGAGGTTGCCGGCGGTGCCGATGAACAGGCCCTGCTCGGCGAGCTGCCGGCAGGCGGCGGCCACGGACGTGCGGGCCGCGAGGATGTCGCTTCGTTGCGCCATACTCGGATTCTCGGGTCGAACCAAACCCGAGTCAAGTCTGATTTTTGGGTGGTCTCGAGGGAGAGCCGATGAACCTGGACGGTGTGCGCCTGCGTCGCTCCCCCACCCAGACCCGCTCCCGCGACAAGGTGGAACGCGCCCTCGCCGCCGCCGAACGTGTGCTCGACCGCGACGGCGCCGACGCCCTCACCATCACCGCCGTGGCCGCCGAGGCCGACCTGCCCGTCGGCACCCTGCACCAGTACCTGCCCGACCGCGAGGCCATCACCGCGGCCCTCGCCGACCTCTACCACGCCCGGTTGGAGACGGCGCTCGACGAGGTGCTGGCCGCCGATCGGGCCGGGTCGCTGGATGATCCGGTGGCCACGACGGTGAATGCGATGTGCGAGGTGTTCCGGGCCACGTCCGGGGTGCGGGCGCTGCGCGGTGGGCAGCGAGACGAGGCGTCCGCGGAGCACCGGCAGCGGATGACGACGAAGGTCGGTGAGTTGCTGGGGGCTGATGGGCGCGCCGCGCCGGAGGCGGTGGCGCGGACCGTGTTCGTCGCGGTGGACGCGTTGCTGCGGGATGCATTCGCGGTTCACGCCGACGGGGATGCGGAGCTGATCGAGCAGACGGTGGTGCTGGTGCGGGGGTATGTGGTGGGGGCGCGACGGGGCTGAGGCGGCCCCTGGACCTCCGGTGCGCTCCGCACACCTGACTGCCGCGAACCTGCGGACTACGATCGATCGTGGCAACCCAGACCGGTCGGAGGTGGAGCAATGGCACGCCGCGTCGTCGAACCGAGTGCAGTGAAGCGCTCCGCCGCCAAGTCCGCCCAGGTCTCGGCGAAGCTGGAGCGCCGAGTCGTGCCGGACGGCTTCGTCAGGTCCGCGACGTCTGACCAGTACGTGACCGCGAAGACCCGCCGCCCTGCGTGAGCGGTCCGACCCCCGGGTACGGCGAGACCCCGCTCCCGCACGACGAGCTCACGGCTCTGATACCGGACGCGCGGGCGGTGCTCCCAGACCCGCCGACGAAGCTGGACGTCTACGACCTCGAACAGGCCTTCGAGACCCGTGTGCGAGAGACCCTCTCGGTGGCGGTCCTGGGTGACGAGATCTCGCTGGACGATCTGCTGACGGACCACTTCCTCCGCGACCTGCACCGGCAGATGTACGGCGCGATCTGGGCCTGGGCAGGCCGGCAACGAAAGCTCGAGACCAACATCGGCGTGGCGCCCGAACAGATCGCGATGGAAACTCGGGCGTCATTCGACACTCTTCGGTACCGCTGGGAGAACACGGACGACTGGACAGCGGCACAGCTCGGGATCGCTGCGCACGCTGACCTCGTCCGCATCCACCCATTCGTCGACGGCAACGGACGCTCGACACGACTGCTCGCTGATCTGGTCTTTCTCGCGGCGCAAGACGCGGCCGAGCCACCTGCGGTCTACGACTGGGACGTCGACAAGCAGCTCTACGTCGAAGCGCTGCGGCGCTACGACCGGCATCGCGACCCGACCGAGCTCGCCGCACTGATCGGGACACGGCTCATCGAGGAGTAGTCGAGCCGCGACCGTGCCCATCCAGGTGACGGTGTCCCAAGGGCGTCGACCTGGCCAACGGGACGACACGGGTCGCCAACCCGACAAGCTCTCGATTCACCCCGCGGCACCTCGTGCAGTCAGGGCATTGTCGAGAAGGCACCAAGCCGAGCTGACCATCCGGCGGTATGATCGACGGATGGCTGACAATGGAATTCCTGGAATGGACGGTGACGTGCCGAAGGAGTCCACTCAGAGTTCGAGCGAGGCTAGAGGCGACCGCGATCCCACCGATCCGGAGTCGCTCCAAATCTCGCTCGCCTCGTTCGACACGTCGAAGATGTTCGCGACTGCGTTTTCCGGGGTTGACACGTCGAAGATGTTCCGAGAGTCGCTTGCATCGTTCGACACGTCGAAGGTGTTCCGGGACTCGTTCGACACGTCGAAGATGTTCGCGACTGCGTATTCCGGGCTTGACACCTCGAAGGTGTTCCGGGACTCGTTCGACACGTCGAAGATGTTCGCGACTGCGTATTCCGGGCTTGACACGTCGAAGTTCTTCCGAGAGTCGCTTGCATCGTTCGACACGTCGAAGATGTTCCGAGAATCGTTCTCTGCGGCCGACTTCAGCAGGGGGCTGCTCGAGGGGATTTCGCAGGTTCAGAGTACGAGGTATCCGCGACCGAGAGTTGAGGTGGCGGAGGCGTTCAGTGATCTCGTCGATGCTCTTGACATTTCGAAGAGACCGAGCGAGACGCTTGCCGAGTTGGAAACGTTAGCGGAGGAGGTTTGCCAGGGCGAGAGAGATATCACGGAGGACGACAGGATTGCCATCGGCGCCTTCGCGGCAGCTTTGACAGTCTTGCTGCTCACATACTTCTACATTGCATATCCGGATCTCACGGAGTTCGTTCTGAGCGAGGTGACATTTGTTCAGATTGCGTCACTTCTTGCAGTCCGAGTCTATAGGCGTCTTGGCAAGTGATAGGCGGAGTCTGCGGTGCCCCGAGGCACTCGCCTCCTGAGTGAAGCGCCGCAGTAGGCGGCACTATTGAGTTGAAGCAGCAACGTAACTCGGGAGGCTTCGACGGCACCCGGGGAGCCGGTGCGGGCCGGGCGCGCCCCGGTGAGGGGATGGCGGGGGCGGGGCGCGCCCACGGCGCGCCAGCGCCGAGCGCGCGCCCCGCCCGCTGACCCGCTCGGGACAGACGAACGCCACCGCACCCAAGCGCTCGTCGGGACCGGGCACAGGCTGAGGCGTCCATCCGATAGCGGAGCGACAGCCCGGAGCGGAGGCGGGGCGACCGGGCACCCCCGCGCGGGGGCCTAGGACCTTGGTGCGGAGCACCGTCCCTGGCCGAAAGTGGACCGCCCGGTGGAGCCGGCGCAGTGCAGGGCCACGCTCGGCGATCGGATGAACGCCGGTGGCGAGTCGCTAGACCAGGACCACGACGCGGAACTGGATGCCAAGCAGCCGCGGGTGCAGGTCGCGGGCTCACCGGAAGGGGGGCGCCTTGCCGACCCGTCGCCAAGGCGAGTGCTGTAGTTCCCCTCGCTCCAGATCAGGGATCTGTCGGTCGAGACTCGACCACGCCCGGCCACTCCCGCCGCCACCAACCCCTCGCACCAGGCACTCCCATCCGCCACCATGAACCCGTGACGCTTCCGGGGGGCACGTCCGTCGACACCGCTGCGCTGGCTGCGCCGCCTGACGAGCGTGTGCCCGTCTATGCGAGCTGGTCCAGGCGGGTGGTGGCTTCGGTGCTCGACGCCGCGCTCGGTTCGGGGCTGACGTTCCTCGTGCTGCCGGGGCTCGGCGGGGGCTTCCCGTTCCTCGGTCCGCAGATCATCACCGTCAGCCACGCCCCGGCGGGCGCGCCGTGGATCCACAACCCGTGGATCATCGCGATGCTCGTGGTGGCGGTCGCCATGCAGGCGTACGTCGGGGCGACCCCGGGCAAGCTCGTCGTCGGGATCGCCGTGGTGCGCGAGGCCGATGCGCGCCCCCTCGGCCTGGTCAGGACGCTGCTTCGGTGGCTGGTCCATCTGCTCGACGCGATCCTGCTCATCGGGTATCTGCGACCGCTCTGGCACCCGAAGCGCAAGACCTTCGCCGACAGCATCGTCGGGAGCGTCGTGCTGGTCACCCGGCGGCCGCTGCCGCACCGGTGGTTCACGCCCCGCGCCGACGCGGCCGCCCACGCCGGGCCGCCGCTCGTCTGGGAGGCCGCGCAGGCACCCGGCTGGCAGCCGTGGGCGACCAGGGTCTGCGCCGTCGCCTGCGGGTTGGGCGTGCTGCTCAGCGTGGGGTACTCCAGCAACGTCGACGGCGCGGCCGCCGAGGCGCGGTGCACGATGACCGCCCCCGACACCGGGAGCACCAGCCTGGCCGGCGCGACGCTGCACCAGACGACGACCATCGTGACGACCACGCGGCTTGGCATCACACGGCCGACCGCACCGCCCGTGCGGTCCGTCTCGGTCACCTAGGCCCTGCACGGCACGCTCCCCCCGACGAGTCGGCGAACCTACACGTGACGGTGACAGGTGCCGACGGAGTCAGCCGCTCCGAGAGCTTCCCGCTCGTCACGGACCCCTCCGGCAGCGACCCGACGACGACGCTGTCCCCCGACGCCCTCAAGCTCATCGGCCCGGAGTGGACCTGGACGGCCTGGGTCGAGGCCGACGGGGTCGAGTCCCCCGTCTGCACCGGCGCCGGGCCGGCGGCCTGACCCGCCCTCACACCTCCGGCTCGAACCGCGCCAGCCACGTGCGCAGCGCGGGCTCCAACGCCCTCGCGGAGTCCTCACCGAGCTCGTCGAGCAGGCGGCGCTCGTTCGCCACGTGGGCCGTCACGGCGCGGTCGATGAGGTCGCGGCCGGCCGGGGTGAGGCGCACGACGCGGGCGCGGCCGTCGCCCGGGGCGCGGTGACGTTCGACGAGGCCGTCGGCCTGCAGGCGGTCGAGGCGCTTGGTCATGCCGCCGGTGGTGACCATCGTCGCGTCGGCCAGCTCGCTGGGGGCCCAGCCGTCGGGTGAGCGGCGCAAGGCGGCGAGCACGTCGAACTCGGCCTCGGTGAGCCCGAACTGGGCATAGACGGCCACCAGCTCGGCAGTGAGGTGGGCCGCCACCAGGTGCAGCCGGCCGATCACGCCCATCGGGGAGAAGTCCTGGTCAGGGCGTTCGCGGGCCCACTGCTCCTGGATGCGGGCGACCTTGTCCGTCGTCATGCCCCGACTATATCTTCCAAGGAAGGTATAGTCGCTTCCATGGAAGGTATCTTGCGGTGGCGGCTGCTCACGCTCATCCCCGCCGTGGTCTGGGGCTCGACCTACTACGTCACGCGGCACACGCTGCCCGCCGACTCCCCGCTGTGGGGCGCCGTGCTGCGCGCCCTGCCCGCCGGGCTGCTGCTCCTGCTCATCGCCCGCCGGCTGCCGCGCGGGGCCTGGTGGTGGCGTTCGGCCGTGCTCGGCATGCTCAACACCGGCGCCTTCTTCGCCCTCGTCTACCTGGCCGCCCAGCTGCTGCCCACCGGCATCGCGTCGGTCGTCATGGCCGCCTCACCGCTGGTGATGATGGGGCTGTCCGCCGTGCTGCTCGGCCGGCGGCTGCGCGTCGCCGGGGTCGGCGGGGCGCTGCTCGGGCTGGCCGGCGTCGTGCTCATGCTGTGGTCCGGGCCCGATGCGGTGGACCCGCGCGGGATCGCCGCCGCCGTCGGCGCGATGACCATGTCCTCGGTCGGCTACGTGCTCATGGCCCGGTGGACCGCCAAGGACGGGACCATCGCGGTGCTGCCCGCCACCGCCTGGCAGCTCGTCGCCGGCGGACTGTTCGTGCTGCCGGTCGCCGCCCTCGTCGAAGGTGCGCCGCCCGTGCTCGACCGCACCTCGCTGCTCGGGTTCGGGTACCTCACCGTCATCGCGACCGCCGTCGCCTACCTGCTGTGGTTCGCCGGGCTGGCCCGCCTCGGGCCCTCCGACCTCGCGCTCATCGGGCTGGCCAACCCGCTCACCGGCGTGCTGCTCGGCGCCGGGCTCGCCGGGGAACGACTCTCGGGCCGTCAGCTGCTCGGCGCCGGGCTGCTGCTCGCCGGCGTCGTGCTCGGTCAGGAACGCGCGGCGCGCAACGCGCCCGCCGGGCCGTCGAGCGTCACCGCACCGGAGCCCGTCGTCCCGACCCCGCTGCCCGCCACCTGCGGGTCGAGCCCCGCACGCTGAGGCAGCGTCGGCCGGCCCACCGCCCGCTCACCCGCCTGCGGGTCGGACCCCGCGCGCTGAGGCAGCGCCGACCGGCCCACCACCCGCTCACCCGCCTGCGGGTCGAGCCCCACGCGCTGCGCCCCGGCTCGCGGACCCGTCGGCGCCCACGCACCCCGGGCCACCATCACCTCGCGCAGCACATCGGCGCGGTCGCTGATGAGGCCGTCGACGCCCGCATCGAGCAGCCGGTGCATCGCCGACGGGTCGTCCAGACCCCAGACCACCGTGCGCAGCCCGGCGTCGCGCGCCCGGGCGACGACCCGTCGGGCACCACCGCCACGCACGAGCGGGTAGGGCACGTGCACGTACGACGGGCCGTGACCCGGCGGCCGGAACCGCCCCCAGCCGAGCAACCGGCCGATCGACTCCCAGCCCAGCGCCGTCGCCAGCCCCTCGCCCAGCCCGTCGCGGGCCGCCGCCAGCCACCGGTCACGCGTCCCGGCCAGGCACACCCGCCGGGTCGCCCCGGTGGACCGCAGCACGTCGAGCAGCGCCGGCAGGGTCAACGGGTCCTTGATGTCGATGGCCCAGCGCACCCCAGGCCAGGCGGTGAGCAACGCATCCAGCCGGGCCACCCGGGTGCCGTCGCGAAACCGCAGCCGCTGCACCTCGTCCCAGGTGAGGGCGCTGATCGCGCCACCGGCACCGGCCAGGCGGCCCACCGTCCGGTCGTGGAACGCGACCACCACACCGTCACGTGTGGTGCGCGCATCGGTCTCCAGGTAGCGGTGGCCGAGGGCCAGCGACCGACGCGCCGCACGCACCGTGTTCTCCGTCGCCAGCCCGGCCCCCGCCCGGTGCGGGATCACCAGGGGCGCGTCCGGGGCGCCGTAGCAACCGCTCACGTCGAGGCTCATGCCCCGGCCCGCACCGTCGTCGGCACACCGTGCAGCGCGAGCATCCGGTCCACCGTCGCCGCCCAGCCCAGCTGCTCGGCGACCGCCCGCGCCGCCGCACGTGCACCGCTTGCGGCCCCGGCTCCACTCACCAGCGCCCGCACCGCCTCAGCGAACCCCGCCGCATCCACCGCACCAGGCGGCCCACCGGCCTGCGCCGTCAACGCCTCGACCGCCGACCCGCGCGCCGCGACCACCGGGGTGCCGCAGGCCATCGCCTCGAGCGCCGCGAGCCCGAACGTCTCCAACGGCCCGGGCGCGAGCACCACATCGGCGTCGGCGAGCAGATCCGCGACGGCGGTCCGGTCGGGCACGAACCCGGTGAACGTCACCGGCAGCCCCCGCGCCCGACGGGCCAACGACGCAGCCTCCGGCCCGTCGCCGAGCACCACGAGCCGGGCCGGCACGCCCTCGGCGCGCAGCAGCCGGAGGGTCTCGACCGCCACGGCCGGCTCCTTCTCCGGGGACAACCGGCTGCACAGCACCAGCACCACATCGTCCGGGTCGAGCGGCCGGGTGCGCCGGGCCGGGGTGAACAGCTCCAGGTCGACGCCGAGCGGCACCCGCACGGTCGGCACCGCGATCCGGTCGAACTCCAGCGCCGCGACCGGCGAGGTGACCACCACCGCGTCGAACGCCGCCGCCCAGCGCCGGTTGTGCCGGTCGGTGAGCGCCCGGGCCACCGGCCCGGGCACCGCGGCCAGCGACTCGACGAGCCCGTCGAGCCGCTCGTGCGCCAGCATCACCGCCTGCACCCCGCGCGTGCGCGCCCAGCCGCCGACCGCGCGCAGCGTGAACCGGTCGGAGACCTCCACCCGGTCCGGCGCCAGATCGTCCAGCGCCCGCAGCACCGCCCGCCGGTCGACGAGCAGCCGGTACCCGTCCGTCCCCGGTACCCGCGGGCCGGCGATCCGCAACCGCGTCCCCCACGGCTCGTCGTCGACCCCGGCACGCTCCGCCGGGACGGCGAGCGTGAACCGGTGCCCGCGCTCGCGGTACCCGGCGCCCAGGGCGTGCACCACCGTGCGCACCCCGCCCGAGGCCGGCGCGTACGCGTTGGTCAGGTGGACGATGTGCACGGCTGCCTCACCGCACCACGACGCCCGCGCGACGGTGCGCGACAGCGTCCTCGTAGTGCCCGAGCAGCTGCTCCCCGACCACCTGCCACGTGCGCCCCCGCACCTGCTGGCGCGCGGCCTGGCCCATCGCCTGACGTTTTGCCTCGTCACCGGCCAGGTCGGCGACCGCTGCCCGCAGCGCCGCGAGGTCACCCGGCGGGTAGAGCCACCCGGTGCGGCTGGGGTCCACCAGCTCGGCCACCCCGCCGGCACCGACCGCCACCACCGGCACCCCGGCCGCGAGCGCCTCCTGCGCCGACTGGCAGAACGTCTCGTACGGTCCGGTCTGCACCGCCACGTCGAGGCTCGCGACCAGCCGGTGCAGCTCCGGGCCGGTGAGCTGGCCCAGGAACACGGCCTGCGGCAGCGCGCGGCGCAGGTCCTCCCCCTCGGGACCGTCACCGACGACGACCACCCGCACCCCCGGCAACCCGTCGAGCGCCGCCAGGTCCTCCACCTGCTTCTCCGCCGCGAGCCGCCCGACGAACCCGACGAGCACCTCGCCCCCGGGCGCGAGCCGCGCGCGCAGCCGGGCGTCACGGTGCGCCGGGGAGAACGCCTCGGTGTCCACCCCCCGCGCCCACAGCCGCACCCGCGGCACGCCGTGCTCCTCCAACGAGGCCATGGCCACCCGGGACGGGGCGAGCGTGAGGTCCACCTGGTCGTGGATCGTGCGGACCATCCGCCACGCACCCTCCACCGCGGCACCCAGGTGGTACCGGCCGGCGAACCCGGCGATGTCGGTCTGGTAGACGGCGACCGTCGGCAGGTCGAGCCGGCCGGTGGCGCGCACCGCCGACCACCCGGTGGCGAACGGTGAGGCGAGGTGCACCACGTCGGGCGCGAACGCCGCGAGCTCACGGGCGATGGCCCGGGCCGACGGCACCCCCACCCGGAACTGGCTGTACCCCGGCATCGGCACCGAGCGCAGCGGCACCACGCGCGCCCCGGACGCGCTCGCCGGGGGTGTGCCCGGGGCCAGCACGATGGCCTCGTGACCCGTGCGCCGCAGGTGCTCCAGCACCCGCAGCACGGAGTTCGTCACCCCGTTGACCTGCGGCAAGAAGGACTCGGCGATGATCGCGACCCGCACATGCGCAGCACAGCACCCCTGTCCGACCGGCCGCTGACGCGCGGGGGGCGAGTCGATGACGACCAGCCGAACGCCGGGCGGAGCGGGCCCCGGCCACCCGGCGCTGCCCCGCCCGGCAGCGGCGGCCGACGCGGCCCGTCGACGCAGGTCCGCGGCCCGCGCCGACCGCTCAGGCCGGCCGGAACCCCGTCGTCTCCGGCGGCGGCGCGTGCCGGATCATGAGGTGCCGGGTGACCGAGTAGTCGAGCAGCGGCTCATGGCTCATGTCCTTGCCGAAACCCGACCCCTTGACCCCGCCGTGCGGCGCCTCCGAGGCGATCGGCAGGTGGTCGTTCACCCAGGTCACGCCCACGTCGAGCCGGTGCGAGACGCGCAGCGCCTGGGCCACGTCGCTGGTCCACACCGAGGACGCCAGGCCGTACCGGCTGTCGTTGGCGTGCGCCACCGCGTCGTCCTCGTCGTCCACCGGCAGCACGGCGAGCACCGGGCCGAACACCTCGCCCTGCACCAGCTCGGAGTCCTGGGCCGCGCCGACCACGAGGGTCGGCGAGTAGTAGGCCCCCGGCCCCTCCGGTGCGGACCCACCGGTGAGCACCTGCGCACCGGCGGCCCGGGCCCGGTCGACGAACCCGGCCACCCGCTCCCGGTGCGCGAACGAGGCCAACGGCCCGATCGCCGTCGCCGGGTCGCGCGGCGGCCCGGGCACGACGGCCTCGACCTGGGCGCGCAGCGCGTCCACCGCCTCGTCGAAGCGTTCGCGCACCACGTAGACCCGGGTCGCCGCCGTGCAGTCCTGGCCGGTGTTGTACAGCCCGCCCATCGCCACGGCGTGCGCCATCGCGGCCACGTCGGCCTGCCCCAGCACGAGCACCGGCGCCTTGCCGCCGAGCTCCAGGTGCACCCGCTTGACCCCCGGCACCGCACCGGCCATGACGGCCTGCCCGGTGCTCGTCGAGCCGGTCACGGAGATCATGTCGACGTCGCGGTCGGCGACCAGCTGCTGGCCGACGGCGCCGTCCCCGGTGACCACCTGGAACAGCCCCTCGGGCAGCCCCGCCTCCAGCGCGAGCTCGGCCAGCGCGATCGTGCTGCGCGGGGTGCTCGGTGCGGGTTTGACGAGCACGGCGTTGCCGGCCGCGAGCGCCGGCCCGGCCTTCCACACCGCCATGATGAGCGGGAAGTTCCAGGGCGTGACCGCCGCGACCACCCCGACCGGGCGGCGCAGCAGCACCGAGGTGTACCCGGCCGAGAGCACCCCGGCCCCCGTGCCCTCCAACGAGCGGGCCGCCCCGGCGAAGAACCGCAGGTTGTCCACCGCGAACGGCAGCTCACCGTCGCGCATCGTGGTCCACGGCTTGCCCGAGTCGGCGACCTCGAGCTCGCTGAGCCGGTCGGCGTCGCGTTCGACGAGGTCGGCCAGGCGCAGCAGCACGAGGGCCCGCTCCCCCGCGGTCCGCTCGCCCCAGGCGCGCTGGGCCGCCCGGGCCGCCGCGGTCGCGGCGCTCACCTGCTCGGGCGTGGAGTCCGGCACGTGGTCGACGACGAGCCCGGTCGCCGGGTCGACGATCTCGCGGCTCATGACGCGAACCCCACGCCGAACCGGTCGAGCAGCCGCAGCCAGGCGTTGCGCCGGCCCTCGTGCGCATCGGCCGCGAGCAGGCTGGAGCGGGTGACCTGCACCACCGGGTCACGCACCGGTTCGGGTGGGAACGGCACCGGTCTGCGGGTGACCATCCGGTACGACGTGCGCTCCGTCGGCCGGCCGGCGAGCAGGTCGAGCGCGACGTCGGCGGAGAACCGCGAGGCGCCCACCCCCAGCCCGGTGTGCCCGACGGCGTAGGCGACCCGGCCGCCGACGGCCGTGCCGTACATCGCGGTGAACCGGCTCGTCGAGTCGATCGGACCGGCCCAGCGGTGCGTGAACACGGTGCCCTCCAGCTGCGGGAACGTGGTGAAGAAGTGCTCGGCGAGCGTGACGAAGGACGGCCAGCGCTGCTCCTGGCGCGGGTCGGTGGAGCCGCCGCGGTGGTAGATCGCGTCCCACCCGCCCCACAGGATGCGGTTGTCCGCGGTGAGCCGGTAGTAGTGGAACTGGTTGCCGGCGTCCGTGAGCCCCTGACGCGCCGACCAGCCGATCGAGGCGAGCTGGGCGTCGGACAGCGGTTCGGTGACCAGCACGTGGTCGTAGACGGGCAGCACGTAGTGGTCGAGCCGGCGCAGCGGTGAGCGGTAGGCCGCGGTGGCCACCACCACCTGCCGGGCGTGCACCGTGCCCGACGTCGTGCTCACCCGCACCCCGGTGCCGTCCCGTTCGACGCCCTCGACGGTGGTCGACTCGTAGATGCGCACCCCGCGGCGCTCCGCGGCGGCCGCCAGGCCCCAGCACAGCCGCACCGGGTCGACGAGCCCACCACCCGACCGGGTGCGCAGCCCGGCCAGGTAGGTGGGCGAGGCGACGTCGGCGCGCACCTGCTCCTCGTCCTGCCACTGCACGTCCTCGCCGTACCGCAGCGCCCGCTCGTACCCGGCGCGCAGGGCCTCGACCTGCCAGTCGGCGACCGCGACGGTGGTCTTGCCGCACAGGTCCAGCCCGGCGTCGATCCCCTCCGCGGCCACGGTGGCCACGATCTGCGCGAGGTTCGCCTCCCCGGCGGCGTGCAGCTGTGCCACCTCCCCGGGCCACATGGACTCACCGTGCGCGAGCCCGTGCGTGAGCGAGGAGGAGATGAACCCGCCGTTACGCCCCGAGGCACCGAACCCGACACGTTCGGCGTCGAGCAGCACCACATCGGCGTGCTCGCCGCGCTCGACCGCCCGGTACGCGGCCCACAGCCCGGTGAGCCCGCCGCCGACGACGACGAGGTCGGCCGTCGTGCGCCCGAGCAGCGGGGGCCGGGCCGGCGGTGCGTCGGGCCGGTCGGACCAGAACACCCGCGGTGCGGCGTCCTGCAGCGCGTGCGCGACGGTGGGGGCCGGGCTGGTCACGGTCATCGTGCTGCTCCTTCGATGAGGTCGGCCGCCCGGCGCAGACCGTCGCGGGCCCGCACATCGGCGCCCACCTGCGCGACGCGGGTGCGCAGCGCCTCGTCGGTGAGCACCGTGCGCAGCGCGCCGACCAGGTCCTCGTCGGCGAACCCGTAGGTGTCCAGCCGGATGCCGAACCCGAGCTCGTCCATCCGCTGGGCGTTGTCGTACTGGTCCCAGAACAGCGGCAGCAGCACCATCGGCCGGCCGAAGTGCAGCGACTCGGTGGTGGTGTTGTTGCCGCCGTGCGTGATGACCGCGTCGACCAGCGGCAGGATCGCGGTCTGCGGCACGAACGGGGCACCCCACTGGTTGTCGGCCAGCTCGATCTCCTCGTGCAGCGGGCCCTTGGACACGACGTAGCGGTACGGCGTGGTGGCCAGCACGGCGAGCACCCGGCGCATGAGCTCGACGTCGGCGCTGCCGAGCGAGCCGAGCGAGAAGTAGACGAGCGGCACGTCGCCGCCCACCCAGCCGTCGGGCAGCTGCGGGGTCTGCTCGGTGCGGCGCACGCACGAGTCGAGCCGGTGCCAGGTGGCGTCCAGCGGCCGGACGTCGGTGTAGTCGGCCTCCTGCGGGTAGACGTAGAGGTTGAGGTCGCCGGGGGCGATGAACTCCAGGTCGGGCAGCGGCGGGGCGCCCTGCGCCTGGCTCCAGGTGTCGAAGTCGGACCAGATCTGCCGGTGCACGCGCTCGCACTCGGCCAGGTAGGCGGGCCAGTCGCTCGTATCGGCGGCGGGCAGCCCGGAGAACACCGGCGGCACACCCGGCCCCTTCACCTCGAGCGGCTGGCAGGACACGATCCGCACGAACGGCACCCCCGCGGTGAGCAGCGCCGGGAACTGCAGCACGTTGTCCTCGACGATGACGTCGGGGGCGACGCGCGCGACGAGCTCGCGCAGCGCCGGTTCGCAGTACCGCACGCCGTCGATCGCCCCGGACCAGATGGGGGCGATCACCGTCTCGAGCTGCTCGCGCGTGCTGCGCCGGAACTGCGGGGCGGTGTCGCGCACGAAGTCCCGCCAGTACTGCCCGGCGTCCTGCTCCCCGGCGTCCTCCGGCGGCGGCGGGGCGAAGTCGACGAGCTCCTCCTCGAAGCCGTAGGGGGTGAGCCGTCCGGCCCAGGACGACTCGGCGGCGAACACCACCCGGTGCCCGCGGCGCACCAGCTCGTCGGCGATGCCGATGCAGTTGTTCGTCGGGCCGTAGGCGCTCTCCGGCATGAAGAGGAAGGTGCGCGGCTGGTTCATCGAGGTGCTCCCGTCACGGTGCGCGAGGTCGGGCCTGTGGTTGGATCGCTGCTCAGGAGCCCCGGGGGCCGGGGCGAGGAAAGGGCAGGTCGGTGGCGCGCAGCAGGCAGCGGCAGGCCCGCCAGGACCAGCTGCGGGCGGCGGCGCAGCGCGCGATCGCCCAGCACGGGATCGACGGCGTGCAGCTCACGCACGTCGCCGAGGAGGCCGGCGTCTCGCCGGGCACCGTGCTCTACCACTACCCCGAGGTCTCCGACCTTCTGCTGCAGGCCTGCGTGGCCAGCATGGAGCGCTTCTACTCCGAGCGCCAGCACCGGCTGGAGGCGCTCGACGGCCCGGTCGACCGGCTCGTCGACCTCGTCGTGTCGGGCCTGCCGGTGGACTCCGAGGACGTCGATGTGCGGCTGCTGTGCGAGATCGGTGGCACGGCGGGCCGGCACCCGGTGCACGCCTCGCTGCTCACCTCGCTGTTCGACCGGCAGGTCGGCATGTACGAGGTGGTGCTGGAGCAGGGCGCGGCCCAGGGCGTGTTCCACCTGGGCCAGCCGGCCCGCACGGTGGCCCGCACGATCGTCGCGCTGGAGGACGCCTACGGCTACCGCATCGTGGCCGGGCACCCGACCATCGACGCACCGGCCGCAGTGGACCTCGTGCTCGGCTACGCGCGGCTGGCGACCGGTCATGCGTTGCCCAGCACGACGGCGGCGCGCAGCGACGGGGCCTGAGTCAGGCCGGCAGGGCAGGTGCAGCGCATGCAGACTCCGTCACGTCCTGGGATGGGGCCGGTCAGGTGGAGCGAGATGCAACTCTGGACTGCGTGTGTGACGAGGAATTTTCCAACTTGTTTGAATCTTGCTTCAATGACGAGATGTCGACAAGACCCCCCGTGCGGCTGAGCGCCCCCGGCGCCCGGCTCACCGTCGCACCCGACGGGCGGGTCGAGGTCGACGAGGACACCCCCGGCGCGCTCGCCCGCGCGCTCGCCGCCGCCGTCGCCG
>NZ_VWSD01000399.1 GCF_009829685.1 Cellulomonas citrea
GCCATGCTGGTCATAGGCCTTCGCCAGCCGAAATACCTGACGCCGGCCAAGCCCCATCAGCGCTGCGGCGTCCGCAACTTTGATCCTGTTCGCCGCCAGATCCTGCAACACGCTCATCCGGTCGATCTCCGTCCGGCTCATCGCAATCACCGTCATCGGCCCAATACTCCCCAGCTGAAACCGTGGAGAGTGACATCTCTATCTGGGCCAACAGTGACTTCTCTATCTGGCGTCTACAATCCGGATTCGCGTAATGAACGATTATGGAATGCGGTTTCGATATTAGATGTTTCGCTACGCCTATCGCGATGACGCGAACACTTTGATTTTTCCAGAAGCAGTCGATGTACGTCGAGCTTTTATGGTGATCATTCACTTCGTTTCCGGCTTTCGAATCTGCAACAACCACCATCCACCGCGATGTGTCACAAGCGAAAGAGAGTCGGGGTACTGAGGAGGCGCGGAATCCGGCGCAACGCGGATGAGGACGTAGTCCCAATCTTCGAGGTTGTAGTGC
>NZ_VWSD01000400.1 GCF_009829685.1 Cellulomonas citrea
GTAATAACGGCATGGCGATGAGCGATCCGGTCGACGGCAAATACCTGCTGCTCAAAACGACGGACGGCGAGACGTGGACGATTTCCGGCAACGAGAAAATGGCGAACGCGAACGCGGGCGAAGCGGCGTTCGCGGCGAGCGGAACCTGTCTTTTAACGAACGGCAAACGGACCATCTTTCTCGTTTCCGGCGGCACGAACGCGCGCGTCTTTCGCTCGGAAAATCGCGCGCTGACATGGTTCGTCGCCGACACGCCGATCACGAAAGGCACGGCGGGCAGCGGCATTTTTTCGATCGCCATGAGCGACAGTAAAAACGGCGTGATCGTCGGCGGAAATTACGAAAAGCCGGACGACTTCACGGATAATCTCGCCTTTACCGCGGACGGCGGGAAAACTTGGACGCTTTCGAAAGGCTTGAACGGTTATCGTTCGGGCGTGGCTTATATCGACAAAAAAACGATTCTCGCGGTCGGCGCGAGCGGTTCGGATCTGTCGGCGGACAGCGGGAAAACGTG
>NZ_VWSD01000401.1 GCF_009829685.1 Cellulomonas citrea
ATTTTCCTACCCGGTTAGCAAGCTCCACGGCGATTTTGCCAGGGCCGCAGCCAAAGTCTGCAACTTTTTGTCCGACCGAAACCCCGGCCGGTTCGTAGAGTGCTTCGGTCGCGTCGTCCCAGCGGAACCCACCCTTGTAGGCTGACATCCGTTCTGGATCGATGTCGCGCCAGTGTGCCTTGTAGAATGGTTCGCTTACCAATTCTCAGTCCTTCTATGCCGCATGCCATCTTAAATAGCACACTTGGAAGGCCAACGTCTGCAATGTGTCCGCTACAGCAACTGCAACACATTTCTTCTCCACAGTATTTTGGATCACGCACATTGATCAGCCGCAACACGACCCACCTTCTTGGATCGGCGGACAAGGCACGGTTCCGTAGGAGCAATAGACACAGCAATCGCCTGGTAGAGGCTTGATCACGGCCCCGCATGATGTGCATTCGTAGAACCACTGACAGGCATCTGTCGGCATGGTCTCGACTGCCTTGTTGCCACACTCAGGGCAGGTGAT
>NZ_VWSD01000402.1 GCF_009829685.1 Cellulomonas citrea
GATCTTCGACATGAACGAGGAAAAGGGCGAGGCGGTCGCCAAGGACATCGGCGGCGTGTTCTGCAAGGTCAATGTGATGAGCGACGAGGACGTCGACGCGGGCTTCGCCAAGGCGCGCGCGGCTCACGGCCAGGAACGCATCCTCGTCAATTGCGCTGGCATCGGCAACGCCATCAAGACCGCGAAACGCGACAAGCAGACCGGCGAGATCAGTCACTTCCCGATCTCGGCTTTCGAGTTCGTAGTCCAGGTGAACCTGATCGGCACCTTCCGCTGCATCGCCAAGTCGGCGGCGGGCATGATGACGCTCGACCCGCTGAGCGATGACGGCGACCGCGGTGCGATCGTCAACACCGCCTCGGTCGCGGGTGAAGATGGCCAGATCGGCCAGGCTGCCTATTCCGCCTCGAAGGCCGGTGTGATCGGAATGACCCTGCCGATTGCGCGCGACCTGATGAACGAAGGCATTCGCGTCAACACCATCCTGCCGGGAATTTTCCAGACCCCGCTGCT
>NZ_VWSD01000403.1 GCF_009829685.1 Cellulomonas citrea
TGGCAACTTGCCATACATGTCATTACCCGCCAAATCACGTGTGGTATATTCAAATTGCACCACAGCAAATACAGGATTTCCTTTTACACCATCAATCTTGGCATCTTTAACAGTGAGCAAAGATGTTCCATCTGGACAATCTGAGAAGAATTGACGTGGCGAACCTGTAGAGTTATCCATGATTGGCTTATTATTAATATCATAATAACCACCAGCCAAGATCTTCCCACCTTTTCCATCATTGACCATATCGCCTGTTTGGAAGAAGGTTTTATAAGCAAGTTTGTAGTCAGTCTTGGTATTATCATCCCAAGTTACAGCTAAACCAGAAGCAACTGTTGTTGTGGCCATTGCTGCTGCATTTGCTAATGTTGGTGCATCCATTGGTGTAAATGTTGCAGATTTTAATTTAGCTGGATTGATCGGTGGTTTAACTGCAGTATTTTTATCATCATCATTACAACCTGCAAGTGTGGCTGAAGTTGCCATTGCCCCAAGTGGAAGAAATGGAAT
>NZ_VWSD01000404.1 GCF_009829685.1 Cellulomonas citrea
TATCAAGGCAACGCCGGCCATGCTGGAAGCCTTTGAGCGCCTGGGCGCCTGACTGCGTATAGTCGCTGAACACAGAAGTTCCAGACATGAAAGATGATGACACCAAGCTGAGCGGCGCCCTGCAGGAGAACCTGCTGACGCTGCTTTGCTTTGACGACCGCTACTGCAAGCCGGCCCGGGCGGTCCTGACGCCGCAGCTCTTTGAGTCCGCGGTCTTCCGGGAAGTGGCGGGCCACGCCATCGCCTTCATTGACCAGTTTGGGGCGCCCATCAAGGAGCACTTGCCCGATCACCTGGAACACATCCTTGAGGCCGGCGACAAGAAGGCGGCCAGCTTCCGCAAGCTGGTTGAGAATCTGTTTCTTGCCAAGGACTCGATCAACGCTGAATGGGTCATGACGCAGCTGCACAAGTTCGTGCGGCAGCAGACTCTCAAAAGCGCTTTCCTGACCGCCGTCGAAGCCTTCGAGGCCGGCGACGTCGACGCGGCAGAGGTCGCGCTACAAGGCGGT
>NZ_VWSD01000405.1 GCF_009829685.1 Cellulomonas citrea
CTGACCGACAAGAAGCCGGGCCTGTCGCTGTCGATCTTCGGCCAGTACTTCAACCGGAACGAGACCTGGGCCGAGATGGCGGGGCCGTGGGTCGACTACATGTCCCGCAACGCCTTCATGCTCCAGCAGGGGCGCTTCTTCGCCGACGTCGCCTATTTCAGCGGCGAGGAGGCCCCGCTCACCGGCCTCTATGTCGACGCCGAAATGACCGACGCCCCGCACGGCTACGCCTTCGACTTCGTCAATTCCGAGCTGCTGCTGAACAGCCTGGAGGTGAAGGAGGGCGCGCTGGTCGCCAAGAGCGGCGCCAGCTATCAGCTGCTGTATCTGGGCGGCTCCAGCCGGCGGATGTCGCTGGCGGTGCTCAGGCGCGTCCACGGCCTGGTCGAGGCGGGGCTGAGCGTCGCCGGCGTCCGGCCCGAGGGCTCGCCCGCCCTGGCCGACGACCCCGTCGAGTACAAGCGGCTGGCCGACGACCTCTGGCCGGCGGGCAAGACGGAAGCCGCTTTCGG
>NZ_VWSD01000406.1 GCF_009829685.1 Cellulomonas citrea
TTTTGTCGGCGAGCGACCGCCCGAAGCAGCTTCTTCAGGCTACACCGAGCAGTAACGCTCCTTGATTTCATCGTCGGCCAGCAGTGCGGCCGCAGTCGCGTGATGCACAACCGAGCCCTGGTCCAGCACATAGGCGCGATCGGCGATATCGAGCGCCAGTTCGACGTTCTGCTCAACCAGCAGAATCGTTGTTCCTTCCGACTTCATCTTCCGGAACAACTCGAACATCTCGTCGACGAGCACGGGCATGATACCTTCCGAAGGCTCGTCCAGCATGATGAGATCGGGCTTCGATATCATCGCACGCGCAATCGCCAGCATCTGCTGTTCGCCGCCGGAGAGATAACCGGCGAGGCCGGTGCGCTCCTTGAGGCGCGGGAAATACTTGTAGACCATGTCGATATCGTCATCGACGTTCTTGTCGCTGCGGGTGAACGCGCCGAGCCGCAGGTTTTCCAGCGAGGTCATGTCGGCGATGATGCGGCGGCCTTCCATCACCTGGAAAATTCCGC
>NZ_VWSD01000407.1 GCF_009829685.1 Cellulomonas citrea
GACAAGCCGCTGACGCGCGAGGTCTGGTCGCGCCAGCAGCTGATCGACAAATGGGAGGCCGAGGGCGAGGTCTTCAAGGCCGAGTGGGCCAGGGAGCTGCCCGAGGGCGAGGAACTGACGGTCTATCGCAGCGGCCTGAGGGATTCCGGGGACGACTGGCTCGACATGTGCCGCGGCCCGCACCTTGCCTCGACCGGCAAGCTCGACCCCGATGCCTTCAAGCTCATGCGCGTTGCCGGGGCCTATTGGCGTGGCGACCAGAGGAACGCGCAATTGACGCGCATCTACGGCACGGGCTGGCTGAACAAGAAGCAACTCAATGCGCATCTCCACCGGCTGGAGGAGGCCGCCAAGCGTGATCACCGCAAGCTGGGCCGCGAGATGGACCTGTTCCACCTTCAGGAAGAGGCGCATGGCTCGGTCTTCTGGCACCCCAAGGGCTATCGCATCTGGCGCGAGCTGGAGGCCTATATGCGCCGCAAGATGGACGGCGCGGGCTATCGCGAGATCA
>NZ_VWSD01000040.1 GCF_009829685.1 Cellulomonas citrea
CCGGCGCACCGGTGGCCGCACCGGCCGCCCCGCGTTCCGCGGCACCGGCCGTCGCCCCCGACGCCGAACCGGAGCCGCAGCCGGTGAGCCCCGCCCCGCCGTGGGACGACGTGCCGCCGCTCGACGAGCCGCCGTGGGACGACGACCCGGGCCCGGCGCCCGCTGCCACCCGCGCGGCCGCGTCCCGGCGGCCCGTCGCGACCGCACCCGTGCGCCCCGCCGCGCCCTCCGCGGGCGCCGACCGGTTGGTGCCGCCGTACGGCGAACCGGAGGACGAGCCGTCGCCGGACGACCCGGAGATCGTCGGCTCGGGGCTCGTGGGCGCGCCGCTGGTGGCCCAGCTGCTCGGCGGTCAGGTGATCGACGAGCAGGTCGAGCCGCTCGGCTGACCTGTCCGAGGCACCCCGTAGGCTGACGGCGTGTACGAAGGCGCGCTCCAGGACCTGGTCGACGAGCTCGGGCGGCTGCCCGGGGTCGGCCCCAAGAGCGCCCAGCGCATCGCCTTCCACGTCCTGGCGGCCGAACCGGCCGATGTGCGCCGGCTGGTGGACGCGATCACCGAGGTCAAGGCCAAGGTCCGGTTCTGCGAGATCTGCGGCAACGTCGCGCAGGAGGACCAGTGCCGCATCTGCCGCGACCCGCGCCGGGCCACCGCCGTGATCTGCGTGGTGGAGGAGGCCAAGGACGTCGTCGCCATCGAGCGCACCCGGGAGTTCCGGGGGCGGTACCACGTGCTCGGTGGCGCCATCAACCCGATCGCCGGGGTGGGCCCGGACGACCTGCGGATCGTCCAGCTCATGTCCCGGCTGGCGGACGGCCAGGTCACCGAGGTGATCCTGGCGACCGACCCGAACGTCGAGGGGGAGGCCACCGCCACCTACCTCGCACGGCTGCTGGTCCCGATGGGGCTGACGGTCAGCCGGCTCGCCTCCGGGCTGCCGGTGGGCGGTGACCTGGAGTACGCCGACGAGGTCACGCTCGGCCGGGCCTTCGAGGGTCGGCGCCGGATCAGTGCGTAGGCCGGGCCGGATCAGTGCGGAAGACGGGCCGGAGCAGTGCGGACGAGGGGAGAGCGACATGAGCACCGATGACGCCGATCTGCTGGCGATCGCCCAGGACGTGGCCGCCGAGGCCGGGGACTTCCTCAGCACGGTGACCGAGGTCGCCGCTGGCAGCACGCCCGAGGCCTCGTTGCCGCTGCTGCTGCTGGCGGTCTCGGACGTGCTCGCGGTGGGCGCCCGGCTGGGTGCGACGGTCGACGTGGTCCCCGAGCAGCGGTTCGAGCCCGACCTGGGCCCGGACCCGGACGTGGACCCGCTGCGTGCGAACCTGGCGAACGTCTTCGAGGGCCTCGACGAGTACGCCGAGGTGGTGGACCCGCTCGACAGCGTCGAGGTCGAGCAGGTCACCCTCTCGGGCGGTCTGGTGACCATCGCGCAGGCGCTCGCCCAGGGGCTGCGGCACTACGAGGCCGGCCAGGTGGTCGAGGCCCTGTGGTGGTGGCAGTTCTCCTACCTGGCGGACTGGGGCGCGACGGCCTCCAGCGTGCTGCGGGCCCTGCAGGCGGTCCTGGCGCACGCCCGGCTGGACGTGGACGACGACGTGGCCGCCGAGGCGGAGTACGACGCCCTGCAGTCCTGACGCCCCCGCCCGGGCGGCCTGACCCCCTGCGGGGCCAGGCCTGATGCCCGTGACGGGCCGCGACCTCAGGCCGCGGTGACGTACCCGGCGCGCCGGTGCACGACGGTGCCGTCGGCGACTGCGCTCTGCGGCTCGACGCTGGCGTGCGGCTCGACGAGCACCGCGGTGCCGACGGTCGCACGCTCGCCCACGCGGGCGCCGAGGCCGATCGAGGCACCGCGTCCGATGTGCGCGTGGCTGCCGACCCGCGCACCGCGCGCGATCGACGCGTCGTCCTCGACCCACACGTGGTCCCCGAGGCGTGCGCCGGCGGCGATCGTCGCGCCCGGGTCGACCCAGGCCGTGGCGGCCACGTAGGCCTCCTTGGCGACCTGCGCCCCCGTGGCGACCATGCCGCCGCCGTTCTCGTGCGGCTCGTAGCGCACGATCGTGCCGTTGTCGCGCTCGAGCTCTTCGTACCGCTTCCGCCTGGCCATCACGCTCTCCTCGGACGAGTCATCCCACGTCGCCCAACGAGCGTGGGCGGTGCGGTGTTCCCGCGGCGGGACACCTGCACACTTCCTTTGCATCGGCCGACGAAGTGCCTGGTCAAGGCGGTGCTGACCGCGATCTGGGAGGCCTCGGGGCGCACAGGGCCCGCGCCGTAGAATCGCGGCGTCGCCCTCCACCTCGGATGTGAGTTACGCGTGGCCCTCATCGTGCAGAAGTACGGCGGGTCGTCGGTCGCCGACGCCGCCTCGATCCGTCGCGTCGCCGCGCGGGTCGTCGAGTCCCGTCGAGCGGGTGACGACGTGTGCGTCGTCGTGTCGGCGATGGGGGACACCACCGACGAGCTCATCGACCTCGCCCAGCAGGTGAGCGACGGTCCGCCGAAGCGTGAGATGGACATCCTGCTCACCGCGGGCGAGCGGATCAGCATGTCGCTGCTCGCGATGGCCATCGACTCCCTCGGGGTGAAGGCCAAGTCGTTCACCGGTCAGCAGGCCGGCGTGCTCACCGACGAGGTGCACGGCAAGGCCCGCATCATCGACGTCACGCCGTCGCGCATCGCGAGCACGCTGGAGCGCGGGCAGGTCGCGATCGTCGCCGGGTTCCAGGGCGTCAACCTGGCGACCAACGACGTGACGACGCTGGGGCGCGGCGGTTCGGACACGACGGCCGTCGCCCTGGCGGCGGCGCTCAAGGCCGACGTCTGCGAGATCTACACCGATGTCGACGGGGTGTTCACGGCGGACCCGCGGATCGTGCCGACCGCGCGCAAGCTGGACCGCCTGGGTTACGACGAGATGCTGGAGATGGCCGCGAGCGGCGCCAAGGTCCTCATGCTGCGCTGCGTCGAGTACGCGCGCCGGTACGAGGTGCCGGTGCACGTGCGGTCGTCGTTCAGCACCCGAACCGGCACGCTGGTCACGAAGGAGCAGAGCATGGAGCAGCCGATCATCGCCGGGGTCGCCCACGACCGCTCGGAGGCCAAGGTCACCGTCGTCGGCGTGCCGGACGTGCCGGGCAAGGCCGCGCACATCTTCGAGGTGGTCGCCGGGGCCGGCGTCAACATCGACATGATCGTGCAGAACGTGTCGGCGTCCGGCACCGGCAAGACCGACATCTCCTTCACGCTGCCGGCCGCGGACGGCACCGCCGCCACCGCGGCGCTCACCGAGGCCGCGTCGGACATCGGCTACGACGCGCTCAAGTACGACGACACCATCGGGAAGCTGTCGCTCATCGGTGCCGGGATGAAGTCGCACCCGGGCGTCTCGGCCAAGCTGTTCAAGGCGCTGTCCGACGCCGGGATCAACATCGAGATGATCTCGACCTCGGAGATCCGCATCTCCGTGGTGACCGGCTCGGGTGACCTGGACGCGGCGGTGCGCGCCGTGCACACCGCGTTCGAGCTGGACTCCGACCAGGAGGAGGCTGTCGTGTACGGGGGGACGGGTCGATGAGCGGGGTCAACGTCGCGGTCGTCGGCGCCACGGGCCAGGTCGGCTCGGTGATGCGCCGGCTGCTGGCCGAGCGCGACTTCCCGGTCGCCTCGATCCGGTACTTCGCCTCGGCGCGGTCGGCCGGGCGCACGCTGCCGTGGCAGGACACCCAGGTCACCGTCGAGGACGTCGCGACGGCGGACCTGTCCGGGATCGACATCGCGCTGTTCTCCGCAGGCGGCGGGACCAGCAAGGAGCACGCCCCGCGGTTCGCGGCGGCTGGTGCGCTCGTCGTCGACAACTCCTCGGCGTGGCGCAAGGACCCGCAGGTGCCGCTCGTGGTGAGCGAGGTCAACCCGCACGCCCTCGACGACATCCCGCTGGGCATCGTCGCGAACCCGAACTGCACGACGATGGCAGCGATGCCGGTGCTCAAGCCGCTGCACGAGGCGGCCGGGCTGCGCAGGCTCGTCGTGTCGACCTACCAGGCGGTGTCGGGCTCCGGTCTGGCCGGTGCCCGCGAGCTCGACGACCAGGTGCGCGCCGCGGTCACCCAGGACACCCTGGCGCTCGTGCACGACGGGTCGGCCGTCACCTTCCCGGCGCCGGTGAAGTACGTCGCGCCGATCGCGTTCGACGTGGTGCCGTTCGCCGGCAACCTGGTCGACGACGGCCTCAACGAGACCGACGAGGAGCAGAAGCTCCGCAACGAGTCGCGCAAGATCCTGCAGATCCCCGAGCTGCTGGTCTCCGGCACGTGCGTGCGGGTGCCGGTGTTCACCGGTCACTCGCTGTCGATCAACGTCGAGTTCGACCGGCCGATCAGCCCGGCGCAGGCCACGGCGCTGCTCACGGGCGCACCGGGCGTGCAGCTCGTCGACGTGCCGACGCCGCTCGCCGCGGCCGGTGCCGACCCGTCGCTCGTGGGTCGCATCCGCGCCGACGAGGGTGTGCCCGACGGCCGCGGTCTGGCCCTCTTCGTGAGCAACGACAACCTGCGCAAGGGTGCCGCGCTCAACGCGATCCAGGTGGCCGAGCTGCTGGTGGCGCGGCGCTTCACCGCCTGAGCCGCGGGCGCAGGCCCGGCGGCTGCACCCGGTCCGTCCGGTGGCCCTGAACCGCCGTCCCGGGCCGTCGCCCGCGCCGGTAGGACGCGCGCGCCTTCAGGCAGCGAGCTCGGCGACGTCCCAGGCGATCCCGAGCGGGTCGAGGTAGAGCGCAGCCGCGTCGAAGAGTGCGGCGGCCTCGATGTCGGTGTGGATCCTGGTGCGGGTCCCGGTGGGGCCGTGCTGCACGGTGAGCTCGGTCGTGCGCAGGTGGCGGCGCAGCGCGGTCACGACGTCGTTGGTCCGGGGGCTCTGGTCGATCACCAAGGTGGCCATGACGCGCTCCTCGTCCGAAGGGTCGCCCCATTGCACCGTGCGGTCCGGCCGTGCGCCAGGGGCCGCCGCCGTGATGTTCACCTCATCTGGTGGGACACAAGCGTCCACTAGGCGGACAGAGCGGGGTCCTGGGGCGGTTCCGGAGGTGGGCGGGTCCCGTCCTCGGCCGGGTGCCGTCAGTGCTGGAGGAGCAGCCAGACGCAGGCCGCCAGGCTGAGCGTGCCGACGACGACCGCGAACCACGCCCTGCCCCGGCCGTGACCGCCGGCCGCGGCGGCACGCAGGGCCCACGCCCCGAGCCCCACCGTGACGGCGGCGACGGCCATGCCGACCACCGCGCCGGTGCCGCCGGCCCAGGCGAGCGTCCAGGTGAACATCGCCGCGAGGGCGACGTACCCCGCGAGGATCGACTGCCAGGAGCGTCCGACGGGCAGCACCCAGTGCAGCGCGGTCGAGGGCCCGTGGTCGGGCCCCGTCGGGGGCGGGGCACCGAGCGGCTGGACGTGCGCGGTCCAGCTCGCCCCGTCGAACCAGCGGGCGGACGACGGCGACTGCGGGTCGACGTACCACCCAGGCGGTGGCGCGGTCGGGATGCTCATGCAGGACCCATCGGCAGCGGCGGCGCGCAGACTGAGCGGACCGCCGCCGCCGAATGACCTGGTGAGTGCGGGCGTAGCCCGCCAGACATCAGGCCAGGGCGCCCATCGGGTCCCAGGCGGGCAGCACGAGCGGCTCGGCGGTCAGCGCCGGGCGCAGCTCGGCCGGCAGGGCGTCCTTGCGCACGACGACCTCGAAGACGTACTCGTCGAACCACGAGTCGTCCATCGTGTAGAAGCCCTTGTCGGCCTTGTCGTCGCCCCAGGAGTTCTCCACCCGCCAGCGCCGGGTGGGCCCGTCGACACCCTCGGGCAGGTCGACGCCGACGAGCAGCATCGCGTGCGTCATCGCCGAGTCGGCGCTCACCACCCGCTGCTCCTTGGTGGTGTGCAGGTCGACGCCGTAGACGCCGGAGTAGTCGAACAGGTCGGCCGCCCACAGCCCGTCGGACCGCTGCATCTGCGGCGACACGTCGCAGCCGAACCAGACCGGCTCGCCGGCCACGATCGAGCGGGCCGCGAGCTCCTTCATCGTCTGCACGGGGGCGTTGACGTACAGCACCGGCTGACCCTCGACGACGTTGCCCAGGTGCGCGACGGTGAGCGCCGCGCCCTTGGGGTGCTCGCGGCGCGGGTCGTCGACCAGGCACACGTACTGCGTGAGGTCGATCGAGACGTACCGGGCGAAGAACTCCTGCGGGGTGAGCACGCCGTCGCGGTGGAACACCTTCGCGTCGTCGGTCCACTGCCAGTCGAAGCTCGTCGGCGGCGTGCCCAGGTGGATGGTGAGCACGGCGTGCACGTCGCGCATGAGGGCGGCCCGGACCTGGGTGATCTCGTCGTCGGACGCACCGTCGGCCACCAGGGCGCGCAGCCGGAGGGCGCCGGCCCGCAGCAGGGCGCGCAGCTGGCTGTTCATCCGGTCGGTGTTGCCGGACGACTCGGTCTCCGGCATCGCCTGCTTCGGCACGACGCCGTACTTGGTGAGCACCGAGACGGCCATGTCCCACTGGCCGCCGTCGCCGAGCACGGTGGTGAGCAGGAACGACACGAGACGGGAGTCGACGGGCTCGCCGGCGGTGGCGACCGCGTCGAGCAGGAAGTAGTTGGCCCGCTCGAGCTTGTCGTAGTACATCGCGTAGTTCTGCGAGAGCTCGAACTCCTTGACCCCGAGGTTCTCCTTGACCCCGACCCGCAGCAGGTTGAGCGCGGCGAACAGCCAGCAGCGCCCGCTCTTCTTCTGGTTGGCGACGGTCCAGTCGTCGATCCGGTGCGAGATCGAGGTCGACAGCTCGACCACCCGGGCGTGGTTGAGCGCCACCTCGTCGAGGCCGGTGCGCGTCACGGCGTTCTGGGCGCGGACCCGTGCGGGGTCAGAGCCGAACGCGGCGTGCAGGGCGTGCACGGCGTCCAGGTCGAGGGGCTGAGCGGTGCTGGTGTCGGTGAGTGTGTCGGTCACAGGTCCATCATCTCGCCGTCCCAGGGGTGCTCGGACGCCGCCCGACCGCGCGGCGGGGATCCGGGCGCGCGGCCGAGCCCGCGAGTGCGTCGCAGGGCCGCACAACGAAGAAAGCCGGTCTGGCCAGGGAGACTTCCCTGAGCAGACCGGCTTCCTCCCTGTCGGGGTGGCGGGATTCGAACCCACGACCTCTTCGTCCCGAACGAAGCGCGCTACCAAGCTGCGCCACACCCCGTGGAGCCGGACAAGCATAGCCGATCCGGCGCACTGCCTCGGACGCCTGCCCGCCCGTCGGACGCGAGCGGCACCGTCACGGTCCACGACGGCAGTCGTCCGACCGGGCCGACCTCGTCCGGCCGATCCGTGCGACGTCGCGGCCGGCTCAGGCGACCCGCGGCACCAGGGTCATGAGCGTGGCCTCGGGCCGGCAGGCGAACCGCACCGGGGCGTAGGGCGACGTGCCGAGCCCCGCGGACACGTGCAGCCACATCGAGCCCGACCCGCCCGCGCGGTCCGGCCGTGAGCTCGGCCAGCCGTGCAGGCCCTTGGCGCGGCGGGTGTCGAGGTCGCAGTTGGTGGTGAGCGCCCCGTAGAACGGCACCGCCACCTGACCGCCGTGCGTGTGCCCGGCGATCGCCAGGTCGACGCCGTCGGCGAGCATCGCGTCGAGCACCCGGCGGTACGGGGCGTGGGTCACCCCGAGGTGCAGGTCCGGTGTGGGACCAGCGACGGGCGCGGGGGCCGGGAACCGGTCGCGGTCGAGGTGCGCGTCGTCCGTCCCGACGAGGCTGAGCCGGCGGCCGTCGACGCTGAGGGTGCCGCGTCGGTTCGACAGGTCGACCCAGCCGGCCGAGGTGAGCCGGGTGACCAGCTCGCGCCACGGCAGCTCGACGTGCTCACGCACCGGGCCGCGTGCGTCGGGCAGCAGGTAGCGCAACGGGTTCTTGGGCTGCGGGGCCAGGTAGTCGTTCGAGCCCAGCACGAAGGCCCCGGGCCGGGCCAGGTGCGGTTCGAGCGCCCGGGCCAGCGCCGGCAGCGCCGCCAGGTGCGCCAGGTTGTCCCCGGTGTCCACGACCAGGTGCGGGTCCAGACCGTCCAGCTCACGGACCCAGTCGACCTTGCGGTCCTGGTCCGGGGTCAGGTGCAGGTCGGCGAGCTGCAGGATGCGCAGCGGTGCCTGACCGAACGGCAGGACCGGGACGGTGACCTCGCGCAGCGTGTACCAGCGGGCCTCGATGACGCCCCAGGTCAGACCGGCGGCGGCGACTCCTGCGGCGAGGGCCGCCGTTCGCCCGGCGCTCATCCGTTGCCCGGCTGGCCGGTGCCCTTCCCCTGGCCGTTGCCCGGGGGGTTGGCCGGTGGGTTGCCTGGCAACCCGGCATCGGCGGATGCCCCCGGCTGCGGGGCGGCACCCGGGCCGGCCGAGAGCGTGAGCGTGATGGTCGAGCCCGCGGAGGCCTTGGTGGCGGACTGCTGCGCGACCAGTCCGGCGGGGACGTCAGAGGTGACCGGGGTGTCGGCGACCGTGGCCTTGAACCCGGCGGCCGTCAGCGCCTTGGTCGCGACGTCCACGGTGCTGCCGATGACCGAGGGCACCGACACCTTCTCGCCGTAGAGCATCTTGTCGGAGGGGTCGGCGAACCCCGGGTTGTCCTGACCTTCGAGGGACTGGACCATGAAGCGCTTCCACGTCGGACCTGCGACGTCCGAGCCGTAGATGACGCCGTACTTCTTGCCGCCGATCACCTTGTAGTTCGGCGTGACGTAGGCATCGGGGTTGGCCATGACCACCGCGGCGGACAACCGGGGCGTGTACCCCGCGAACCACGTGTACTCGTTGTTGTTCGAGGTCCCGGTCTTGCCCGCAGCCGGGAAGTCGGGTGCGCCGACCTTCTTCATCGTCCCGGTCCAGACCTTGCTCATTGCGAAGTTCATCGCGTTCGCGACGTCGGGGGTGATCGTCTGGGCGCAGTCGGCGCTCGGGATGGCGAGGTCGGTGCCGTTGGTGTCGACCACCTTGAGGATGGCGACCGGCTTGCAGTAGATCCCGCCGGAGGCGAAGGCGGCGAAGGCGCCGGCCATCGCGAGCGGGGTGGTGTTGTCGGTGCCGAGGACGTCCGAGGGGACCGGGTTGAAGTTCTTGCCGTTCTTGGCGTTGGTGACACCGAGATCGGCCGCGTTCTGCATGATCTGGCACAGGTCCAGCTGGGTGGCCATGGACAGGAAGGCCCGGTTGACCGAGTTCCTGGTCGCGTCGAGCACGGTCATCATGCCTCCGGTGTTCTCGGAGTTCTTGACCGTGAAGGGCCCTCTCGCGGGGGTCGTGCAGGGAGCCGTGAAGTCGGAGAAGTTGAAGTTCCCCCGTCCGCCGTCGACGACGTCGTTGAGCGAGTGCCCCGCCTCGAGCCACGCCTCGAGGGTGAACGCCTTGAACGTCGACCCCGGCTGGAAGCCCTGGTTCGCGCTGTAGTAGGGGTAGCCGACGTTGTAGTTGATCGCCGTCTGCCCGGCGGTGCCGGTCGCGCCTGGGACGTAGTCGGTGGACTGGGCCATCGCCTTGACCTGACCAGTGCCCGGTTCCACGACGCTCATCGCCTGGATCTCGCCCGACGGGTCGCCGACCGAGACGGTGGCCTTGACCTGTTGGTCGGCGTTGGCCTGCAGGGTCGGGTCGAGCGTCGTGGTGATGGTGAGGCCGCCCTTGTACAGCCGGGACAGGCGCTCGGCCTTGGTGGCGCCGAAGGCCGGGTCGCTGACCATGACCTTGGTGACGTAGTCGCAGAAGTAGGCCGATCCGGGTGCGGCGTCGTTGGCGGCCTGGCAGCCCTGCTTCACCTGGCTCACCTTGAGGGTGCTGGCCAGCGGGGTGGCGATCCCGGTCGCGTACTCCTCGTCGGTGATGAAGCCCTGGTCGTGCAGCAGGCTGAGCACGATGTTGCGCCGACCCTGCGAGGCCTCGGGGTGCAGCGTGGGGTCGAAGGCAGACGGGTTCTGGGTGATGCCCGCGATGGTCGCGGCCTGCAGGTAGGTGAGGTCCTTGGCCGAGACGCTGAAGTAGTGGTTGGCCGCGGTCTCCGCGCCGTACACCGAGGACCCGAACGGTGCGATGTTCAGGTACTTCTCCAGGATCTGGTCCTTGGTCTCCTGCTGCTCCAGGGTGATGGCCAGCTTGGCCTCGCGCAGCTTGCGGGCGTAGCCGGCGGTGCCCTGGGCCTGGGTCGCCGCCTCGACACCGGCCTGCTGCTCCGCGGGGGTGTCGGCGCTGAGCGCCTGCTCGATGAGCACGTTCTTCACGTACTGCTGCGTGATGGTCGAGGCGCCCTGCTGCTGGGAGTTGGGCTTGAGGATCGAGAGCACGGCGGCGCGCGCCATCCCGGTGACGTCGACGCCGGTGTGCTCGTAGAAGCGCTTGTCCTCGGTCGCGATCACGGCGTGCTGCAGCTGCACGGAGATGTCGGAGAGCGGCACGACCACCCGGTTCTGGGCGTAGAACGTGGCCAGCAGGGCGCCGTTGGACGCGAGGATGGTCGACTTCTCCGGCAGGTTCTTCTGCTCGAGCTCGGTGGGCAGCTCGTCGAACCCGGTGACGGTGAGGTTGGTGGCCGTGTTCACGGTGGCGACGGCGGGCAGCGCCAGGCCGGCCGTGACGACGCCACCGAGGGTGGCGACGAGGACGAAGGAGACGATCAGGCCGATCGCCTGGGCGGCGTTGACCTGTCGACCCCGTGGGCGGCTGCTGCTCGACACGGGGCCAGGGTAGTGCCCGGACCTCACGATGCCCCGGCGGTAGCCCGTCGTCGGACCCGGACCTGCACCGGACCTGCACACCCGTCGGCCCTCCCGGACCGGCCCGGCCGCAGGTGGGGACCCGGCCGCGCCGCCGGACCGCGGACCTCAGAAGGTGCCGGGTTCTTCCCCTGATCGATGGAATGGGCGCACTTGATCACCCGAGTTCGGGGACTTGACACGGCAAGAGAGCCCACGATTGGGGTCTCCCGCAGTGCTGCACGGACGGACTAACGTCCCGTTGCGGACCTGCCGGTGACGGGAGGTCGACTTGTGGCGGAAGGTGATGCGCGTGGGGGCGTTCTCAGGGGACGGGCACTGGACGGCGGGGGCCAACTGCGGATTCGGCAAAGCGGCGCCGGACGCGTTGTTCGTCGAGGGGTCGGCGCAGCGGGAGGCCCGGGCCATCTGCCAGGACTGTCCGGTGCGGCTGCCATGCCTGGCTGACGCTCTGGACAGCCGGATGGACTTCGGGGTCTGGGGCGGCATGACCGAACGGGAGCGCCGCGCACTGCTGCGCCGTCGCCCGGAGGTCCGCTCCTGGCGCCACGAGCTCGTGGCCGCGGCGAGCGCCTCGGTCTGATCCGGTCGCGGGTCGCGCTCGTCCCTTAGGCTGCCAGGCATGGCCATCCGCTGGGAGTACGCGACCATCCCGCTCATCGTGCACGCCACGAAGGCGATCCTCGACCAGTGGGGCGCCGACGGGTGGGAGCTCGTGCAGGTCGTGCCCGGGCCCGACGGTGGGCTCGTCGCCTACCTCAAGCGCCAGGTCGAGCAGTGAGCGCAGCACAGCGGCTGGCCGAGCTCGGTGTGACGCTGCCGGCTGCCGCCGCCCCGGTGGGTGCCTACGCGCCCGCCGTGCGCAGCGGTGCCCACGTGCACACCTCGGGGCAGCTCCCGTTCGTCGACGGCGCCCTGGCCGTCACGGGCAAGGTGGGCGCCGGCCCGCAGGGCGTCGACCCCGAGACCGCCGCCACTCTCGCGCGCACGTCCGCCATCAACGCGCTCGCCGCGATCGGTGCCCTGCTGGCCGCCGAGGACGGGTCGGACGACCCGGCCGCCGCGCTGGACCGCGTCGTGCGCGTCGTGAAGGTCACCGGTTTCGTCGCCAGCGACCCGTCGTTCACCGGGCAGCCCGCCGTGCTCAACGGCGCGAGCACGTTCCTGCACGACGTGTTCGGCCAGGCCGGTGTCCACGCGCGCTCGGCCGTCGGGGTCGCGGTGCTCCCGCTGGACTCCCCGGTCGAGGTCGAGCTCGTCGTCGAGACGCGCTGACCCCGTCAGCGCCGGCGCCGCTCAGCGCGCGCGGCGCTCCAGCCGGTCCAGGTCGAGCAGCACGACGGCGCGACCCTCACGGCGGACCCAGCCGCGGGAGGCGAAGTCGGCCAGCGCCTTGTTGACCGTCTCGCGCGAGGCGCCGACCAGCTGGGCGAGCTCCTCCTGCGTGAGGTCGTGCGCCACCCGGACGCCGTCCTCGACGGTCTGCCCGAAACGGGTCGACAGGTCCAGCAGCGCCTTGGCCACCCGGCCCGGGACGTCGGAGAAGACCAGGTCCGCGAGCGCCTCGTTGGTGCGGCGCAGCCGACGGGCCAGCGCCTGCAGCAGGTGGATCGCGACCGGCGGGTTCTCCCGCAGCCAGCCGATGAGCTGGTCGTGCCCCAGCTCGAGCACCACGGCGTCCACGATCGCGGTCGCCGTGGCCGTGCGCGGACCCGGGTCGAACAGCGAGAGCTCGCCGAGCATCTCGCCGGGGCCGAGCACCGCGATGAGGTTCTCCCGGCCGTCATTGGACCGCCGTCCGAGCTTGACCTTGCCCTCGCGCACGACGTAGAGCCGGTCGCCCGGTTCACCCTCGTGGAAGAGCGTGTCGCCACGCCCGAGGTCGATCGACTTCATCGAGCCGATCAAGGCCATCGCCGAGTCCCGGTCGAGGCCCACGAACAGGGGGGCACGGAGCACCACGTCGTCGTCCGGCACGTTACTCACCGCCTGTTCGTCGTCGTCGTCCGGCCGTGCGGGCCGCGGGGGGTGTGACACCAACTCTACGACGTGGCGCAGGTCACCTCGACGACGTCCCAGGACTCCGGTCGGGTGATCCGGGCGGCAGGACCCGGGCAGGCGGCATGCCGAGCACGCCCTCGGGGTCCCGGGCCATCGTGCCGACCAGGTCGTCGCCGACGCTCCGCAGCGCGTCGTCGACCTGGCTCTCGTAGGCACCGAGCCGGCCGTCCAGGTCGCGCAGCTCGACCAGGCGACCCACCTCCTCGGCCGGGTCGGCACCGTGCAGCAGGCCCATGAGCTCGGACGGGGCCGGGACCGCGTCGCCCTGGGTGCGGGCGATGGTGCCGCCCAGCGGCTGGGGGCCGGCCGTGCGCGCGACGGCCAGGTCGAGCCGGGCCCGCACCAGGCGTCGCCACCAGGTGATGCGGGTGCGTTCGACCCGCAGCTCGCGCAACTGCTCCCGCAGGTGTCCCGGGCCGCCAGTGCCCCGCCTGCCCGTCATCGTGGTCTCCGTCCTTCGTGCCCCGCCGGGGTGGACTTCGGCGTACCGGCGGTCGACCTTGAGGGGTCGACCGGGCGAACGCGTGGGTGACCCGTCCTAGGCTGCGGGCGTGACCAGCACGGACGGGACCCGCAGACCGTCGGCCCCCGCCGCCGACGAGACACCGCTCGCACGCACCCGGCGCGCCCGTCGCATCAACCGGACCCTGGCGGAGCGCTACCCGGACGCGCGCTGCGAGCTCGACTTCCGGTCCCCCTTCGAGCTGCTCGTGGCCACCGTGCTGTCGGCGCAGACCACCGACGTGCGGGTGAACCTGACGACGCCGGAGCTGTTCGCGCGGTACCCGGACCCGGCCACGCTGGCGGCGGCCGATCCGGAGGAGGTCGAGCAGGTGCTGCACCCGCTCGGCTTCTTCCGGGCCAAGACCCGTGCGGTGCAAGGGCTCTCGGCCGCCCTCGTCGAGCGGTTCGGCGGCCAGGTGCCCGGGCGGCTGGTCGATCTGGTGACGCTGCCCGGTGTCGGGCGCAAGACGGCGAACGTCGTGCTCGGCAACGCCTTCGGAGTCCCGGGCCTCACGGTCGACACCCACATGCAGCGGCTGTCGCACCGCCTCGGCCTGAGCACCAGCGACGACCCGGTCGCGATCGAGACCGACCTCGGTGCGCTCGTCGAACGCGCCGAGTGGACGATGTTCAGCCACCGGGTGATCTTCCACGGACGGCGCACCTGCTTCGCCCGGCGCCCGGCATGCGGGGCGTGCCCGGTGGCCGGGATGTGCCCGTCGTACGGGGTGGGGGAGCTCGACCCGCAGAAGGCCGCGGCCCTGCTCAAGGGCTGAACCGGCGCTCCGGACGGGCGTGGTCGGACGCCGCACCTCGGCCTCCGGCCCGGGACCGGCCGCCCTGCGGCGTCAGGGGGCGAACGGCGAACCCGAGGCGCTCAGCTCGGCGAGCCAGTCGAGCACGAGCGCGTTGACCGCATCGGGTGCCTGCTCGGCCGGGAAGTGCCCGGCCGCCGTGAGGAGCTCGAACCGGTACCCGGCGGTGAGGCGGGCCGCCTCGGCGGGCGCCAGCGCCGCCGAGGACGCCGCACGCAGACCGTCCTTCGCACCGTGCACCTGGAGCACCGGGACCCGCGGGGAACGTTCGAGCCGTGCCCGCAGCCGGGCCCCGTCGGCGCGGGGGACCGACCGCACCAGCCAGCGCAGCTGCTCCAGCTGGCTGTGCGCCGCGAACGGCACCTGCAGGCCGCGCACGTAGGCGGCCGCCGTCTCCGGGTCCGGCCAGCCGGGCACCCCACCCCACTCGGCGAGCAGCCGCACCGCCAGGTCACCCTGGGTGAGCGACCGCTCGGGGAACGCGGGGAGCTGGACGAACGCCAGGTGCCGCAACGCCCACGGCCGGAACGACGAGCGGATCTCGCCGTGCGGGCCGGCCGGTCGCGGCGACGACACGGCCACGACACCGCGCACCACGTCCGGGGCCAGCGCCGGCATCGCCCACGCCACGTCGCCACCCGACCCGGTGCCGATCACCACCGCCCGGTCGGCGCCCAGCGAGCGCACCACCCCCGAGACGTCGGCGGCCAGCGTCGGCACGTCGTACCCCGACGGCGGCTTGTCCGACGCACCCGCACCCCGCAGGTCCATGGCGGCCACCCGGTAGCCCGCCTCGGCGAGCACCGGCAGCTGGTGCCGCCAGGACCACCAGTAGCCGAGCAAACCGTGCAGCAGGACGAGGAGCGGCGCCTCGCGTTCGTCCGGCCCGGCGACCGCCACGTGGAAGCGGGCGCCGTTGGCGGTGACGAAGCGGTGCTGCCACGGTCCGTCGACCAGGAGCGCTGAGGAGTCCACCGTCGTCATGGTGCCGCCCAACCTACCTGCCGTGGGCGAGAGGCGTCCGGGTCAGACGTCGACCGTCTCGCCGAGCTCCGGGCGACCCTCCGCGGTGCTGCGACGGTCCTTCGGCGGGTCGAACCGGTAACCGACGTTGCGCACGGTGCCGATGAGCTGCTCGTGCTCGGGGCCGAGCTTGGCGCGCAGCCGCCGCACGTGCACGTCGACCGTGCGGGTGCCCCCGTAGTAGTCGTAGCCCCAGACCTCCTGCAGCAGCTGGGCGCGGGTGAAGACCCGTCCCGGGTGCTGCACGAGGTACTTGAGCAGCTCGAACTCCTTGTACGTGAGGTCCAGCGGCCGACCGCGCAGCCGAGCGGTGTACCCGCCCGCGTCGATCGTGAGCTCGCCGGAGCTGATCTCCTGCGGGGAGTCGTCGAAGGCGTTGGCGGCCGCACGTTCGATGACCAGCCGGAACCGAGTCTCCACCTCGGCCGGCGTCGCGCTCTCCAGCACGATGTCGTCGGCGCCCCACTCGGCGGTGACCACCGTGAGACCGCCCTCGGTGAGCACCAGGACCAGGGGCACGGTGAGCCCCGTCGCCCGCAGCAGACGGCACGTGGTGCGCGCGGTCACAAGGTCGCGACGGGCATCGAGCACGACGATGTCCGACTCCGGGGCGTCCACGAGAGCCGAGGGCTCCACGGGCAGCACACGGACACGATGGGACAGCAACCCCAGCGCGGGCAGCACCTGCGCTGACCCGCCCGAGGCGGGGGTGAGGAGCAGAAGGTCTGCCACTAAGGGTCCTCCCGGCCGGCGAGTAATGGTCAGGTTACCGCGAGGTTGCCGGCACGTGTGCTGCCAGTTCAGGGGACGGCACGGCACTGGCCCGCCGGTCTGGAAGAATCGGCCCGTGCCCGCCTGCTGGAGAGTGTCCACGGCGGCCGTCTCGTGACCCTCGCCACCCGCGCGGTCACGACCGCGGCCCTCGCCGCGCTGGTCGCGGTCCTCGGGTACTTCGGTGCCCTCCCGCTGGCTGTCGTCTCGGCGCTGCTGGCCGTCGCCCTGGGGCTGGGCTGGCCCGCCCTCGCCGCGTTGCCGTACGCGCCCGGGTCGGCCGTGGTGATCTCGCTCAGCGGCGTCGGCGCCGTGGCCGTCGTGTCCTACCGGTCGATCAACCAGGCGCCCGACCTGCGTGACCTGGCGATCGTGTTCGCGGCCTCGGTGATGCTCGCCTTCGTCAACGAGCTGCTGCGGCGGGACGGGCGGACCCGGCTGGTCGAGTCGGTCGCAGGCACCGTCACGGGGTCGCTGCTCGCGGTGTGCGCGGCCGGCTGGGTCGCCTGCGCACGGTCGTCCGCGGGCGAGGCGCTCGTGGTCGCCGCCGCCGTCGCGCTCGCGGCCGCCTCGGCGACGAGTGCGGTGCGGATGCCCGAGTGGCTCACCTCGCTCGTCGTGGTCGCCGCCGGCGCGCTCTCCGGCGGGCTGCTGGGGTTCGTGCTGCCGGAGCTCGGCAAGACCGCCGGGGTGCTGGCCGGGGTGGCCGTCGGTGGCATGGTCGCGGCGCTGCACGCGTTGTTCCACCCGCTGCTCGCCGAGAGTCGGCTGCGGCCGGCGATGACCGCGGTCGTGCTTCCGGTGGCGGTCTCTGGCATGCTCGTCTACATCGTCGGTCGAGTCCTCCTGGGGTAGATGTGCGTTCGCTGCTGCTCGTGGCCACGCTGCTGGCTGCTGCCACAGCGTTCGGCCTGGCGTGGCGTGCGCGGCAGGGGCGGGTGCGCACCGTCGCGTCCGACGACGCGCTGCGGGCCGACGAGCTCGGGGTCGGCCTGGGGTCCGAGGCCACCTTCGTCCAGCTCTCGTCCGAGGTCTGCGCCGCGTGCCGGTCGACGGCCCGGGTGCTCTCCGGCCTCGCCGACCAGCGCCCCGGTGTCGTGCACGTCGAGCTCGACGTGGCGGACCACCTGCCGCTGGTGCGCCGTTTCGACGTGCTGCGCACCCCCACCACCCTCGTGCTCGACGCCCGCGGCCAGGTCGTAGGCTCGAGCTGCCATGGCACACCACGAGGACGACCCAACCATCACCGTGCTCACCGGGGCCGGCATCTCGACCGGCGCCGGGATCCCGGACTTCCGCGGCCCCGACGGGGTGTGGACCCGGCACCCCGAGCAGGCCGAGCTGCTGGAGATCGGCCGCTACGTCGCCGACCCGCAGGTGCGCGAGGCCGGCTGGCGGATGTGGCGGGACAGCCCGGCGCGCACCGCGCAGCCCTCGCGCGCGCATGCGGCCCTCGTGGAGCTCGAGCGCGCCGGACGGCTGCGTGGGCTGCTCACCCAGAACTTCGACGGTCTGCACCAGCGGGCGGGCAGCTCCGACGTCGTCGAGCTGCACGGCAGCCTGGCCACGACGAGCTGTTTCACCTGCCGGTGGCGCACGGGCACCGAGGCGGTGCTGGCCCGGCTGGACGACGAGCCTGACCCGCGCTGCCCGCAGTGCGGGTCGATGCTCAAGCCGGACATCGTCTACTTCGGCGAGCGCCTCGACGACCTCGCGCTCGAACGCGCCATCGCCGCGACCCAGGACGCCGAAGTGTTCGTCGCGATCGGCTCCACCCTGAGCGTGCAGCCGGTGGCCAGCCTCGCCGGTCTCGCGGTGGAGCACGGCGCCGAGCTCGTCGTCGTCAACGACGCCCCCACCATGTACGACCACCTCGCCACCCGCTGCATCCGGGAGCCGATCCAGGACGCCGTCCCCGCCCTGGTCACCGAGCTCCTGGCCCGCTGACCCGGGCCGGCCCACGGCCCACGGCCCACGGCCCACGGCCCACGGCCCACGGCCCACGGCCCACGGCCCACGGCGGCACGCAACTGGTCAGTTGTCTCGACGACACGCCGGGACAGGCGGACCAAGTGACCAGTTCATGGCAGCGGCGGCACGAGGGAACCGAGGGAGCCGACCGGAGGGAGCCGGAACCAGCCGGGACAGCCGGAACCGACCGGAACCAGCCGGTCCCGCCGCCCGGCACCGCCGCCCCCCCCCGGCGGCCCCCGCAGCCCGGGGGAAGGGGCGCGGAGCCTGGGAGACTGAGACCGTGACCACCCCCCTGCCCGACCTCGGTGACGTGCGTGACCTGCGGCTGGTGGCCGTCGACATGGACGGCACCCTGCTGGACGACGAGAAGCGCATCGGCGCCGGTTTCGACCAGGTGATGGCCGCGATGGAGCGCCGCGGCGTGCGGCTCGTCGCGGCCTCGGGGCGGCAGTACGCGACGCTGCACCGCCAGCTCGACCGGCCGGGCGTCCTCTACGTCGCGGAGAACGGCGCCTGGGTGATCGAGGACGGCCAGGAGGTTGCGCGCGACGGGCTGGACCGGGACGCGGCGATGCGCACGGTGCAGGTCGCCCGGGCCCGGGTGGCGGCGGGTGCCGATGCGGGCACGGTGCTGTGCGGGACGACGTCGGCCTACGTCGAGCGCGACGACGAGAAGTTCCTGGTCCAGACCCGGCCGTACTACGCCAGGCTCGAGGTGGTCGACGACCTCACCGCCGTGCAGGACGACCTGCTCAAGGTCGCGGTCTACGACTTCGACGGCTCGGCAGCAGCGGCGGCGGACTTCGGCGACCTCGGCGCGAACGCCCGTCTGGTGGTCTCCGGCCTGCACTGGCTGGACGTCGGCAGCCCGACGGCCGACAAGGGCCGGGCGCTGCGCGACCTGCAGGAGCACCTGGGCCTGGGCCCGCAGCACACGATGGCGTTCGGGGACTACCTCAACGACCTCGGGATGCTGGCCGACGCCCGCTGGTCGGTGGCGATGGAGAACGCCCACCCGCAGGTCCGGGCGGCCGCGGCGCACCTCGCCCCGTCGAACAACGACAACGGGGTGCTGCGCACGCTCGCGGCGGCGCTCGGCGTCACGATCGGCTGACGGCGGACCGGCCAGCGGTCGGCCAGGAGTCCCGCCCGCCGGCTCGTCCGATGCGCCCGGGGTCGCCCCGTCACTCGCCCCGTCCGCCCCGCCCACGCCCGTCCCGGCCGGCACCCCGCCCGGGGCCCTCGGCGACCTGCTGCGCGGCGGCCTCGAGCGCGGCGAGCACGGCGGCCACGGCGGGCACCCGCAGCAGGTCCGGTGTCGTGACGGCGTGCACCTGCCGCGGGTACGTCCCGACCGACCGCACGACGACCCCGGGGTGCCGCCGGGCGTAGGGCCGCACGAGCCCCGGCAGCAGCGCGACGCCGAGCCCGGCTGCGACCAGCCCGAGCACGGTCGAGTAGTCGTCGGTGGCGTAGTCGATGCGGGGCGCGAACCCTTGTGCCTCGCACGAGGCGAGCAGGTGGCCCCGGCAGCGGGGGCACCCGGCGATCCAGGTCTCGGCCGCGAGGTCGTCGAGCTCCAGCCGGGCGGCGGTGGCCAGCCGGTGGCCGTCGGGCAGCACGACGAACGTCGGGTCGGACAGCAGCTGCCGCGTCATCAGCCCGTCGAGGTCGTCGGCCCCGCGCCCGAGGTCGGTCCCGGGGTAGGAGAACGCGAGCGCGAGGTCGCACGCCCCGGTGCGCAGCTGGTGCAACGAGGCCGGCGGCTCGACCTCGTCGAACGTGACGGTGAGCCCGGGGTGGTCGCGGCGCAGCGCGGCGAGCGCCACCGGCAGCAGCGTGGCCGACGACGACGGGAACGCCGCCACCCGCACGACGCCCGCGCGCAGCCCGGTGAGGGCCGCGACCTGCGCGTTCGCCGCCCGCACGGCAGCCCCGACGGCCTCGCCGTGCCGGGCGAGCACGCGGCCGGCCTCGGTGAGGCGCACGGTGCGGCCGGTCCGGTCGAGCAGCGCGGTGCCGAGCCGCCGTTCCATCCGCTTGACGTGCTGGCTGACGGCGGGCTGGCTGGTGCCGAGGGCGGCCGCGGCGGCGGTGAGCGTGCCGTGCTCGGCGATCGCCTGGAGCACCCGCAGCGAGGCGACGTCGAGGTCGGGAGCCATCTCCCGACCATAACGCCATGTGATGCCACCACGTCGAATCCTGTTCTTGTGTGATGGATCGGCCCGCGACCACCATCGTCGTGTGCCCACCGCGACCCGCCTCGACGTCCGCGACCTGTTCACCGCACCGGCCGGCTACCTCAACGCCGCGACGAGCGGGCTGGCCCCGCGCACGGTGGCGCAGGCGATGCACGAGGCGGTCGACGCGTGGTCGCTCGGCGAGGGGACCCTGGCCTGCTACGACCTGGCCGTCGCCCGGTCCCGCGCGGCGTTCGCCCGGCTGGTCGACGTCCCGACCGCCCAGGTGGCGATCGGCTCCCAGGTCTCGGTGATGGTCGGCGCCGTCGCCGCGAGCCTGCCCGACGGCGCCCACGTGCTCGTCGCCGAGGGCGACTTCACCTCGGTCACCTACCCGTTCCTGGCCCAGGCGCACCGTGGTGTCCAGGTCCGCACCGCACCGGCCGCGGCGCTCGCGGAGGCAGTCCGGCCGGGCGACGACCTCGTCGCGTTCTCCCTCGTGCAGTCCGCCGACGGGCGGGTGCTCGACGGGGCCGGTGTCGCCGCGGCCGCACGGGCCGCCGGGGCCCGCACGCTCGTCGACCTCACCCAGGCGGCCGGCTGGCTGCCGGTGCACGCCGGCGACTACGACGTCACCGTGACGGGTGCCTACAAGTGGCTGTGCGCCCCGCGCGGCGCCGCGTTCGCCACCGTGGCCCCTGCGGCGATGGACTGGCTGCGCCCGACAAGCGCCGGCTGGTACGCGGGCGCCGACCTCGCCTGCTCGATGTACGGCACCGCCATGCGCCTGGCCGACGACGCCCGCAGGTTCGACGTGTCCCCCGCCTGGCTCGCCTGGAGCGGCGCGGCGCCCGCGCTCGAGCTGGCCGCCGACCTGGACCCGGCGGACGTCCGCGACCACGACGTCCACCTCGCCGACGGGCTGCGCGCCGAGCTCGGCCTGCCGGCCG
>NZ_VWSD01000408.1 GCF_009829685.1 Cellulomonas citrea
GAGTCTGTCGAGGGTCAGGCTGAAGGCGGGTTTATGCAGCCTGGCAACCGCCTTGCGCAGCCGCTCCATTTCGGTCGGGGGCACCTGGCCGAGGAACGCCAGCGTCAGGTGTAAGTTAGCCACGGCCACGGGTTTCGCATTCCGGTTCAGCCAGGGGTGCAGCTCATGTTGTAATCTCAGTAATTTCGCCAGGTTGTGTGGCTCGGGGGCAAAGCCCAGAAAGAGTTTCTTGCTCATATCGCGTATCTCCTGCTTCGGCTGCCATGATATGCCCTTGGCGTCACTGCCGTTCTATGCCGCTACGGCGCAACATTCGGCGCTACTCTAGGTATTTTATGCCTATACTCATACTAAGTTCAAAACCCGGCTCCATGGTATATCGCCTCCACTTTTGTGACTGACGTCGTGTGAGATGAAGTCCCAAATGGATCAGGAAGATTCTTGGTAAGGAATGCCACCTTATGTCAGCTGCATTAACCCGGCCCCTGGCCTATGAATTGGCGGAAATATT
>NZ_VWSD01000409.1 GCF_009829685.1 Cellulomonas citrea
AAGGTGATTGCACCGTCGTCGGAGTGTGGAACGGTATCCGTATCTGTTGTGGTGACGGTGAAGTCCGCTGAGAGAATAGTCCCAACTTCATCCGAAAGTTCGTCCCTCAAATCTGACATTTTGCTCATTGGGCGAACCATCCCCCAATCACGTTCAGCACCGCTCCCACTGTGGGCACAGTGAACAGGGCAATAGCAATCAACGCAGCGATGGCGCCGACGTTGAACATGCGATGTTTCCTCCGGGTAATCTTACTGTTGATGGAAATCTGCGCTTCAAGATCGTGCAAATAGGTGTCGGTCGGCGCATCGTCGGTTTGACGGTAAGCGGTGCGAACATCGCCACTGAACCCTTCGACGGTTATTTCGGCAATATCGCCGAAGAACAGAAAATTCTGAAATCGGCCTTTCGGGTCGCCGGTGAATGTCGAAGTCTGAAGCTTTGGTAGCAATGATGCTATCGCAATGGTCGCCGCAATTATGAAAAGAGGCAACGCCACTAAACAAACGTT
>NZ_VWSD01000410.1 GCF_009829685.1 Cellulomonas citrea
GATTTCGGGAACAAATAATGACTTTGCCATTGCCCCTAAACTTAAGCACCATACCTTCACCACTGGTAAAACTGTTTAAAAGATTTCCAACAATTCCGCGGTTTTGTGAACTTGGCATCCCAATGTTGTAACTTAAAGACGAATCCCATGCCACAACATGACCATTATCAATGGTGGTTTCTCCATTCTGAGTGCTTACATCAACTTCCATTAAGGTGCCACAACCAGAAATACACAGTTGCCCTTGTCCAGATGATTCCATCACCACAAAACCACCCGTATCACCAAAGAATCCACCACCTAAATTTGCTTGAATCTTGGCTTTGACATTGACATGTTCTGTTGCGGCAACAAAAGCCCCATCAGATAAAGTGTATTGCTGAGGGCCAATGTTAAGAATTTGCATATCTCCATCTATGTTTGGAGAAAGTAGACACTGTCCATGACCAAATGATGCTTTGATTTCTTGCTGAAACAGCGATTCACCTGTGGTAAATCTACGCATAAATG
>NZ_VWSD01000411.1 GCF_009829685.1 Cellulomonas citrea
ATCTCATGGGACTGGTCTTTGGCTGCGGCTTATTCTATGCCGCCACCAAGTTGCGGGCAGACAAAGCGGTTTGGCGTGCCAAGACCCCTGTCCCTTCGAGGGCAAGCCTATGACGGGAACTGCTATAGCAGGAGTCATGATACCGGCCTTGATGGGACTGAGTTACCTGGGGTTGGCCTTGCTTGCCCTGGCCAAATTCGGCCATTTCCGTGAGGTGTTCGCCAGGGCGCCGAGCGCGGCCCAGTCGCGGGGGCTGAGTTACGCCGGCAGCCTGTTGCTGGCAACGGTATTTATCCTGTGTGGCCAGCGCTTTGGCTGGGGTTATGGCAGCCTGGTCTTCATGGGCCTGGCCAGCCTCAGCGGCTTCCTGTGCATAATGAACCTGTCTTTTTGCGCCCGTCTCATGCCCGGCGCCATGTGGGTAACGGGCTCGGTCAGCGCCCTGCTGGCATTGAACTGCTACTGAGCCCCCCGGCCGGGATCATCCTCCCCCGCAGACAGGAGCAGGTT
>NZ_VWSD01000412.1 GCF_009829685.1 Cellulomonas citrea
ATGCAAGGTCTTAAACGTAGAGTAATTTATGTAAGTACCTATGAAATCATTGGACTGGGTATTTCTTCTTTAGGGCTGGCACTACTTTCGGGTACACAATTAACCCATACAGGGCCTTTGGCTTTCCTGATTACCACGATTGCTGTGAGCTGGAACTTTATTTATAACTTAATTTTTGAAGCATGGGAAAAACGCCAAACTTTACGACAACGTACGGTAAAACGCCGTGTAGCTCATGCGATCGGATTTCAATTAACCTTGGTGGTTTTTCTTATTCCATTGATTGCATGGTGGATGAATATTAGTTTTCTAGAGGCTTTTTTATTAGATGCGGCTTTAATTGTTATCATTCCAATTTATACATTTATTTTTAATTGGTCTTTTGATCGATTATTTGGTGTTCCACTTTCCGCTCAAGCTTAAAAAATGTAATTGTTTCTGCTTAAATTATTGCCCATTCAATTGAATGGGCAATAATTCAGGTTTTTTCTAGCACATTAATTTTTATT
>NZ_VWSD01000413.1 GCF_009829685.1 Cellulomonas citrea
ATCCGGGAAGTCGGTCGGATTGATGATGACGACCTTCTCGCCCTTGTAGCCGGAGTCCTTGAGCGCGACCTTGGCCTTCTCAAGGCTCTGCGGCATCAGGTCTTCCTGCTCGCCGGTATAATAGGGCGTGCCGCGCCACCAGAGATTACGGCAGACCTGCCACATCTCGGTATCGTCACCCTGGGCGGCGCGCATGTAGTCCTCCTGCTTCACCGCCATGCGGACGGCGGCGCGCACCTTCGGATTGTTGAAGGGCGGCTGCAGGTGGTTGAGGCGGATGATCGCGCCACGGCCGGCCTTATCGATGACCTCGCGCTTGATGTCGGCGTTCTTCGCCAGCATCGGCTGCAGGTCGGCGAGTGGGCGCTCCCACCAGTCGACCTCGCCGGTGCTCAGCGCGGCCGCCGCCGTCGCCGGATCCGGCAGGATGTGCCATTCGATCCGCTTGAAATTCGCGACCTTGCCGCCGGCATTGCGGCTCGGCGGCTCGTTGCGCGGCTTGTAGCCGT
>NZ_VWSD01000414.1 GCF_009829685.1 Cellulomonas citrea
ATCGTCGGTCGGGTCATACGTGGACTTGTCACGCTTGCTCCACTCCGTGCCGCCGGACTGCGTGATGTTATTCTCCTCACTGCGGCCCATATCCACCTCAACCGGATCGAAGGCTTCACCGGTCATGGTGTATTTGCCCTTAAGCACGGCAGAAACTGCCTGCATCTCTTCGACCTGAGCAATGGCCAGCTCTTCGTCACGCATGTTCTGCATGATGATGCGACGGCGGCGGTAAGCCGGGTCCGCCAGATTCTGTGGATCTTCATCCGGCAGGCGACGCAGGGTCATCTGCGGATTCACTTCATGCTTCGGCTTGACATATCCCGGCGTAAATTCAGAGGTGGAGCCGCCACGGGAACGGATAACCTCACCGGAAACAATCGGCGAAACGTACAGCGCCATGTTTACCAGTCCCGGAATTTGTGGGAGATAGACTTTCTCCGTGGTGAAGGGATAGCTCTCACGGAAAAAGAGACGCAGAAACAGCGGATGGATCCGCGGATCCGAT
>NZ_VWSD01000415.1 GCF_009829685.1 Cellulomonas citrea
GTGGCCACGGCCTGGCTGGGCCGCTGGCAGCTGTCACGCGCGGCGCAAAAAGAAGCACTGCAGGCCCAGGTCGAGGCGCAAAAGCACAGGCCGGCACTCGGCCAGGCCGACTTCCTGGCACTCGACAAGGCCAGCGATGCCAACTTTCAGCGGCCGGTCCACCTGCGCGGGCTGTGGCTTGCGTCGCAGACCCTCTACCTCGACAACCGCCAGATGCACGGCGTGCCCGGCTTCTATGTGCTGACACCGCTGGCGCTGGAGGGCAGCGAGCAGGTCGTGATGGTGCAGCGCGGCTGGGTGCAGCGCAATTTCGTCGACCGCACCCGGCTGGCGCCGATCGAGACACCCAGTGGCATCGTCGAGGTCAGTGGCCTGCTGGCGCCGCCGCCCGGCCATTTGCTCGAACTCGGCCAGCCCGCGGCGCCAGCGCCGGCAACTGACGCTGCGGGGGTATCGCCCATCCGGCAGAATCTGGACCTGGCCGCATACCGTGACGCCACCCAACTGC
>NZ_VWSD01000416.1 GCF_009829685.1 Cellulomonas citrea
TAGCTCTTAAAGTATTGCCGAATACCAATTTCAGGCTGACGGAGCCACGCATCGGTCGTCCACGACAGTAGGTAATTGTACTTTCCTACATAGGCTGAGATTACGATTCACACACCGCATCGACACGTTCTCAAACCGAACAGTTTGCTTATCTCTGTGAGGGTTTCCCCAACATACAATTTAAAGCATCCCTGAACTACTCATCACGCTGTTGCTTTGTCGATTTTCCCTAGTAGCAACTCTTGCCTTAGATTCTTGTTATATCCATCTAAAACAATCGCTGTGGTGCGCTAGCGTCGCTTGTTCCTTCCACCCACACCACATGCCAGCCGTATAAAACGGACACGCAGAAGAAGGCAAAGCTCGATCTAGGAACTTATTTGATGATTAAAAACACTGTATTAACGAAGACTTATCATTTTGAGTCTTGATCTAAATGCATTTTGCTGTGAAAATGGAGTTCAGGTACAAGCCTTAGCGTGAAATCATAACGGTCGCCAAACCTTAT
>NZ_VWSD01000417.1 GCF_009829685.1 Cellulomonas citrea
GTGGTCGAGCCCGGGCACGGTCGGCAGCGGCCGCGGGTCGTCAGCCACCGCCCAGCAGCCGTCGACCACGACGTAGTGCGCCGTGGGCCCGGTCTCCAGCAGCGCCCGCAGGCCGTCGACCAGCCGGTCCACGTCGTCGCCGGTGGTGCCGACCCCGATCGAGGCGCGGATCGCACCGGCCTGCAGGCCCAGGTGCGCGAGCAGCGGGTGCGCGCAGAACCGGCCGTCACGCACCCCGATCCCATGCTCGGCGGCCAGGTACGCGGCGACCAGCCCGGGGTCGTACCCCTCGACGGCGAACGTCACGACGCCCACCGGCTCACCCGAGTCCGCCCACAGCCGCGCCACCCGCACCGCGGGCAGCCCGGCGAGCCCGGTGAGCAGCCGCTCGCGCAGCACCGCCTCGTGCCGCTCCAGGGCACCGGCCGGCAGCGCCGCCAGGTCCTCGCAGGCCTGCGCGAGGGCGACCGCACCGAGCACGTTGGGCGACCCGGCCTCGTGCCGCGC